>CAYFQN010000181.1:0-3528 GCA_964345285.1 uncultured Rhodothermales bacterium
CAGCGGAGCGACCCACGTCACAGGCCTTCAATGCCCCTCCGTGCCCTTTAATGGCTATCAATGTCCATCACGCCATGAATGGGTCGACATTCGTCTTGCTCGATTGCATCGCAGTGCAGGGGCAGAGAGCCGCCATAGTTAGCCGGAGAGTGGCGATCTCACTACGCCCATGTCAATGGGGCGCAACCCGCCCCAGGCCGTGAAAATACCGAAACTAGCCATTCCAGTGGGGCGTGCGGAGCAGCGATGAGCACGCAAATTATCGGACATACCACCCCGAATGGCTCGGCCGCCAAGGTCGCCTGTACGGCCGAAGAGGTGCTGGCCGGTATGCCGTTCCACGGCACTGTCTTTCAGAAACGCCAGAGTCAAAAAATCTACCTGGCGCGCATCCCCAGCGACGACCCGATTACCATTGAGCGCGCTCGGGAAGAAATCCCGGGCTTTGAGAAGCGTGTCGCCATTCACACAATCGCTAGGGGTGAAGCGCACGAGATCATGGTCAACGTTGGCGTCGGGGGCGGAGGGAGCCGGCCGGCTGGGCCAACCGATATCATGGAGCAGAAGGCGAAGGATTCCCATGAATCCCTGGTTCGGGAGCGGCACGAACGGCGCATGACCAAACTGCGCGAGGACTTCGAGCAGCGCATAAAGCTCCGTGACGATAGGATCGAGGCTGAGCGGCAGAAGCGCCGCGATGTTGAGGATGAGCTGGCTGAATTGCGGCGGCGACAGCACGAGGAGTTGCAGCAGATTCGCCGTGAACATCGCCAGGAAATTGAGCAGATGCGGCGGCAGATGGATAGCCTGCGCGACGAAAAAACAGATTTGTACATCGAGAGCCAACTTCGCAGCACTGGCCACGGGGATGGTAACCAAGTGTGGAATACGGTTGTGGAGAACTTTCCGACCATCTTTTCGCAGGTTATGCGGCGACTGGACGGCAGAGGCGTAGACGGCGGGAGTGAAAACGCCCAATCTGATCAGCGGCAAAAAGGCCGACAGCTAGCAGCCGCAAACACCCACGCCCCTTCGAGGGGCAGCGTCCCGAACGGGGCCGCACATTCCGAATTGCACCCTCGACCCTCACAAGATTCTCGTGAGCCTGTGACTACTGGTGACGGTGCTATGACCGAGACGCCCACCCCCAATGAAGCGCTCGAATACCACGAAATGAGTCGGGATCAGCGATGTGGTTTCTTGGTCGGTCAGGTTCTCGCTGTGGCCGCTGGCAAGCTCGACCACGCACAGTATGAGGCGACACTCGACGATGTAATCGGTGACATCGAATCCGATGGAGAGCTCACCATTAGCGATTGGGCCAGTATGGTGGCCGCGTTGGGGCACCATGCGCATCATGCCGGATTGAGCGTAGAAGAAGTTGGAGAGGCGGTGCGCCCTCTTTTGCGACGGTACGTCGACGAAGGAAGCCAGGCTGAACTGGCCCTTAAACGCTTACCGGCCAAGCAAGCAGCCAACATGCTTATTGCAGCCACCGGCCACGATCCCGAGCCGCCTGTCCAAGCGATGGTGGAGGACGTGCTCGCCTACTACAAACAGCAGCTTTAGAGAGACCACATGAGCCGTTTACCACTGGTAATGGCTCTCGCGGGTGGCAATACCCGCGCCCCCCGGGCTGACGGCCCCCGCCGTCAGCTTGGGGATGTACTTTATGGTCGCGAAGAGTACTCCGACGTCGAAGCGGTAGTGCGCCAGATGGCCCTGCTGACACGGCGGTACTCTTCACGGCCCAAGGTTCGCAACCTTGCGGTGCGGATTACGCGCCGGATCACCGATATGAAACGGCCACAGCCGATTGCGGAGGCGGTTCATCGGTGGGTCCGGGATAACATCCGGTATGTGCTCGATCCCGATGGCGTCGAGCTATTACAGAGCCCGGATCGTGTGATTCGGGCGGGGTACGCTGACTGCGATGGGATGAGCGTGCTGGCAGCGGCCCTTCTATCGGCAGTTGGGGTGAGGTCGGGTTTTGAGATCATCGCGCAGCGCCATCCGGAGAAATACGACCACGTGTATGTCGTGTACCGGCGTCACGATGGGTCCGTTGGCCGGCTCGATGCGACACGTCCGCACGTGCCTGGCCCGAATCCGAACCCTCGCATTCTTTCAAGGAAAACATTTTGGATCAGCGATATGCAACCCACAGGGACTACGCTAGCCGGCCCGGTGCAGCATCGGGGACTTGGGCAATCCACGGAAGAGCGACCAAAGGAGTCCAGCATCCAAACCACTGGCGGAAACGTCTCCTGGGAGAACATCCTCCTCGAAACGATCAACACAGCCCCCGACTTGGTCCAGGCGTTTCGCATGTCGCCGCAGGAGTATGCGGACGCATACAACAGTGCGATGCAGAGTGGCTTCGCCCGTTCGGGGCTGCCGGCGAGGACGAATCGAGCGACCATCATGGGCATGAAGCCCTCTGAAATCGCACTGACGGGCGGTGCGCTGGTGGCTGGCCTCTGGGCACTGAACCGCTTTGTGCTTGACTAACCGCTGATTATCTGTCCACCCACTGGACGACTTGGCTGCCATGAACTCAACCGCTCCACATCCGGGCCTGGGCGCGAAGGAGATGTACGATCCGGGGCAGAACCTACGGCTCGACGTGAAGAGCGTGGCGTGGACGCCGCGCGGCGCGGAGCTTACCGTCGATGCCATGACCAACGCGGCGCTCTACTGCCCGGACGTACTGCTCGTCGTGCGCGATGCAGTGAGTGGCCAAATCCTCACTGCGCGCTACTTCGACCCGCAGGGGTACTTTTTCCTCGGGTTTATCAAGTCAGGCATCGTCCCGTGCCGGCAGACCGCGGTGCTTGTCCTTCCCGACGCAGATCGCGGGCAGAGCGTCGTGTTTGAGTTCCATGATCCTGACACGAACCTCGATACGACTACGACGCTGACCCCCCTGGCGCAGAGCCGCGCGTATCGGCTCGGACAGCTTGAAACCCGTGCCCGCGAGCAGAGGGATGCCGCTGGCCCGGTCGAAGAAACCGTTGCTGCGACTGTGCGCCCATTCGTGAAATGGGCACTTCTCGGCACCGGCGCCTACGTCGCCGTTCAGAACCGCGATGCTATCGCCGGCGCCTTTAGCACCCTCCTCAAATAGAGACCCTGAACCATGTTTTTCGCCAAGTACGGACGCACTATCGTCGCCATGATCATTTTGATCCTCAACGCTGCGCTGGGGGATGTCGACCTCACCAATCTCGAAACCTTCCTGATGTCGGTGCTCGACACCGGGGCGGTGACGGTGGGGGCCATTGCTGCGCTCGTTGCCCACTATTTCGGGGAGCGACAGATTGAACTCTTTGAATCGAAGCAGGAGGCGAAGAAGCGAAAGCGTTTCGCCTAAGCCCCACCGCGTATGTCAACACCCTACAGCGAGCCCATTGACGTCGAGTACGAGATCATTGACGAGGGCACAACCAATATGACAGGCGCCTACGACGCTGGCATGAATGCTCCCCGCGACCTTGCGGCCGAGGCAATCAACCTAGTGCTTCGCTT
>CAYFQN010000181.1:3628-6204 GCA_964345285.1 uncultured Rhodothermales bacterium
CCGCATCGCTCGTCAGTGACCTCAAAGAGGTTGGGGCGTCGATTACGGCTTCGGCCGGCGCGCTCGTGAGCGCGAAGGTGCCGGCCAACAAGCTCGGCCTCCTTGAGGCCATGGATAGTCTGCGCTTCGCCCGCGCCCCGCGCACCTTCCCCGGGCCGGCTGATCTTGCACCCAAACAGGCCAGCGCACCCACGCAGGCTGCATTGCCGCGATGGGCTGTCCTTGCTCTGGGAGCGGGCGCGCTCTATTACGTCTACGCCAACTACCTCGCCTAATCCATCTCGCCTAACGCACCTCGCGTACCGATGATGAACGTGGTCGCCAGTGATGAACTGGCCGACAAGGAATTTCCCGAGATCACGCTCCGTGAGCCCTACGGCAGCTTGGCCGGTCCTATCGAGCGGAAGGCCGGCATCTACGTGTGGGGGCCGGAGGGGTCTGGGAAGTCTACGTTTGCGCTCGGTCTGGCGCGAGCGCTCGTGAAGCACGCCCTCGCGGCCGGCGGGACGGTGCTCTACGCCAGCCGGGAGGAGGGGCCGGACAAGAAAGTGCGGGACCGCGCCGAGCGGATTGGGGCGACTCACCCGGCGCTGCTCATCAGTGACTTTAGCACGCCCGACGAACTGGAAGAGGCGCTGGACGAGTATGGCGTCGAGTTTCTAGTCATCGATTCGGTGTCGGCCCTGTCGCTCCGTTCGAAACGCGCCCAGGACCTCATCAAGAAGATCCGGGAGCGGGGCATTGGACTCATCGCGGTCTCCCACGCCAATGCGAAGGGCCAGCCGAAAGGCGAAACGTACCTGCCGCACATGATGGACGTGGTGATTCACTGCTACCCGCTGGAAGGGGAGCACGGCAAGATTCACGTGGCCGAGACGACCAAGAACCGGTACGCCGAGCTCACCGCGATGGAGATTCCCATGACGGCCGACCAGGTGGGCGAAGATGTTACAATGGACCGTGCTCGTCGCGAGAACCCCGATTGCAGCGAGACGCCGCAGACCGATCAGTGCAAAGCGATCTTCGCCCGCCTTACCGAGAGCGGCGAGTATGACCCCTCGATTCCAAAAAGCAGCGACAAGGCGGACGAGGACACCGATGCCACGGGCGAAACCCCAACCGAAGACGATGAGCGCGTGCCATTGGTGGAAGATGAAGCGCCGGAGGCAGTAGAGGCGGCGCGGCCGGTGGCGATGGCGCAGAGCCGACCGGATCTGCCGCCGAACACGGTGGTCCAGGAAGCCCGCGACGTCGAGGGGCGCCTTCAAGGCTACCTGACGGCTAGCCACGACGGGAGCCCGGACGACGTGCGGCGCGCTGCGGACGATCTGCGCGCCGAGGCGATAGCCCAGTGGCCGGAGTGGAGCAATGTGAACAGCCGGACCGGCTTCACCGATGAGGACGGAGATCCCTTCGTGATCTCGCCCAATCGCCAGCACATCGCGCCCGCAGGCTCCACCGATGCGCAGGCGATGATGGGCGACGAAGAAGCGATTCGTCAGCTGTTTGGGACGAAGGCGCCCCCTCAGCGGGATGAGCCCGACCCGGAACCGGACGCCGAGCCCGAGGAGCTCGAAGGCACCATGAGCACGGCCGCGGCCAAGTCCGCGCTCGACGACATTAAGCAGTTGCTGCAAGACGCACTCACCAGCTAACCATGCCGTATCCGACCGAACATACTGCTCGCATCGCCTCGCCGGGGCGCTTCGAAGACCTTCGCCGCAAAAAGGATGAGTTCGGGGAAGGGATCGACGTTGTGTACGGGATCACCGCGCGGAAGGGACCGCGCGGCGGCCGGACGAAGGTGCAGAGCATCCGGTTCGACTCAGCGCGGTGGACCGCGGGCGGCGCCGAAGATTGGCTCGACGAAAACGGCTTTGATCGGATTGATTTTGAGCCGGCGGCGGCCGACCGGAGCAACCCGACTGGGCGCAGTCAGCGCGTGCTCGATGCGCTCAGCCGGCAGGCCGAAATCCTACAGGATGAGGACATCCGGGAAAACCCGGCGGCCTTTCTGGACGAGAGCGACTACCCGGGCATCTTCAGCGACTTCGATGGGGATGCGATCCCTACGGCCGACGACCCACACCCGCTCACGCCGGGCGATACCGAGACGATTGAAGAGGTGCGCCTCTCCGATGAGCTTGGCAAGCTGTTCCAGGTGCGGGACGAGTTCGACGCGGCTACGCAGGAGGCGCGGCGGCGCCTCGCCCGGATTGGCGAGGGCACGGTAAAGAGCCGCACCAAGACCCCCTACAGCATCATCAACAAGCTGCGCCGCAAGCGGCTCGAAGGACCGAAGGGCATCACCGACGTATCCGGGGTCATGCTCGTAACCGCGGACTACGAGACGCTGAAAGAGGCCGCTGCGAAGATCCGCACCGGCGCGTTGGGTGAAGTCCTTGAAGAAGAGAACCACTATGAGCTTCCGGGCGGCTATAAGGCGCTGCACTTCATCGTGCGGGTGAGTGGCCGGCCCGTCGAAGTGCAGCTGAAGACAAGCCGTCAGGCGTGCATCTCGTCGGCGGCCCATACCCCCTACAAGAACGGGACGATTGACCTCGACGCGATGGAGG
>CAYFQN010000182.1:0-6160 GCA_964345285.1 uncultured Rhodothermales bacterium
AAGACGATGTGCTGATCGCTCACCGTGGGCTCGCGGAGGAGTTGGGTGCCTTGCGCAGCAGCGGCGATGGGAAGGAGCAACAGGGCGGGAAGGAGAAGCCACAGGCGAAGTCGAGACATCATGGCAATCGTTGAGTGCAACAAGCAGAGCACAGATGTAGCCGCCGCGCCCGGCGCATGGGCGAAAGCGGCTCCAGGACGTCAAGGTCGAGAATCCCACCCCGCGAATCAAGCGAGGTGAGGATGCGGAGTACAAAAACGAATCGACGCGCAGCGGGCTGATTGACAAAGTGATGTCGAGGGTGGTTTTTTGGTGCACAGCACTCAGCTTTGTCCATCACCAATCCGGTTTGCCATGACGCGTCTCGTTTCTGTCCGTGCGCTAACCGTCGCGCTGTGCGCGCTACTGGTCGGTACCTATTCTTCCGAGGGTCAGGCACAACCCGCTGACACCGCGTGGACGCCCGCGCTCAGCATGCAATACCGCGCGATCGGGGGCACGGCCGTGTCGCCCGATGGCGAGCTGGTGGCCTACGTGGTGCGCACCCCGCTCATGGAGGGCGAGCAGTCCGAATATCGGAGCCACATCCACGTGGCCTCCGCCGACGGGACGATGAACGTGCAGTACACCCGCGGCGAGCACTCGGCGTACGACCCGCAGTTCTCGCCGGATGGGCAGTACCTCGCCTTCCGGTCTGCCCGCTCCAACGAGACGCAGGTGTGGGCGATGCGCATCGAAGGGGGCGAGGCGTTCCCGGTGACGGACGCCGAGACGGGCGTCGGCAGCTTCGCATGGTCGCCCGATGGATCGACCATCGCGTACACGATGACCGATCCGAAGTCGGAAGAGGAGCAAGCGCGCGAGCGGGAAAAGCGGGACGTGCAAGTCGTCAACGAAGAATTCCGGTTCACGCACCTGTACACGACCACGTTTGCCGAGACCGACGACACGACGCGTCAGGTCCAGCGCCTCACGGGCGGGGCGTTCGACATCCGCAGCTTCGACTGGTCGCCGGACGGCGCGACGATCGTCTTCGCCCACCAGCCCAATCCACGGATCAACACGGGCTTCACGGAGGCCGACATCTCTACGGTCCCGGCGGATAGCGGCGCCGTCACCGCCCTCGTCGAGCGGCCCGGCGTAGACGCCAGCCCGCACTACGCGCCGGACGGGCAGACCATCGCGTTTCTGAGCCAGGGTGGCCAGCCCGAGCCGGTGGGGCTGAACGACGTGTACACGGTACCAGCTGCCGGCGGCACGCCGCAGAAACTCGCCGAGACGCCCAACCGCAGCTCCAGCCTGCTCGGGTGGACGGGCGACAGCCAGGCCGTGCTGATTAGCGAGCCGGTGCGCACGTCGAGCCACGTCTTCGCCGTGCCAACCGATGGCGCCGCGCCGCAGCCGATCACGCAGGGCGACGGCCTCCACAGCGATCTGTCGCTTGCCGCCAACGCGCCGCGGATGGCATTCGCGTACGAAACCACCGACACGCCCGCCGACGTGCATCTTACCACCATCGGCGAGTACGAGCGGCACCAGCTTACCGACCTGCACGCCGACGTGCCGAGGCCGCCGATGGGCGAGACCGAAGTGCTGACGTGGGCGGCGCCGGACGGCATGGAGGTCGAAGGCCTCATCACCTACCCGGTGGGCTACGAAGACGGCGACCGCGTGCCGCTCGTCCTCAGCGTGCACGGCGGGCCGGCGGGCGTATACAGCCGCTCGTTCACGGGCGGGCCCGGCATCTACATGACCCAGGTGTTCGCCCAGCAGGGCTACGCCGTGCTCCGCCCGAACCCGCGCGGCAGCACCGGTTACGGGAAGGACTTCCGCTACGCGAACGTCGAGGATTGGGGCTATGGCGATTACGAGGACTTGATGGCTGGCGTGGACCTGATGGTCGACCGCGGCGTGGCGCACCCCGACAGCCTCGTGCTGATGGGGTGGAGCTACGGCGGCTACATGACGTCGTTCGCCGTCACCCGCACCGATCGCTTCCAGGCCGCCAGCATGGGGGCGGGGCTGCCCAACCTCATCAGCATGGTGGGCACGACCGACATTCCCGATTACCTCGTGGGCCACATGGGCGGCGAGTTCTGGAATGACTACGCAACGTACGAGCGCCACTCGGCCATCTATCGCATCGACAACGTGACGACGCCGACGCAGGTGCTCCACGGCGCCGAGGACGACCGCGTGCCGACGCGCCAGGGGCAGGAGTTCTACCGAGCGCTGCATCGTCAGGGTGTGCCCACCGAGATGGTCCTCTACCCGCGTACGCCGCACGGACCGCGGGAGCCCAAGCTACTGATGGACGTCACGCCCCGCATCCTGGCCTGGTTCGACGAGCACCTCGGCCGCGCCGCAAGCACCGCCTCTGCATCGACTGAGTGACGGGTTGAGCACCGGGGGCGCCATTGGCCGATCGGTCTGTAATTATTGGTAAAAGCTGACGGGGACGTTGAGCCGACCGGACAGCAAGGGAGCGTGTGGTGTATATTGCGATGTTTCGACGCCGGCTTTCCTCGACATTTACCGCTTCCTGATGATTCGCTCAGATTTTTCTCGTACCCGGTGGTGGGCTGCTGGGCTCACGCTCGTATTTGCGCTGACTACGGCCGCCTGCTCTACCACCCGCCCGGCCGCCGAGGCGCCGATGACGCGGGCGGACAGCCTGGCGATCGTCGCCGAGTTCAGCGACCCGACGCTGAACAGCACGCTCTGGACGCAGACGGCCGTCGAGTATGGCGGGGTGACGCGACAGGCTTATGCGCTTGCCGAGGTGATGCTACAGCGCGCGCTCGCCGATTCGGCGTGGACCGCCGCCATCGAGCAGGCCGAGAGGGGCAGTGCCGCGTATCGCGACCTGCCACCGGCCGTGGTGCTGGACGTGGACGAGACGGTGCTCGACAATGCGGCCTACCAGGCGCGGCTCATTCGCCAGAATGCGACGTACGATGGCACAAGCTGGAACGCATGGGTCCGCGAGCGGAAGGCGACGCCCGTGCCCGGGGCCGTGGCCTTCACGCAGGCCGCCGCGCGGATGGGCGTGGAGGTCATCTACCTGACGAACCGCGATCACGCCGTCGAGGAGGCCACGCGCGACAACCTGCGGCTCTTCGACTTCCCGCTGAGCCCCGACGAAGATCTGCTCCTCACCCAGAACGAGCGGCCCGCGTGGGACGGCTCGAAGACGCCGCGCCGCCAATTCCTGGCCGATCGGTATCGCATTCTCCTGCTCATCGGCGACAACTTTGGCGACTTCGCGCCCGGCGCCGACTCCGCGGTCGGCGAGCGGCAGCGACTCAGTCAGACGTACGCGCGCTTCTGGGGCTCGCGGTGGATCGTGCTCCCGAACGCGCAGTACGGCTCCTGGGAAGCTGCGCTGTACGAGTTCAACTATGGCCTGCCGTACCTGGAGCAATTGGAGCGTAAGTTCCGCCACCTCGACCCCGCACACGAAAAATAGGTTGTAGGGTGAAACGTTGGAACGTTCAACGTTCAACGTTCAACGAAAAACGCGCAACCCACCACCCGTAACGCGTAACTCAAACCCCCATGGACATCGCCGACGCCACGTTTGTCGTGACTGACACCGAGACGACCGGGACGAGCCCGAGCTCGGATCGGGTGATCGAGCTGGCGGCGGTGAAGCTGTGCGATGGCGAAGTCGTTGACACCTTCCAGCAACTCATCAACCCGGACCGGGCCATCCCGAAGCGCATCACGCAGATCACAGGCATCTCCACGGCGATGGTGTACGACGCGCCGTCCATCGACGCGGTGCTGCCGGACTACCTCGCCTTTCTGGGCGATGGCATCTTCACGGCGCATAACCTATCGTTCGACCGCAACTTCATCAACGCCGAGCTGGGGCGTACGGGCGGTCCCGCGCTGGACGTCGACACGCTGTGTACGCTGCGGCTTGCACGGCGGCTCTTGCCCGGCCTTAAGTCGAAGGGGCTGTCGCGCCTCATCCAGTTTTACAACCTGCAGGTCAACGGCCGCCACCGCGCACTGGGCGATGCCGAGGCGACGGCGACCATCTTACAACAGTTCGTCTCGCAGCTCGCCTTTGAGCATGAGATCGAGACCGTCGACGAGTTGCTAACGTTTCAGAACCGGAGCTACCGGCAGGTCCGCCGCACCCCAAACCATCTGAAATCAGTGCGCGATGAGGTCCTGCCCGACGTGCCGGAGCGGCCGGGCGTGTACTTCTTCAAAAACAGCCGCGGCTCGATCCTCTACATTGGCAAAGCAAAGCGGCTGTCTGCGCGTGTGCGTAGTTACTTTAGCGGCATCGAGTCGCTGAGCGCGCGGCGACGCAAGCTGATGCAGAAGATGCGCCGGTTAGAGTGGACCACGACCAAGACCGAGCTAGAGGCGCTGCTGCTAGAGTCGCGGCTCATCAAGAAGCACAAGCCGAGCTACAACCGCGCGCAGCGCCGCTACCGGGGCCGGCCCTTCATCCGGCTCGACCCGTCGGAGGACGTGCCGAAGCTGTCGTGGAGCTATACGATCGACCAGGACGGGGCCGAGTACTTCGGGCCGCTCCGCAACCGCGATCAGGCCGAGCTGGTGTTGGAAGTGGCGAGCCGCTTCTACCGGCTGCGCGAGTGCGACGACGCCAAGCTCCGCCTCGGCCAGCGCTGCCTCTACGCCGACATGGATCGCTGCACCGCGCCCTGCGAAGGAGATAACGGCGCATACGCCGAGGAGGTCGCCCGCGTCCGCCAGTTTTTAACGGGCCAGGACCGCTCCGTGCTCGACGCGCTGCAAGAGCGGATGCAGCAGGCCTCGGCCAACCTGGAGTTCGAACAGGCCGCTGCGTTTCGCGACTGGCACGACGAGATTGAGCGCATGATGGACCGGCAGGAAGCTATCGCGGCGCCCGTGTTGGAGCACAACGCCGTCGCCGTGCTACCCGCCCCCGACGACGACGCCGTGCAGTGCTTCATCATCCGCTTCGGCCGGCCCGTGGAGTCGCACACGGCCACCGTACCATTTCCGGCGGACGACCGGGCTCATCTGGAGGCGCGGCTGGCACATCACTTCGATCCGTCGGCGGCCCCTCCCGGCCGGTACTCGAAGCGCGACGTGGACGAGATCCGACTGCTCGCGCACTGGTTGTATGTGCACCGCGACGAGGTGGCACAGGTGCGGTGGGACGCGTCGCTCGACCCAGGCACGATGCGGCAGCAGATGGAGCGCATCGCGGCCCAGTTTGCTGGGGCTGCCGTGGATGGGTAGTGCGCTCATTTTATTTATGCGGCAGGCTGCCGTATCATAGCTCATCCGCACTGATCCTCTCTCTGGGTTGCCCTGATTGTCCGTTCATGTCCTCTGTACCGCACGAGCACGCCGCCTGTCTCATCCTGCCTGAGACGCACGAGTCGGCCGCGCCCACTGCACCAGCGCGCGTCTGTGTCATTGACTTAGGCACCAACTCGTTTCACGCTGTCATCGTGGATGCCTACCCGAACGGTACCTTCCGCGTCGTCGACCGGATGAAAGAGATGGTGCGGCTCGGGCAGCGCGGCTTGCTGTCGAGCGTGCTGCCGGATGACGCCATGGAGCGGGGAATGAAAGCGCTCCACCGCATTCATCTGCTGGCGAGCGGGTGGAATGTGGAGGAGTATCTGGCCTTTGCGACGAGTGCGATCCGAGAGGCGAAGAACGGGGGCGCGTTCATCGAGCGGGTGCGTGAAGAAATCGGCATCCGGATCCGGGCGATCAGCGGGAGCCAGGAAGCGCGGCTCATCTACGAGGGCGTCAAGCGCGCCGTCGACATGCCCGAGCCGACGCTGATCGTCGATATCGGCGGTGGCTCGGTGGAGTTCATCGTGAGCACGAAGGAGGGCGTGCCCTTCGCCACGAGCCTCAAGCTGGGGGCGGCCCGCATGACGGAGCAGTTTGTGCGTTCCGATCCAGAGAGCGACGGCGAGCAAACGGCGCTTCGGACGCATTATCGGGAAGAGTTGGAGCCCGTCATTGCTGCGGCTCGGGTGCACGACGTGGCGATGATCGTAGCCTCTTCGGGGACGGCCAAGAGCCTAGCGCGCGTTTGCGTTGACAAGTACGGCGATGCGTCGCGCACCGTCTTCCAGCAGGATATCGACGCGGCGCCGTTCCGCAAGACGATGACGCGCATCGTGGCAGC
>CAYFQN010000183.1:0-6078 GCA_964345285.1 uncultured Rhodothermales bacterium
ACCGCCGAGGGGCGCACCCGTAAGCAGCGCACAAAGGACGGTGCGACAGACTTATTCGTCGCGCTCGATCCCGTATTTGTTCAGCTTATTGTAGAGGTGGGAGCGCTGGATCCCGATCGTCTTCGCTGTTTGGCTCACGTTCCAGTCGTGCTCGTCCAGCTTTTGCTCAATGAAGATGCGCTCGAACTCATCGCGGGCGTCGCTGAAGTCGTCAAACTCATGGATGAGCGACAGACCTGGCCCACTGCTGTCGGCCCCCGGCCCGATGTAGCGCTCGACATCGCTGGCCTCAACGGTATCACCCCGGCTCAGGATGATGAGGCGTTCGATCACATTGTTGAGCTCCCGTACGTTCCCGCGCCAGTCGTATCGCTTGAGCCGCTGCAACGCGTCGTCGGTGAGAGTCTTGGGCGCGAGCCCGTTGCGGCGTGCCAACCGGTCGGCGAAATAGTTCGTGATAACAGGAATGTCCTCTCGCCGCTCGCGCAGCGGTGGCACGTCAATTAGGATGACGCCAATGCGGTGGTAGAGATCTTGGCGGAAATTGTTGTCTTCGATCTCGGCCATCAGATCCTTGTTCGTCGCAGCTACCACCCGTACATCGACGTCGATGCTGCGATCGCCACCGACGCGCTCGATCTTATTTTCCTGAAGAGCGCGGAGCACTTTTGCCTGCGCAGAGAGGCTCATGTCCCCCACCTCGTCAAGGAAGAGCGTCCCGCCGTTGGCAAGCTCAAACTTGCCAATGCGCTGTTGCGTGGCGCCGGTGAAGGCCCCTTTCTCGTGGCCAAACAGCTCGCTCTCGATGAGCTCGCTCGGAATCGCGGCGCAATTGACTTCGACCAGGGGGCCATCGCGGCGGGCCGATTTGTGGTGCACCCACTTGGCGACGAGCTCTTTCCCGGTGCCGTTTTCACCCATGATGAGCACGCGCGCCTCGGTGGGCGCCACGCGGTCGATGGTGCTCTTAATCTCTTCGATGGCACCGCTCTCTCCCACAATCGGCGTCAGATCGCTCGACTGCTGCTCGGTGAGCGTCTGCCGCATCCGGCGGTTTTCGGTTTGCAGTTCGCCGCGGTCGAGCGCGTTGCGCACGGTGACGAGCAAGCGGTTGAGGTCCGGCGGCTTCTCGATGAAGTCGAAGGCGCCCAGCTTGGTGGCCTCCACAGCGGTCTCAATCGTGCCATGGCCGGAGATCATGAGCACCGGGACATCCGGCATCTCCTCAGCCATTACCGCCAGTACGTCCATCCCATCCGGCTCGGGCATCTTGACGTCGAGGATGACCAGATCAAACGCATTCGCGCGGAGGGTGTCCAGGGCGTGGGTGCCATCTTCGGCCTCCTCCACGCTATACTCTTCGTACTCCAGGATTTCGCGGAGCGTACGGCGAATGCTCGCTTCGTCATCAACGACTAAGATGGTAGCAGCCATGCAAGCAGGAGCTTGTGCGGTGAGTGGGGGAAGCGCAACCGGTCCACCACTCAGGGTGCGTCGGCCTGACGGGCTTCAGCGCGGGCAATGTAGCGGGGGGCCTGTTGGGCGAAGCCAGACTCCGAGTACTCGTCTTCGATGCGCTGGTAGGCGTTGATTGCAGCAGCGTAGTCACCCGCCTCTTCGTGGGCTTTGCCAGCACTCATCAGGTATTTGGGCGTCGTCAGACTATTGGGATACTGCTCGGCGGCGTCGACGTACAGGGAGGCCGCCCGGTCAAACTCGCCCCGATTGGCGTAGATGGCGGCCTGTGCAGCCAGAGCACTCGCCCCGATGAAATCCTCCGTGGCATCGTACTCTTGGAAAAGCTCTAGCGCCCGATCGTATTCGCCCAGCCGGTAGAGGGCATCAGCCGCGTAGTAAGTGGCGAGGTTGCCGGCCTGTGTGCCGCTGTAGTTGTCCGAAATGGCGAGCAGTCCCATTGCGTCGCCGGTACCATCCAGGGCGGCCTGATAACTGCCTTGCTCATAGGTGCGGACGATGCGCGCCAGATCCTGCTCGGCCGCTGCTTGCTGCTGGGTCTGGTAGTACAGGTAGCCCACCACACCGGCGGCAAGTAGCACGAGCCCCACTAGCGCTCCAAAAACCAGGGTGCGGTTCTCCTCAAAAAACAGCCAGGCCTTGGCATAGAGCGTGACCATGCGATCTTCCCGGAGTTCTTTGCGGGACGACGGCTTGGTCTGGGGCTGCTGAGATGTTTGAAGCGCAGACATATGACGAGCGAGTGATAGACGAAAATATGGGATAAGATGAGGGACCGCCGACGGACGCACACCGCGTGTGCTCACCGCTTCGATACAGCTCGGTATGATAAGTAGCGGAGCATCAAAATGTACAGCCGGCTCACCGAGGCGCTTTAACGCACCGCATCGGGTTCGTTTCCCCCAGCCGCATCCCCCCCTCACTTCACTACGTTTTTGCACACAGTTTTTATTAAGTTTCAGGTGGAGGTTGGACCCTCGGCCCTGAGGTTCGTACATATGCGGTGTACCTCTAGCGTGAAGTCCTCTCCATGTGTTCGCTCACGCACGAACCATTTCGCCACTCTCTCAACGACCAACTTGCACACCCTGTCATGGCCATCAAGCTCGGAATCAATGGTTTCGGCCGGATCGGACGCCTCGTCTTCCGTTCGATCCTGGAACGGCAAGAGAACACCTTCGACATCGTTGGCGTCAATGACCTGACGGACGCCCACACGCTGGCCCACCTGCTGAAGTACGACTCAGCACACGGCACCCTGCCCTTCGACGTGGCCGTTGAAGACGGCGCGCTCATCGTGGACGGCGACCGTTTCCCGGTCTTCAACGAGAAAGATCCCGCCCAGCTGCCGTGGGGCGACCTCGACTGCGACGTCGTCGTGGAGTCGACAGGCATCTTCCGGACCCGCGACGGCGCGTCGAAACACCTTGAAGCGGGCGCGGGCAAAGTCGTGATCTCAGCCCCAGCCAAGAGCGAAGTCGATGCCACCGTGGTGCTCGGCGTCAACGACGACATCCTCACAGGCAATGAGGAGATCATCTCGAATGCGAGCTGTACGACGAACTGCCTCGCCCCGATGGTGAAGGTACTTGACGACGCCTTCGGGCTCAAGAGCGGGCTGATGACGACCATTCACGCGTACACCTCGTCGCAAAACATCGTCGACGGTCCGCACAAGGATCTGCGCCGTGCCCGCACGGCCGCTCAGTCGATTATCCCGACGACGACCGGCGCAGCCAAAGCGGTGGAGCAAGTGCTTCCCCACGTGGAAGGCCGCCTCGACGGCATGGCCATGCGCGTCCCCGTTCCCGACGGCTCTGTGACGGACCTTGTTGCCACCTTGGATGCGGACGTCACCATCAACGACGTAAACGCGGCCTTTAAGTCCGCCGCTGCATCCGGGCCCCTGGAGGGCATCCTGCAGTACAGCGAGGAGCCGCTCGTTTCAGTGGACATCATCCACAACCCACACTCGTGCATCTTCGACGCCCCGTCGACCATGGCGTCCGGCTCAATGGTCAAACTGATTGGCTGGTACGATAATGAGTGGGGCTATGCGAGCCGCACCGTGGATGCTGTGGAGCGCCTCATGGCGTTGGCACAACAGCCAGCGTGACGCTCGACCGACTACTTCGCAGCTAAGGGGAGAACGACATGGGTTCGTTCTCCCTTTGGCGTGTTGTCCTGCCGTCGCTACTTTTGGATTCTCCCCATGCCGCGCATGAATAAGCTGACGCTCAACGACATTAAGGTATCCGGCCAGCGCGTCCTCGTCCGCGTCGATTTTAACGTCCCCCTCAATGAGGACGGGACGGGGGCCCCGGTGGTTGCCGATGATACGCGCATCCGGGCCGCGTTGCCTACCATCCGCACCATCGTCAACGCCAACGGGAAGGCGATCCTCATCAGCCACCTCGGGCGGCCCGGCGGGCAACCGGACCCGTCGTACAGCCTTGCCCCGGTGGCCGAACGGCTAGAGGAGCTGCTGGACAAACGAGTACGCTTCTCCAGCAACACGACGGGCCAGGCCGTGCAGGACGTAATCGACAGCATGCCGGAGGGCAGCGTGATCTTGCTCGAAAACACCCGTTTCGAACCGGGTGAGAAAGCGAACGATGAGGGCTTCGCGCAAGAACTGGCCGCTTTGGCGGACGTGTACGTGAACGATGCCTTCGGGGCGGCCCACCGAGCCCACGCGTCAACCGCAGGGGTTGCTCACTGTGTGCCCCAAGCGGCGATGGGCCTTTTGCTTCAAGAAGAGGTAGAAGCACTCACGGCCGTACGCGACAATCCCGAGCATCCGCTCATCGTCGTCCTTGGCGGCGCGAAAGTGTCTGACAAGATCGGCGTGATCGATGCCCTATCAGAGACGGCTGACCGGCTGCTGGTTGGTGGGGCCATGAGCTACACGTTCCTGAAAGCCAACGGACACACCGTAGGCACCTCGCTCGTCGAAGAAGACCGCATCGAACGCACCAAGGCCATGCTCGACCGGGTGGGCGACAAACTGCTTCTCCCCATGGATCACATCGTGGCCGAGGAGATGGACCCCGATGCCGAGACCCAAACCGTGCAGGGCGACATTCCCGATGGCTGGATGGGCTTGGATATCGGCCCGGAATCCATCCAGGCATTCACCGAGGCCTTTGACGGCGCCGCAACCATCGTCTGGAATGGACCGATGGGTGTCTTCGAGATGGGGCCGTTCGCCGACGGCACGATGGCCATCGCACGCGCCCTGGCGCAAGCCACCGAGGACGGCGCCTACACGGTCGTTGGCGGCGGCGACTCCGTGGCTGCTCTGTCTGCCTCCGGCTTCACGGACGCCATTCGTCACGTGTCAACTGGCGGCGGCGCCATGCTCGAACTGCTTGAAGGGAAGGCGCTCCCCGGCGTGGAGGCGCTGACGGACAAACAACCGGCTTAGCGCTGGCTCCCGTCGGGCCCCCCCGCCTCTTTACAGCTCCCCACCGTGCTTCAACTCCGCCCCGCTCCCGCTCCGGCTGACACCGCCCAGGCCGCCGCATCCGAGCCGCTTACCCTCGGCGGCCTGATCGAGGGCCTGCGCGCTACCCTTCTTGACCCGGCCGTGTGGACAGCCCTCCTTGGTGCGCTGCTCCAGATCGCTCTCATCGTGGCCCTCGCACTGGTCGTCCTCCGGGTCCTTGGCAGCGTAGTGGAGCGATGGAAAGCGAGCGTCGAGGACCTCACGCCGCTTGACCCACGGCGCCAGCGCGTCTACACCATTGGCAACTTACTGACCTCGGCCGGGCGCTATGTCATCTGGCCAATCGCGACGATCATGATCTTGAGCGAGATGAACATCAACGTCGGCGCGCTGGTGGCAACGGCCGGTATCGCCGGCCTGGCGTTTGGCTTCGGGGCACAGACCCTCGTCAAAGATGTCATCGCCGGCATCTTTCTCCTTTTTGATGACACCATCCACGTGGGCGATCTCGTCCGCATTGGCAACGATGCGGGCACGGTGGAAGCAATTGGCGTGCGCCTCATCCGTGTGCGAAAGTTTGACGGCGAGATGCTCATGGTGCCCGCCGGCGAACTCCGCATCTTCGGCAATAAGAGCATCGAGTTTGCCCGCGTCATCGTGCCGGTCGGCCTTTCGTACGAACAAGACATCGACACGGTGCTGCCCGTGATGGAGCGCGTCGCCCGCGAGTGGATGGAATCGGTCGACGACGATATGTTGCTGGACGACGAGCCCGCCGTCCAAGGCCTCATGGATTTCGGCGACTCGTCCGTGACCGCCCGCATCGTGATGAAGGTGCGCCCAGGTGAGCAATTCGCCGCCGAACGGGATCTCCGCAGGATGCTGAAAAAGGAATTCGACGAACTTGGGATCGAGATTCCCTTTCCGCGCCGCACAGTGTACACTCGTACCGAGCCCGCCCCGCCGCCGACAACCATCGACGATCCGAAAGCGCCCCCCTCAGCGTCCAAGCCCGACCCCAGCGACTAGGTCATGACGAGCCTGAACGGGTGGTATGGCCTGTGACTGCGTACACCTCGTGATGTCTCCCGACACTATCTGCATGGCCGCCCCATGACACAATGGACGCTTGGTGTGCTATCTGCCCTCCTCAT
>CAYFQN010000184.1:0-6044 GCA_964345285.1 uncultured Rhodothermales bacterium
CCTGCGCGCCATCTTTCGCCGGCTGGAGAAGACGGTCGTGCTCGTAACCCACGACATCGGCGAGGCCAGCTACTTCGGCGACCACGTTGTGCTCATGCGCGACGGCCGCATCGCGCAGCGCGGCACCATGCAGACGCTCGTCCGCGAGCCCGCCAGCGGTTTCGTGACCGACTTTATTAGCGCTCAGCGCAAGCCCCTCGAAGCGCTCGATGAGTAGCCTTCCTTCCCCCTGGGACGTTCCAACGATACACCGCTCGATTGGCGAGGCGGCACGCAGCCTGGCTTACGCCACACTCGTGCTCGTGGCGGTGCTTCCTGCCGCCAGCGCGAGCGCGCAAGATTCAACGCTGGCCGTGGGCTCGAAGAAGTTCACGGAGAACGTGATCCTCGGTGCGATGGCGACGCAACTCATGCGCACGACCACGGCCTCCGTGACGCACCGTGAGGAACTGGGCGGCTCCCGCTTCCTGTGGGAGGCCCTGGTGCGCGGCGACATCGACGTGTACCCCGAGTACACCGGCACGCTCATCCAAGAAATCTTCGCCAGCGAGAACGCCACCCGCGAGAACCTCCAGGAGGTGCTAGCCCTCTATGGCGTGCGCATGACGGCGCCGCTCGGCTTCAACAACACGTACGCACTGGGGATGCAGGCTCCTGAAGCGGACGCCCTCGGCATTCAGACGATCTCGGACTTGCGCGATCACCCTGATCTCCGCTTCGGCTTTTCGAACGAGTTCATGGACCGGGGCGACGGATGGCCCGCGCTGCAAGATGCGTACGACCTACCGCAGACAAACGTGCGCGGGATCGACCACGACCTCAGCTACCGCGGGCTCGCCAACGACGCCGTCGACGTCATCGACCTCTACTCCACCGACGCCGAAATCGCCGCATACGATCTGCGCGTGCTGCGTGACGATCAGCGTTTCTTTCCCACCTACCGCGCCCTCTACCTGTACCGCGCCGACCTCGCGGAGCGCGCCCCGAACGCCGTGGATGCGCTGCACCGCCTCGAAGGTCAGATCCCAGCGGAGACGATGACCCGCCTCAACGAGCGAGCGAAGATCGATGGCAAGCCCGAGGCCCAAGTCGCCGCGGCGTTCGTGAACGAGACGCTCGACCTCGACCAGCGCATCACGGTGGAGACGGAGAGCCGCACCGAACGGGTGTGGCTTCGTACCCAGGAGCATGTGGTGCTGGTCGGCGTGTCGCTGCTGCTCGCGATCCTGGCTGCCATTCCGCTCGGCGTGGTGGCGTTCAAGACCGGCTGGGTCGGGCAGGGCGTGCTGCTCGTTGTCGGCATCACGTACACGATCCCGTCGCTGGCCCTGCTAGCCATGATGGTGCCACCGCTGGGTCTCGGGCGCGTGCCCGCCATCACGGCGCTGTTCCTGTACAGCCTGCTGCCGATCGTGTGGAATACGTACACGGGATTGAACGACATCCCGCGTCCGCTCACGGAGTCCGCGCTAGCGCTGGGTTTGTCGGACAGCGCGCGGCTGCGGCTCGTAGAACTGCCCCTAGCGGCGCGCTCCATCCTGGCCGGCATCAAGATCGCCGCCGTCATCAACGTGGGGACGGCCACGCTCGGTGCGCTCATTGGCGCGGGCGGGTACGGCCAGCCCATCCTCACGGGCATCCGCCGGGCCGACCTCGGCCTCATCCTCGAAGGCACGGTCCCCGCCGCGATCCTGACGGTGGTCCTCCTCGCCCTGTTCGAAGGCATCGAACGCGCGCTGCTTCCCAGCGAGTCGGAGGTGACAGCGGGCTAATGGCGCCCCCACTCACGTCTAGGCGGTGTAGCCGCTCTACACTTGGCGGTCCGCTTCTGAACAATGGTTACCATTGCTGCGCGAGGCGTGTCCCCTCCTTGCGCAGCTCTGCAATGGCCTTTGTAGTCGTCGACCAGTGCGTGAGCAGCTCGCCATAGCGGCGCACGAGCTCCTGAAGCAACGCCTGCTGCTCGTCCACCTGCCCGGGCAGATCTGCGGGGACGGCAAACCCGCCCTCAACAACGGCGTCGCGCACGATCTCGCCCGCTTCCAGGATAACAATCCGCGTGCATACCTCCGTCACGTGCCCGAGGTCATGGCTGGAGATGAGCATCGTCGTGCCCCGCTCCTCATTCATGTGCTGCAGGTGCTCCTTGAGCCACAGCTGCGAGCGCGGATCGAGGCTGGCGAATGGCTCGTCGAGCACGACGAGGTTCGGCTCGGGCAAGACGACGCTGCTGCACCTCTTGCAACGCGTTTATTCGCCCGAGCAAGGCGAGATTATCATCAACGATCACTGGCATTGGAACGAGCTACAAACGCCCAAGTGGCGCGACCGAATCGGGGTCGTTCCCCAGGAGATCAATCTCTTCAACGGTACGCTGCTCGACAACATTGGCCTCGGCGACGCCACGGAGGGAGCCAAGTCCGTGGTCGACTTCTGCCGGGAATACGGATTCGAGCCATACTTCGCTCGGTTTCCGCAGGGCTACGCGACGCTCCTCGGCGAAGAAGGCGCTGACGTATCGGGCGGGCAGCAACAGTTGGTGGCCCTCGCACGTGCCCTCTACCAACGCCCGCAACGGCTCCTGCTCGACGAGCCGACCGCCGCCATGGACCGCCGCATGGAGACCGAGGTGCTCGACCGCCTAGCCCAGCTAAAGAACGACGCGGCGATCGTCATGGCGTCGCATCGCACGCAAAGTGTCCGCCGTGCCGACCGGATCTACGTGCTCGACGACGGCCGTGTGCAGACGACTGGCCCGCCATGCGAGTTGGCTCAAGGGGACAACCTGTTTGCTCGCGCACTGGCCGACCGCGCGGTGCCGGACCGAGCGTGAGGAAGCCCGTGTACATCCTCGACGGAATCTGGCAGGTTGAGCCGGGTGACGGCGGATAGATGGACATGGTGTCCCCCAGAGTGGGCACCATGGTATTCTATCATTAGCACCTCTGATCAGAGTGGCGCGCGAGGGGCCGCCCTCCCATCCATATCTAGCAGCCGCCAGAGCTGACGCCGATGCAGCGCGAGTACGCAAAGGTAGCTTGCGGTCGTCACCAGCAGAGGCAGCGACCGGGGCTGTAACAGCTCGTCGACTAGCCACCCGGCTGCGCCGGCCCAGCCGGACCCGTGCCATGCCATCAAGTCCCGCGCCCCTATCAGCACCAGCCCCCCGATTAGGGCCAGCAGCGGGCGCTCGCCGAGCTGTCGACACATCCACGGCACGAGATGAATGATAATGCCAAGCCCAGCCAGTACGCCTATTCCATAGGCCAGCGCTCCCACCGCAGAGAAGTGCATGACCTGTGCAGTGAGATGAATGAGCGGTTCGACCGCGTGAACGAGCGCTTCGACCGGATAGACGAGCGTTTCGACCAGCTGTACGAGCGCATGCTCGTCACGATGCGCTGGACGGTAGGCACCATCGCGCTCCTCGGCACGCTGATCACCGTGCTGCTCGCCATCGCTGAGTTTACGTGCCCGTGCGGCCGAGCCGCCCGGAACGAGAAGGCGAAGCCCGTGTATGCGAGACCCTTCATCTCTCGCTGCACCGATCTTCACCTGCCGGCTATGCCCACCCCGATCGACCGTCTCAAAGCCGCCCTTGCGCCCATCGAAGACCTCAAGAATGCCGCCGAGGTGCTCTCCTGGGATCAGGAGACGTTCATGCCGGACGGTGGCGCGGAGGCGCGAGCCCGTCAGATCGCCACGCTCCGCACGATGGCGCACGAGCGCTTCGTGACCGACGCGATGGGCGACCTGCTCGACCGCGCGGCCGATACGGTGGACGGCGCCGACGCAAAAGCCGAAGCCCTCGTCCGCGTGACGCGGCGGGACTACGCCCGGGCCCGCAAGATTCCGTCGTCGCTCGTCGCCGACCTCTCGGAGACCAGCTCACGGGCGCAGGTGGCCTGGCAGAAAGCGCGCGAAGCGGACGATTTCGACGCGTTCGCGCCGCACCTGCAGCGGCTCGTCAAGCTCAACATCGAGAAGGCGGAGGCGCTGGGCTACGAGAACGAGCCGTACGATGCGCTCCTTGACGAGTACGAGCCGGGCCTGAAAACGGCCGACGTCGCCTCGGTGTTCGACGCCCTGCGCGCCGACCTCGTCCCTATCGTCGACGTCCTCGCCGACCAGCCCCTGCCGAACGACGACTTCATGCGCCACGGCTTCGCCCCCGAGGCCCAGCAAGCCTTCGGTGAGCAGATCATCGACGACTTCGGCTACGACTTCGAACGGGGGCGCCAGGACCGCTCCGCCCACCCGTTTACGACGTCGTTCTCGATCAATGACGTGCGGCTCACGACGCGGTTCGACGAGCACTTCCTGCCCTCCGGCCTCTTCTCGACGCTCCACGAGGCTGGGCATGGCTTGTACGAGCAAGGCATCGACCCCGCGCTAGAACGCACGCCGCTTGCCGAAGGGACGTCGCTCGGCATGCACGAATCGCAGTCGCGCCTGTGGGAAAACCTCGTGGGCCGCAGCCATCCTTTCTGGTCGCACTACTTCCCCGCCCTACAAGACGCCTTTCCTACGGCACTGGGCGACGTCGCGCTGGATGCGTTCTACCACGCCATCAACAAAGTCGAGCCGTCGCTCATCCGTGTCGAGGCCGACGAGGTGACGTACAACCTGCACATTATGCTGCGTTTCGAGCTGGAACGCGGCCTCGTGCAGGGCACTGTATCGGTCGACGAGCTGCCGGGTCGGTGGCGCTCCACGATGGACGAGTACCTCGGCGTACAGCCCAGCACCGATGCCGAGGGCGTGCTGCAAGACGTACACTGGTCAATGGGTGCGATCGGCTACTTTCCCACGTACGCACTCGGCAATCTGATGTCGGTCCAGCTCTTCAACCAGGTCCGCGAGGAAATCTCCAGTCTCGACACGCAGATTGCCTCGGGCGAGTTCGCTCCGCTTTTAGGCTGGCTGCGCGAGCACATCCACCGGCCCGGTCGCATGATACAAGCGTCCGACCTGCTGGAGCGCGTCACCGGCAATGCCTTAGATGCCGCACCCTGGCTGCGCTACATCCGCGCCAAGTACGGTGCATTGTATAACGTCCCTCTTCCCTAGCGGGCAGCTTACCAGTCCGGGGCCATTTGCGGCGAGGCCGGATCGGACGACGACACGCCGCCGGCCTTCTCCATGCGCGCGCCCTTCTGCTGGAGCATGCTCTCACGCAGAAAATAAACGAGGCAATCGCGCGCGTCGCTTGGGTCGAGGCCGAACCGCTCAGCGAGCTGAAAGAAGTCGGCAAACTTAAAGGTGGAGGGCAACCGGCGGTACAACGCAAAAGCCTCGCGAGGAATAGACGCAGGATCCTCGATGGGAAAGGCCTCCTCCTGCTGGCTGACATCTTCAAAGATACGCACCAGGGTGACCTCTTCGCGGAGTGCTTTGTTTTCCCGCCGGAGCTGATCGTTCTCTTTGCGAAGCCGCTCCATTTCATCGAGCAGCTGACTCATATTCCGCCGTACGCCGTCAATCAAGTCCTGAATTTCCCGGCTCATAGTGCGTGCGGTCGCGAACTAATAAAAACAAACATACCGATAATAACCCGTCAACGTTGATACCCGCCGTTCAACCCAGTGTGAGGACGCGCCCTCTGGCGGAAGGAAGCGTCGGCACGCGGCGTGCGAACAAATCGACATCCTGGTGAAACCCGTGATGTAGTAAACAACGGGATATGCGAAAGAAAATCACTGGCTTTCTATCGATCAGTACTTTTCGATTGACCAGCAGATCAGAACGTATGTCCCTATTTCTACGGGGGTATTTCGTTCATACACGAACACGCACACCTAATTCCTCTTTCGGGTCTTCATCTGTAACGATAGACTCCCTTCGTATGGCACCTTTGGTGGATACCTTCTGGTCTTTTTCGGGTGGTGGGCCATCAGCCGCCCCCACGACCGCCTGGTCCTGCCAGACGATACCGGCGATCGCGCCTGGTGTAACTTTCACCCATGTGCGCCAAGCTGTCTGTGGTGAGGGCTCCCATGAGGCATCGCCTTCCTGCATGCGGTGCGTTTGCGCGCGCGCGTGAG
>CAYFQN010000185.1:0-5983 GCA_964345285.1 uncultured Rhodothermales bacterium
GCCGGAAACTTGCCGCTAACGCTCGCCGTGGCAATGGCCTATGGCACAGCAAGCAACGCAACATGACGTCGACGTGCAGGACGAGGCCGGGTACTGGGAGCTCGTCCGCGGCAACGTCAACTTCCGCCGGCTTTGGACGGGTAACCTCATCTCGCTGCTCGGCGACTGGTTCAACACCATCGCCATCTACACGCTCGTCGTGGAGCTGACGGGTTCACCGCTCGCGCTCGGCGCCGTGTTCATCACCAAGATGCTGCCGTGGGCCGTGGCGGCGCCGCTGGCCGGCGTGATCGTCGACCGCTACAACCGGCGGCAGCTTATGATCTGGACGGACATCGCGCGGGCCGTCGTCGTGCTCGGCTTTCTACTCATCGACACGCCGGGCGAGGTGCCGTGGCTGTATGTGCTGCTGACGGCCCAAGTCGTCATCGGGGCCGTCTTCCAGCCGGCGAAGAGCGCCTCGCTGCCCAACATCACCACGCCACGCGAACTGCTCACGGCCAACGCGCTCATGTCCGCCACGTGGTCGACCATGCTGGCGGTGGGCGCGGCGCTCGGCGGACTGGCCACGGAAGCCTTCGGCACGACGGTCGTCTTCTGGATCGACAGCGCGACGTACGTCGTCTCGGCCGTGTTCATCTACGGCACCACGATCCCGCAGGACACGAAGGCCGGCGAGAAGAGTCTGCTTCGGTCGGCGGTGCGCGAGATCACGGAAGGCTGGCAGCACCTGCGCGCCCATCCGCGCATCGGGCGCATCGCGCTGGCGAAGGCGACGTGGGCCGTTGGTGGCGGGTCGCTGGTGTACACGCTGGCGCTGGTGGGTGATCAGATCGCACCGGGCGCGCTGGCGGCGGGCATCGGCGTGCTGTTCATGGCGCGCGGCATCGGCACGGGCATCGGGCCCATCGTCATGCGCGGCGTATTCACCGATCGCGACCGGTGGCCCACCGTGCTGGGTGGTGCCATCGCCTTCTGCGGGCTGTGCTACATGGCCATCAGCTTCGTGCCGTGGGATTCGACGATGGTCATCATCGCGCTGACGTGCGCGCTGGTCGTGGCCGGCCACGCGGCGAGCGGTGGCAACTGGGTGCTCAGCACCGTCATGCTGCAGAAACGGACCGAAGACCGCTACCGCGGCCGCGTCTTCTCCACGGACTGGCTCTTCGTGATGGCCACGGAGTCGGCGTCGATTCTGCTGGCCAGTACGCTGCTCGAACTGGGCTGGCTCGACCTTGCCGCATGCATCCGCCTCTTTGCGGGCCTGCAGATCGCGAGCGGCTTCCTGTGGTGGCTCCTCGTCGTCCCCCGCGAGCGCGCTGATGACGAACGGGAGCGCGCCGCAAAAGCCGACACGGATGCCGCCGAGAAAGCCGCCGTGGCCCGCGTCGAGTAGCTGAGGCGCGATCAGGACGACGCGGCGTTGCCCTCTGCGATGGCCGTCTCCAGCGCCATCCGCGCGTTGCGCTGGAAGCCCTCGAACGTGGCACGCTCGACCGGGCTTTCCGCAAACCGCCGCTCGAACTCCTCCAGGTTGAGCTCGGTCCATGCGCGGAGGTCCGTGTCCGTCACGCCGTCGCGGGGGGAGTACGCCGGCTCATCGGTCGCGTACTTGAACTTATTCCAGGGGCACACATCCTGGCAGATGTCGCAGCCGAAGATCCAATTCTTCAAATCCGGCTGGATGGCTGCGGGGATGTCATCCTCCGCGTGCTCGATGGTGAGGTACGAGATGCAGCGGTTGGCATCGACTGCGTACGGCTCGTAGATGGCATCGGTCGGGCAGGCGTCGATGCAGCGCGTGCACGAGCCGCAGTAGTCCGGCATGGGGTCGTCGGTAGCGAGGGGGACGTCGACGATCAGCTCGCCGATGAAGAAGAACGAGCCCATCGTGCGGTTCAGCAGGTTCGAGTGCTTGCCCTGCCAGCCGAGGCCGCTCCGCTTCGCCCACGCCTTGTCGAGCACCGGCGCGGAGTCGACAAACACGCGTCCGTGCACGTCGCCCACCTGCTCCTCCAGCCAGTGGTACAGCAGGTACAGCTTGTCTTTCATCACGTCATGGTAGTCGTCGCCCCATGCGTAGCGGCTGATTTTGCCGACGCGCGGGTCGTCCGGATGCTCAACGGGCTGGTAGTAGTTGTGCAACACGGAGATGACCGACTCCGCGCCGGGGACGAGCTCGGTCGGGTCGATGCGCTCGTCGAAGTGGCGCTCCATCCAATCCATGGTGCCGTGCCGGCCGTTGAGCAGCCACTGTTCCAGGCGGACGGCTTCTTCATCGAGCTGTTCGGCCTCGGAGATGCCGCACGCGTCGAAGCCGAGCCGCGTGGCCTCCGTCTTCACATCCTGCGCAAGTCGTTCTTGGGCCTGTTGGTCAAAGCCGGGCATGGCGAAGCGTTCGTCGTGCGGGAGGGTCTCATCGGGGGAAACGACGGCGGTAGCGGGTTTGATTCATCCCGTGCGGTGGTCCCTACATGCGGCGGCCCCTGCAAACAGAAAAGCGGGCCCATCTGGAACGGCCGGCCCGCTTGAACGAACACGCTCCGACAAGAGGCGCGCCCTCAGTTCCGCATGGGGATCGAGTCGGCACGGCGGAGCTGGCTATTTGCGCCTTTCTTGCTTGTGCCCTGACCGCTCACCATCCCTTCGCCGCTTATGCTAATGCGGCTGCTGGCAACGCCGCCCTCCTGGTAGAACTGGGCCACCGTCTCGGCCCGGTCCTCCGAGAGCGCCTGTGCATTGCGCTCGCCGGGGGCCGCAAAGCCCTCGACGCGCACCGTCAGGTTCGGGCACTGGCCGATGATGTCGCGGTTCTCCTGCAGCGCCTGCTCGCCCTCAGCGGTCAGCGTACTTGAGTTGTACGTGAAGAAGGCGCTGTTGAACTCCGTGACCTCCGTGCAGATGGCGGCGAGGGCCGGCTCGATCTCGACCGAGATGGAGCGGCTATCCTGGCCGACGTCATTCGAGGCGCTGAGCGTCACCTGGTAGGTCCCCGGCGTGTCGTATGTGTGCGACGGCACGTTGGCCTGCGAGGTGCCGCCGTCGCCGAAGTTCCAGCTGTAATCAACCGGGGAGTCGCCGCGGACGCTGCTGGAGAAGTTGACGGGTTCACCCTCGGTGCCGGGGTTCGGGTTGGCGCTGAGCGTGACGACCTGCGCAGGAACGGGCGGCGGCACCACGTTAACGGTCAACGTCTGGGAGGCTGTGTTGGCTTCGTTGGTGGCGGTAAAGGTGACGGTGTACTCGCCTTCCGCGTCGAACGCGTGTGTCGTCATCATGCCAGAGCCGGTGCTGCCGTCGCCGAAGTCCCAGCGGGCCTCAACGGGCGTTTCGGCATCCTCGTTGATCTCGGCCTGAAAGGTGCCTTGTTCATTGGTTTCTAGCTCGTTAGGGCCATCCACCGAAAGCACTTCAACTGGGGTGGGACTGCATCCGGCAACGAAGAGGCCACCCACCAGCAGAAGGAGGGGGAGCCAGCTGAAGGGGGAATAGCGCGTCGATGTGGGCCGTATCATGGTCAGTGTGGCAGTTGAGAGAAGAAATGAGAAAACCACGTAGGGCGAACCTACGATAGGCAGTGAGAGGATTCAAATTCCCACGCATGCCAGAGGTGAGAAGTAGCATGAGGACATACAAAAGCGGACCCGCCTTTCGAGGGGCGGGTCCGCCAGCGTGGACAGACTGTCCACAGGGGTCAGAGCCTCAGGATTCAGGCATTACATGCCGCTCTGAACCGGGATGGAGTCGACACGGCGGAACTGGTCGGTGCCGCCCTTCTTGCTCGTGACGCCTTCCACTTCGCCCATGCCGCTCGTGTTGATGCGGTTGGAGGCGATGTCGTTGTCCTGGTAGAACTGCGCCACGGCCTGTGCGCGGTCGGCAGAGAGCGACTGCGTGTTGCGCTCGAACGGCGAGGCGTACCCTTCCACGCGCACGCTCAGGTTCGGGCACTGGCTCACGATGTCGAGGTTTTCCTGCAGCGCCTGACGGCCTTCATCGGTCAGCGTGCTGGAGTTGCGGTCGAAGAACGCTGCGTTGAACTCCGTGATCTCGGTGCAGATCGGAGCCAAGGCCGGCTCAACTTCCACGGACACCGAACGGCTGTCCTGTCCGACATCGTTCGAGGCGTTGAGCGTCACCTGGTACGTGCCGGGCTCGTCGAACGTGTGCGTCGGGGAAGCCGACTGCGAGGTGCCGCCGTCGCCGAAGTTCCAGCTGTAATCAACCGGGGAGTCGCCGCGGACGTTGCTGGAGAAGCGAACCGGTTCGCCTTCAGTGCCGGGGTTCGGGTTGGCACTGAGCGTGATGACCTGCGCAGGAACGGGCGGCGGGACGACGTTCACAGTTTGGGTCTCGGAAGCCGAGTTGGCTTCGTTCGAGGCCGTGAATGTCACCGTGTACTCACCCTCCGAATCGAATGAGTGCGTCGTCAGAGTACCGGAGCCGGTGCTGCCATCGCCGAAGTCCCAGCGGGCCTCAACGGGCGTTTCGGCATCTTCGTTGATCTCGGCTTCAAAGGTGCCGGACTCGCCAGTCTCCAGCTCGTCGGGGCCATCCACCGAAAGCACTTCAACCGGAGTGGGACTGCACCCGGTAACGAAGAGGCCACCCACCAGCAGAAGGAGGGGGAGCCACGTAAATAAAGGAGTGCGTTTGTTCATGGGAGTCGTCTCGTGATGAATTTGTGAGTTAGCGGAAGGTCGAGCCCGATTGGAAAAGAGAGCGGGCTAGAGCAAAACTACAGGGGGGTGCCCCAACGGGCTGTCAGCGCGTCTCAAGTTCCTCTCTCGCGCTGTACTAACAAGTGCTACTGCGTGGAGACTTCAACAATCCGTGGGTGAAAGGCAATAGGGAAAGGATGAAAAGGGTATGGAACGTATCGGGCGGGGAGTGCAGATATAGCAAACCCTCCTCTATTGCGCAACGGAAAAAAGAACCGAGCCTGTCGTGATTTGCAAGCCCGATGAGCTACAGGTTTGTAACGCCGACGTACCTTACAGGCCGTTCACGTGCTTTTCAAGCTTGCTCTTGTAGTTGGCTGCCTTATTCTTGTGGATGATATTCTTCGAGGCCAGCCGGTCGAGTCCCGCCTTCGCCTCATCGAGTAACTCTTGGGCTTTGGCTTTGTCATCGGTGGCACGGATCTTCTTCATCAGGGTGCGCACGCGGCTCTTCTGGTCCTTGTTGTGAAGCCGGCGCTTTTCATTCTGACGCACCCGCTTGATGGCTGATTGATGTTGTGGCATGGTTCCTGTGCTCTGTTTGGGTCGCGAGAAGGCGATTGAGTCATTGCTTAAAAGCAAGTTTGAAAGTATGTTTCTCATGCACGAGAAAGTCAAATTTCCGAGGCCGACCGTCGGGCTCTGCTCGCGGACGCGAAACGCAGGAGCCTCACCCGGTCCGTCCGCGATGGGGCGGTAGGTCGTCCTGCTATCGTGCGGCACTTCGGCGCCGGCTCGTGCCCCCTCTTGTTTGATGTACCCGTCCCGTATGTGGTCTTTCCTGGCAGAGTTTACGAAGAACCTCGACGGTGCCTACACGGTGGTCGTCATGGATGAGCGAGGCGTGGATGAGCCGCGCCGCTATGAGGTGCAGCCGCGCCGAGTACTTACCGCATGGGGGAGCTCTCTGCTGATGGTGTCCTTCCTTGTCGTCAGTATCATGGCGTTTACGCCCATCCGCCAGTTGATTCCCGGCTACGGCACGGATGAGATTCGCCAGGCAGCCCGTTTGAACAACCAGCGCGTGGCAGCGCTCAGCGACTCGCTTCGCGCGCAGCAACACTACATCGAGCATCTCCGAAGCCTGATCACGGGTGAGATCGACACTGCCACGGTGTCTGATGTGTCGCTGCCGGTGAGGCGCCGCGCCACTACGCCATCGCCATTCCGGACGGTCGGCACGTCAGGGGTAGGCCGCCAACGCGTGGCGGCAGGCACCACCGGGCCGGAAGCGTTCGTTCCAGGCCGCGCTGCTGCCGTCG
>CAYFQN010000186.1:0-5916 GCA_964345285.1 uncultured Rhodothermales bacterium
AGGCATGAACTGGTCCAGCTTCGAGCGCTTCGAGCGCGAGCTGTACGCCAGCGCCAACGGCAAGGAGGGCCTGCTGATCGACGTGCGCTTCAACGGCGGCGGCTGGACGACGGATTACCTGATGGCCGTGCTGAACGTGAAGCGCCACGCCTACACGGTGCCCCGCGGCGCAACGGACAACCTGGAGCAAACCCATGAGCAGTTCCGCGCCCACTACCCGTTCGGCGAGCGCCTCCCGCTGGCGTCGTGGACGAAGCCCGTGGCGGCACTGGCCAACCAGAACAGCTACTCCAACGCCGAGATCTTCTCGCACGCATTCAAGCACATCGGCCACGGTCCGCTCATCGGCCAGCCCACGTTCGGTGCCGTCATCTCGACGGGCGGTGTGGGGCTGCTCGGCGGCTCGTACGTCCGCATGCCGTACCGCGGATGGTACGTGTACGCGACCGATCAGAACATGGAGCACGGCCCTGCCGTGCCCGACGTGCTGGTTGAGAACCCGCCCGCCGTAAAAGCCAGTGGCGGCGACCCGCAACTGCGCCGTGCCGTGACCACGCTGCTCCAGCAGATCGACAGCGGATCGACAGCGGCCACGACGTCGGACAACCGGGAGTAACACCGGAGAGCGCGTCCTGTGCGCTGTGCCGCGGTGGCAGCGGGAACTGAAACCGCGGCACAGTGTGCTAACCCCCTTACTGTACCCTCAAAACCTGTTGGAACGGACGAATCGGTATGTCCCAAAATAAGCAAATCCAGGCGCTGTTCTTCGACATGGACGGCGTACTCATCGACGTATCGCGGTCGTACCGCCGAGCCATCGAAGAAACCGTCGAGCACTTTACCGGCCGCAAGATCGGCCCAAACACCATCCAGCGCTACAAGAACTACGGCGGCTTCAACGACGACTGGAAGCTGACCCACGCCATCATCACCGACACGGCCATGGAAGTCCCGTTTAGCCGCGTCGTCGATGAGTTTCAGCGCCGGTACCGGGGCGATAACTGGGATGGCTTCATCGCCGAAGAGCAGCCCCTTATCGATGAGAAGACGCTGGATACGCTGTGCACCGGCAACCGCGTGATGGGGATCGTGACGGGCCGCCCGGATGAAGAGGCGAAGTGGACGCTCAGCCATCTCGGGTGGAAGAACCACTTCCCACTCGTGGTGGGTAAAGACAAGCAGGGCAGCCGCACCAAGCCCGATCCGTTCCCGATCAACCACTCGCTGAGCATGCTGGCGGCGGCCGGGCGCACCATCAAGCCGGAGGAGACGGTGTACGTCGGCGATTCGGTCGACGACATGAAAGCCGCCCGCGCGGCCAACGTGTGGGCCATCGGCGTGGTGCCGCCGTACGTAGACAGCGACGACCACGAGCCGCTCCTCCGCGAGCGCGGCGCCCACACGGTCATCCACGACCCGAACCAACTGCCCGACCTGATCGACGCGTTTCGGGAGCGCGTAGCTGCCAACGCCATGGAGCGCCCCTGACGGCGGACCGTTGGCATGGCATCACGGCCCGGGATCGGGCTGTGGATCATCCACCGCCAGTACCACGCGCCGGTTTTGCTGACGGCCCTGAGCGGTTTCGTTCGGGGCCGTCGGATTTTGCGGACCGTACGCGCCGATCTCCAGCGTCCGCGTCTGGATCTGGTGCTCCACGTCGAGATAGTGGGCCACGGCGGCCGCGCGCTGCGCCGACAAGTACCAGTTGCTCGGATAGATCTCGCTCAGCCACTCCCCAATCGGCACGCTGTCCGTATACCCGCGAATGTGGAAGTCGCGATCCGGATACTCGGTGGTGATCACCGCCGCCAGCGAATCGAGCGCCTGCTTGCCGCGGTCGGTCAGCCACGCGCTCCCCGACGGGAAGTAGATGGCCGGGGAGAGCACCCGCTGCTGTGGCGTGGTGCGCGCAGCGTCCTCACGGGCCGACGTCAGCTCTTGCTGCAGACGTTCATTCTCCTGCTGGAGCGCATTGACGCGTTCCTGGAGCGCGTTTACCTGACCTTGCTGGTCGTTGCATCCGGTGAGTAGCAGCAGGCAGCCGAGGAGGGCGAAGAGCGATCGCATAGCCATGGGTCACGTTGTGAAACGGTGAGCGAGCGGAGGCGAAGTGGAACGCGGTCCCTAATATAGCGCACGCCGTCACGAGGTACCATCAGCACGGAGCGCGGCGCGGACGTCTGCTTCGCAACGGTCCATGTGGCGGCGCAGCGTGTCGTAGCCCAAGTGCCGGTACGCGACGGGCCACTGCGCCCACGCCACACGCTCGATGCCTTCGCGCCGCTCGGGGTCGAACGACCGTTCGGGCGTGCGCATCAGAAACCAGTGCGTCGTCTTGACCTCGTAGCGGTTGTCGCGGACGTAGCCATGCTGCGTCGTTCCCAGCGGCCGCACGGTACGCAAGCGGTCAATACCCACCTCCTCGCACACCTCGCGCAGTGCGCAGGCTTCCACGGACTCCCCGGGGTCCTGCTTGCCCTTTGGCAAATCCCACGCGCCGCGCCGAAAAATGACAAGCAGCGCTACGGCCTCGCCGTCAAGGGGGCACGCCACATAGCCGCCGCCCGCAAGGATAGACACGGGAGGATGGTACGGCGCCACGTTCTGGATGGCCGCGGCCGGAAGGGCGGGCAGCGCGGCCTGGTGCGTGTCCACGCGCGTCGGCAGGTCGGGGAGGGCCTGGTCATCGACGACAAGCACGGGGCCGTCTTCGGCAGCGTCGAGTGCATCCTGGAGGCGAAGGTGCACGCGGACGGGTTCGTCGGGGCTCACCGGTACGCCGTGCGAAGCCAGCGCGTCGAGGTCGGCGTCGGCAGGCGGGCAGTAAAAGTAGAGCATGAAAGGCGGAGGCATTGGGGTGAAGGGCGCGCCCCCAACGTACGAAGCAGTCGTCACGATTGTGAATGCTGCACAGAGGGAACGTCCATGCCCTCAATAGCTTGCGCTTATGGCCCGTTGTGTCCGTATTTGGACGTAAACGCATACTGTTCCAACGTGCGCCGTGCAAGCGGCCCGTACTCTTTGTCTCCCAGCGTGCGAACTACGCCATGATATCGACGCCCTCAATGCGCTGTTGCACCCTCGCTACCATTTTGCTCGGATGGCTTCTTGTCCCCGCACTCGCGTCTGCTCAAGCTACGAACCTGATGCTCCAGGTACAGCCGGCGGAGGTCCGGCTCGACGTCGGCGAAACGATCCGGCTAGAGGCTGAAGTCGTCGACGCGCAGGGGCAAGTCGTCCCCGACACGTCCATCATCTTCTTCTCGCGCGACCGCGCGTCGGTTAGCGTGACGCGAGACGGACAGGCGACAGCGCACAGCCCCGGACAGTTCACGCTCGTCGCGCTGCGCCCCGGTGACGGAGGGGGCGAGCGTCTCTCGCAGACCATCCCGGTGACGGTGCCGCAGCCGCCCATCCAGGACATCACGTTCGGCGACACGCCGGACCAGCTGTACGCCGGCACGCGGCAGCCCATCACCATCCAGCCGGTCGACGCCTCCGGGAGCGTGCGCGAGGATGCCATTTTCGACGTGCAGAGCAGCGACCCATCGGTAGCTACGGTGAGCCCATTTGGTGAGATTGTCACGCACCAGGAAGGGACAGTGACCATTACCGCGCAGGCCGAGGGCGTGCGGGCCGAGACGATGATTCGCGTCGTGCCTAACCCGGTCACGGCCCTCGAGCTGCGTGGCGGCGCATCCACCGCACGCACTGGCGACGTCCTCCAGTTCGAAGCCGTACCGCTCAACGCCGACGGGGAGCCGGTCGAGGACGCGCCCGTCGAGTACACGATGAACGCCCAGCCGGAAGACAACCTCGGTCCGGCCGCCACAGGGCAAATCAACGAGGACGGGCATTTCGTGGCCGAGGAGCCGGGGCTATACACCATCAAGGCCACCAGCGGAGCGCACATGGCTCAGACGCAGGTGCGCATCGAACCGCGCGACATGGACGCGGACATCGAGGTCGTGGGCCGCGCGCCCGTTCGCAACGTGCACACGTCCGACCTGTGGGTGTGGGAAGGCGTCGACGGGCGCGATTATGCCATCACCGGCACGTGGGGCGGCAACGGCGAAGCCTACTTCTGGGACGTGACCGATCCGTCCACCATTGTACCCATCGACACGGTGACGGTCGACGCGCGCACGGTGAACGACGTGAAGGTATCGCCGGACGGCCGCACGTGCATCATCAGCCGGGAGGGCGCCTCCGACCGGAAGAACGGCCTCGTCATCCTCGATTGCACCGACCCGAACAACGTCACGATTATCACGGAATACACCGAGCGCCTGACCGGCGGCGTGCACAACCTGTTCATCTATCAGGATCACGTGTATGCGCTGAGCAACGGCCGCCGCTACGAGATCATCAGCATTGAGGACCGGGCCAATCCGCGGCATGTCTCGACCTTCGAGCTCGACACGCCGGGCCACTCCATCCACGACGTGTGGGTGGAGCGTGGCATCGCCTTCTCCTCGAACTGGGACGACGGCGTGGTGCTTGCCGACGTGGGCGCGGGCATCGCGGGCGGCTCGCCCTCCAACCCGCAGAAGATCTCGTCCTATGCCTACCCGAGCGGGTGGAACCACGCCGCCTTCCCGTACTGGAATGAGGAGACCGGCAACTTCTATGTGATCGCGGGCGACGAGGCCTTCCCGAACGGCCTCTTCATCGACGACCGTCCCACGATTCCGGCCGGATGGATTCACTTCATCGACTTCACAGACATGCAGAACCCGAAGGAGGTGGCGCGCTACCAGGTCCCCGAGGCCGGCACGCACAACCTCTGGGTGGAGGGCGACACGCTGTACGTGGCGTACTACAACGGCGGCTTACGCGTCGTCGACATCTCGGGACGGCTCATGGGCGACCTGTACGAGCAGGGCCGTGAGATCGCCCACTTCGTGCCGTACGATTCAGAGGGCCGCATCCCGAACGCGCCGATGACCTGGGGCCCGCAGCCGCACAAGGGGCACATCTTCATCTCCGACTGGAACAGCGGCCTCTGGGCGCTGGAACTACAACAACCCGAGCCGGAGCCCGAGACGACACCGTAGGAGAAAAGAAAATGGTATCATGGATAGTCAGAAGCGATCCGACGATGTCGGGATCGCGTCATGGGTCGTCGCGCGTGCACCACATGACCATCCATGACACGCGCACAACGCAACATGGCTCTCCTGTCTGAACAATAACCGCAGCCATCAACTCTCATGACCATCCGGCTCCAGCTTATCGTCGCAAGCATTACGTTTGGCCTTCTTGCGGCGCTCTCCCCGACGAGCCTCCACGCCCAGGACTACTACGCGTACGTCGCCGCCGAGTCGGACGATGAAGTGGCGCTCGTCCGGTTCGATGGCGAGGCGGCCACCGTCGAGGAAACCCTCACCGTGGGGCGGTTGCCGACGGAGACGGAGGGCCCGCATGGCCTGACCGTGGCACCCGATGGCGCGCACTGGTACCTGTCCATCGCCCACGGCCAGCCATACGGCCGCGTCGTCAAGTACGCGACGGGTACGAACGAGAAAGTCGGCGCAGCCGAGGTCGGCATGTTTCCGGCGACGATGACGATTTCTGAGGCGACGGGGTTGCTGTACGTCGTCAACTTCAACCTGCACGGCGCGATGACGCCCAGCACGGTGTCGGTGGTCGATCCAGCCGCGATGCAGGAAATCGAGCAGATCGAGACGGGGGTGATGCCGCACGGCTCGCGCCTCGCGCCCGGTGGGATGATGCACTACTCGGTCGCCATGATGTCGGGCACGCTGGTCGAGGTCGACGCGGCGACGCTCGCCATCAGCCGCACGCTGAAGACGGGCGACGGGCAGCCAAAGCCGACGTGGGTGCAGCCGCACCCATCGGAGCCGCTCGCGTACGTCGCCAACAACGGCGCCGACGAGGTCGTGGAAGTCC
>CAYFQN010000187.1:0-5893 GCA_964345285.1 uncultured Rhodothermales bacterium
TTCAAACAGAGCCTAAAACGGTGCGGATGGGCAAAGGTAACCCGTACCGGTCGGGTTACCTGCCGGAATACCATGCAGCTGGGTGTCCGGCAAGGTCGCAATGCGGTGTGGGTGAAAAGCCCGCTGCAGCAAGAGGGCAGGCCTCAACAGGGAACGCGTAGAGAGATGCACGGCAGAAAATCCCTCACGCTCGGCTGCATAGTTTGCGCACGCGAGGATGCGCATCAGACAGGCCCCTCGTAGGGAATCCATAGCCGTCTTGGCTCAGTGCGTCTTCTTTTGGAGGACTAGTTCTTTTGGAGGACTAGCTCTGTGCGCCATGCTCGAACGGCTTTTCGACCATCTCCAGCCTCTCATCCGCGCTGTCGTATGGCGGCCGGTTCCGCTTATCGGGGTGAGCCTCGTACTGGCAGCGCTCGGCGGGTGGGGCACCATGCACCTCCAGGTTGACAGCGACTCCTCCCGCCTGATCCCGTCGGACTATGTCAGCGTGCAGGCCCTGGAGCGGCTGCGCGAACAGGTGGGCGGGGCGCACGAGGCGTCCGTCATCATCGAGAGCCCCTCGTTCGAGGCGAACCGCCAGTTTGCAGAGGCGCTCATCCCGCGAGCGCTCCGATTGCGCCCGTCGCCCGTTGAGGCGCCGTACGTCACGCGCGTCGACCATCGGCGCGACGTGTCCTTTCTGGAAGCCAAAGGGCTATACCTCGCCACGCCCGACGAACTGGATTCGCTCCAGGCCTATCTGGAGCGCGAAAGTCGGCAGGCCACGTTGGAGGCCAATCCGTTCTACTTCAACCTGGAGGAAGATGATGACGCCGCGGCGGCCGAAGCCATCGAGCAGCAACTCGGCGTGCTACGCGAGCAGCTTGTGAGTCACGAGTACCCGACCTCCGACGACTCGACGGCATTAGCCGTTCGGTTCTACCCGAGCGACGTGCAGACCGATATCGCATTCATCCGCAGCGCCTACCGTGACCTGGAGGCGCGGGCCGGGCGGCACGTCTCTGCGCGGGTGCTTGCGACCGAAGCGGCGCGGATGCCCGTGACGGCCCTCGTGATCGGCGTGCCGCTCCTGACGAGCTTGGCCTGGACGTTCGGCCTGGCCTACCTCACGCTCGGCGCGCTCAACATGATGACGTCGACGCTGGGGCTGGTGCTGTTTGGGCTCGGCATCGACTTCGGCATCCACTTCTATGCGCGCTACGCCGAGGAGCGCGGCGAAGGCCAGCCGCCGGACGCGGCCGCCGAGCGCACGTTCATGACGACGGGCCAGGCCATCACGGGCGTAGGCCTAACAACGGCGGCGGCGTTCTTCATCCTTATGCTGGCGGACTTCAAGGGGGGCAGCGAGTTCGGGTTCATCGCCGGGCTTGGGTTGCTCTTTGCTATTGTCACGATGACGCTGATGCTGCCGGCACTCGTCGTATGGTTCGAGCGCATGGGGCTGCTTCGGCTGGTCGCCATCCCCGCTGCACCGCAACCCCCACCGAAGCGGGCGGCTGCGGAAGGGCGACTGCCCGGAGCGCGGATCATCCTCGTGCTCAGCCTAGCTGCCGTGGGATGGGCCGTGTGGGCCGCGCCGCACGTCCAGTTCGAGTACGACTTCGGCGAGCTCGACCCGGAGTACGAAGAGTATGCGCCGCGCTGAGGCGCGGCAAGTGTATAGCGATCGGCCCACGCGTAACGCCGCGTACATTTTGGCGGATACGCCAGAGGACGTGCCCGAGGTCATCCGGGCCATCCGCGCGCACATGGCGACGGACACGCTCACGCCCACCATCCGCGCTGTTGAGAGCCTGCAGGATCGCTTCCCGCTCGACCCGGCTGCCCAGCAAGCGAAGCTGAGCCAGCTGGCCGCAATTCGCGATCTGCTGGATGACCCCTTTCTGCAGAGCGCCGTGTCGGACGATTTAGCACGTCTTCGCCGGGCGGCTGAGGTGCGCACCCCGCCGTCTATCGATGAGGCACCGGACTTCCTGAAGGCTCGCTTTACTACGAAGAAAGGCGCGGTGAGCCACCTCATCATGATCGACCCCTCGGTGGGCCTGGCCGACGGGCGCCTGTCCATGCAGGTCGCGGACGACGTGGGCACGGTCCGCACCGCTGACGGCACGGTGTACCACGCCGCGTCGACGTCCATCGTGGCGGCCGACATGCTGCGGCTGATGGTAGACGAGGCGCCCATCATGGTGGGGCTCACCATCTTGTTTATCGTGGGGTTCAAGCTCATCATCCTACAGCCGCGTGCGATGGGTGATGATCGCCCTCCTTCCACTGGCCGCTAGCTTCCTGTGGCTGTTCGGGCTGATGCCGGTGCTCGGCCTCAAGCTCAATTTCTACAACCTCGTCGTGCTACCTGCGGTGCTGGGCATCGGGGATGACAGCGGCATCCACACTGTGCACCGCTACCAGGAGGAAGGACGCGGCTCGATTCGGCGCGTGCTACGGTCGACGGGCGGGCACATCGCCATGAGCGCGTGCACCACGATGGTCGGCTTCGGCGGGCTGCTCCTCTCGATGTACCCAGGCCTGCGGTCCATCGGCGAACTGGCCGTGCTCGGTATCGCGCTGACACTCGTCGCCGCCCTCGTCGTGCTGCCGGCACTCCTGCAGTGGCTGGAGGACCGGCACACCGGGGGCGACGCGCCGGCTGCCCGCTCAAGGCTGGAGACCGCGTTCGAAGCCTCCTGAAGGTGGATCGGGACGTGTGGATTTCGTAGTGTAAGAGCGTCCTCCTTACCATTCCGGACCCAACACGCGCTGCCATGAGCTCGTCCGTCAGCGTTGAACACCGCCCGCCCCGTCTCCCCAAGGCCGATGGCCTGCAGCTCGAAAGCGGGTTGCCCCTCCCACTCGGCGTTCACTTTCGCGATGCCGGGGCCAACTTCGCCGTCTTCAGCCGCCACGCCACGCAGGTGTGGCTGGAGCTGTTCGACGCGCCCGACGACGCGGCGCCCAGCCACCGTATCAAGCTGGCTACCGACCTGCACCGAACGGGGGACATCTGGCACGTCTGGATTGAGGGCATCACGCCGGGACAGCTGTATGGCTACCGCGCCGACGGCCCGTACGCGCCCCATGAGGGGCATCGCTTCAACTCCAATAAGCTGCTGCTTGACCCCCACGCGCGCGGTATCACGCACCTTGACGATTGGGACTTCCGCGCGGCCCGGGGCTACGACCCCGATGCGCCACAGCGCGACCTCGTGCCTTCCTCAGCGGACAACGCCGCCCACGCCCCGAAGTGCATCATTACCGACAAGCAGGTCATCCGCTGGCGCGAGCAGCCGCTCAAGCATCCGTGGTCGGAGACGGTGATCTACGAGATGCACGTGCGCGGCTTCACCCGCCACCCCAGCGCCGATGTCGACCATCCCGGCACGTTTCGTGGCGTCATCGAGAAGATCCCGTACCTGACCGATTTAGGCGTGACGGCCGTGGAGCTCATGCCGGTGCAAGAGTTCAACGAGAACGAGCTAGCACGCGTCAACCCGCTTACAGGCGAGCCGCTGCGCAACTTCTGGGGGTACAACCCGGTCGCCTTCATGGCCCCCAACGGCACATATGCGAGTGATGATACTGACGGCGCGCAGGTCGACGAGTTCAAGGAGATGGTGCATGCGCTTCACGAAGCCGGCATTGAGGTTATCCTCGACGTGGTATTCAACCACACGGCAGAGGGTGATGAGCTGGGCCCCACGCTGTGCTGGCGCGGACTCGACAATTCCGTGTACTACATCTTGGGGCGTGACGGGCGCTCGTATCAAGACTTTACCGGCACAGGCAATACCGTCAAGGCCGACCATCCCGTCGTGCGCGAAATGATCCTCGACGCGCTGCGCTACTGGGTGGTGGAGATGAACGTCGACGGCTTCCGGTTCGACCTGGCCTCTGTGCTGGGCCGCGACGAGGACGGCAGCCTCCACGCCGACCCGCCCCTGCTCGGCCGTATCGCTGAAGATCCCGTGCTACGCGAGGTGAAAATGATTGCCGAGGCGTGGGACGCGGCCGGGGCGTATCAGGTAGGGGCGTTCCACGAGCGGCGCTGGTCGGAGTGGAACGGCCGCTTCCGCGATGACGTGCGCCGGTTCTGGCGCGGCGATGCCGGAGTGCTGGGCGACTTTGCCGCGCGTCTCGCTGGCAGCGCCGACCTGTACGAACGCTCGGGCAAAGGCCCCGAGTGCAGCATCAACTACGTGGCGTCGCACGACGGCTTCACGCTCAACGATCTCGTGAGCTACGAGCGCAAGCACAACGAGGCGAACGGTGAATTCAACCGCGACGGCACCAATCAGAACTTCAGTGCCAACTACGGCGTGGAGGGCGCCACGAGCGATCCGGCCATCGATGCCATCCGGACGCAGCAGATCAAAAACTTCATCCTGACGCTTTTCGTGGCACGCGGCGTGCCCATGCTCCTTGGCGGCGATGAGTTCCGGCGCACGCAGCGCGGCAATAACAACGCCTATTGCCAGGACAACGAGATCGGCTGGGTGGACTGGACCCGCCGGGAAACATACAGCGCCATCCACCGCTTCACGCGCGAGATGATTCGCTTTCGGCGCAACCACGCCGTGCTGAAGCAAGAGGAGTTCTATAGCTCGCACGACGTGCATTGGTTCAACCCGGGTGGTCGGGTGCCGCAGTGGGACGATCCGTCTGCACGCCGCCTGGGCCTACACATTCGCACTGGCGCTGGTCCGGACCTCTGCTTCCTGTTTAACGCAGGCACGGAACCAATGGGGTTCGTGCTACCTGCCCCGCCGGACGGCACCCGGTGGCACCGGAAGGCCGATACGGCCCATGCGGAGCCCGAGGACGTGCGGCCGCTTGGTGGCGAGCAGCCACTGGACGACCAGCGGCATTACCGCGTGGACGCGCGATCGAGTGTCATTTTGATAGGCCGATAGGTGGCGCTGCACGTGCTACGAACCGACCGAACCGTTGGCTATGGCTTCATCCTCGTGGCGGCTATCTGCTGGGGGCTGCTGGGGCCGGTCGCCCGGTGGGCGCTGGCGGCCGGCGTGACGCCCCTTGAGATTGCCTTTTGGCGGGCGGTCATCGGTGGGGCCTGCTTTGTCGGGCACGCCACCTGGCTGCGGATCCAGCGCGGCGCGGCGCCCATGCAGCGTCAGCACTTGCCTCTCATGCTGCTATTCGGGCTCATCGGCGTTTCCCTCTTCTACAGCGCGTACCAGTTTGCCGTGGAGGCCGGCGGCGCGGCCCTCGCCTCGGTGCTCCTGTACACGGCGCCCGCCTGGGTGGCGGTGATCGGTGTCACCGTGCTGGGCGAGCGGCTCACCGGCTTCAAGACGATCGCTGTTGCGCTCACGCTGCTCGGTGTGGTGGGCATCGCGTTCAGCGGTGCGAACAGCGTACAGCTCACGTGGGGGGGCATCGGGTGGGGGTTGGCGTCGAGCCTGAGCTATGCGCTGTACTACCCATTCGGGAAGCGGTACTTCGACGACTACGCACCTGCGACCATCTTCGCTTATGCGCTGCCGATTGGCGCGCTCGGGCTGTGGCCGCTCGTCACACTAGGAAGCAAGGGCACCGGCGCCTGGGCGGCCCTCGCGTTCATTGGGTTCGTGTCCACGTACGGCGCATACCTGGCGTATGGCGCGGGCCTGAAGCGGTTGGAGGCGTCGCGCGCTAGCATTGTGGCTACGCTGGAGCCGGTAGTGGCCGCCGTGGCCGCCCATTGGTGGTGGGGCGAGCGGTTCGGCGCGTGGGGCTACGCAGGCGCCGTCCTCGTCATCACCGCTGCGTTCCTGGCGGCTGCCGACCCCGACCCCGAGGGCGAGCCGGCCCCCGACGTGTGACGCGCTCGGCCTTAGTACCGAGCAGGGGCATCAAGCGGTCGCTACCTGGCGCTCTACACCTCTCTACACCT
>CAYFQN010000188.1:0-5884 GCA_964345285.1 uncultured Rhodothermales bacterium
ATACCATCCGGAGAAAGACCGGGCCCTCCAGCGCGTGAAGGCGGGCTTTACGCGCGCTGAGCTTCGATCAGCAGACCCCGACTACGTGCTTCACACCATGACGAAGTTGATCCGCTACAGCGTACGCGCCGTAACCTGGCGGGATCGGGGACACCGGAGCCGGCTGAACCCGTTCGTCCGTCATCTGCTGCGACCAGGTCGTTCTGCCCGCACCGTGGTGGCTTGTTATCTGACGGCGTGTCACCCTCCAGCGCCTCAGGCGGGCCTGTGAGGGCTTGTCCAGTAAACCCTGCGCTGCATATGGGGACTCGGAACGGGTCGGCGGTGAAGAGGCCTCATGGCAACCCCGTTGCTTGCGCCTGGGCCCCATGGAGTCGGGTATGCCGGGTACGCCCTGAGACGCGCATGACCAGCCCGCACATTACAAGCCCGCGCGAACTGATGTATACGAACTGATGTGCGCGCGAGGTGGGCATGTGCGCGCGAAGTGGGCAGCCGCGTGCACGCGCGAAGCGGGCGACCGTGATACATTGTCGCCCAACAAAAAAACCCGACGTGCCCTGGAGGGCGAGCGTCGGGTTTGGAGCGGGTGATGAGATTCGAACTCACGACCTTCTGCATGGCAAGCAGATGCTCTAGCCACTGAGCTACACCCGCTTGTGAGCCTAGTGCTGTGATAGTTACGGGCTGCGCTGGAGTTCCCGCCCCGCTTGTCTTTTCCGTAGTTTCATAGAGCGGCGCTGCCCGCCTCTCCCTCGTCTCGTCAGGTGAAGCCAATCGATCGCGATGGGGCCCCCGTAGACGATGTTTCTGTGGACGATGCGTCCGTCGACGCCTCCTCCGAGGGGTTTAGCTCGACCGTGCGGGTGATCGCAAACGGCTCGGCGCAGCACGCCGCCCAGAAGGCCTGCGCGGCTTCGTTGGCGTGAAGCGCCTGCAGCCGAATGCGCACCGCGCCAAGCGCCGTCGCCCAGGAGCGCACCGACGCCACCAGTTTTGCACCGATGCCGTTTCGCCGCGCCTCCGGGGCCACGTACAACTCATCGAGATACACTTCGACGGCATCCTCGTAAATGGGAGGCGGCCCCCACTGATGTGCGGTAACAAATCCGCGCACCGCACCATCGACCTCGGCCACGAAGGTTGCCTGGCGCTCGTCATCCAGCCAGACCGGAAAGTCATTATCCCACCGCTCGCGGGCATCGCTAGCCACGGCAAGGCGGTCGTCCAGGCGGGCCTGCGCGGACATGAAGGCCATCCAGAGCGCCCCCAGCGCGTCGTGGTCGGACTGTTTAGCGCGGCGCACCGTAAAGGAAGCACTCATCTGTTGAAGCAGCTGGGAAATGGAAGGAGACGATAGCCATGAACCAGGCAGCGGCCTGCCAGCACATGCTCGTCATGCCCAACGGACTCGCCCACCGCGCGTTCATGCCGAATCATGTGGACGCCACAGAGCAGTCAGGCTCGGGCCGTGGCCTGTGGGCGGCGCGCCGACAAATATCCTTCCTGTACAAGCAGTTCGGCGTTCAGGACGGCACCACCCGCCGCTCCACGCACGGTATTGTGCACGAGCGTCACAAACTTAATGTCGAGCACCTCGCACGGGCGGATGCGGCCTACCGACACCGTCATGCCCTGGCCTCGCCGGACGTGGCGGTCTGGCTGCGGGTAGTCTGGAGCGTCATCCACCTGAATGAACGTCTCTGGCGCGCTGGGCAGGTCCTTATCGGCGAGCGGCGAGGTGAACGCATGCAGGGCGTCCCGCACTGCCTCGGGCGACGCCGGCTCTGTCAGCTTGAGGGAGACGCACGAGGTATGGCCATCCTTCACGGGGACGCGATTGCACTGCGCGCTCACGGTGAGATCCGCCGGGGCGACGCGGCCGTCCTGCAAGCTGCCCAAGAGCTTTTTGGGCTCGGTCGCCATTTTATCCTCCTCGCCCCCGATGTAGGGAATGACATTCCCCAGCGCGTCGAGGCTCGGCACGCCAGGGTGACCTGCGCCGGACAGCGCCTGAAGCGTCGTTACCTGCACGGCCTCCACCCCAAACGTGTCGACGAGCGGGCGCAGCGCACACACGAGGCCGACTGTTGAGCAGTTCGGGTTGGTCACGATGAATCCGTCGCCGCCCCAGTCTTGCTCATCAATAAGCCCGATATGGTCGGGGTTGACCTCCGGGATGAGCAGCGGCACGTCATCCTGCATCCGGTAGTTCTTGGCGTTCGAGATGACCGGGTAGCCTGCCCCGGCAAAGGCCCGCTCCACATCGCCCGCAACCGACGAACTGAGGCCAGAGAACACGAAGTCACAGTCTAAGCCAGGCTCAGTGGCCTGCACCGTCGTGGCCGCGATCGAGGGCGGAATCGGCTGTTTGCCGATCCAGTTCACGGCGTCGCGGTACGATTGGCCGGCCGATCGCTCGGACGCGGCCAACGCCGCGACCTCAAACCAGGGATGATCAGCGAGCAGCTGAACGAAAATCTGTCCGACGGCGCCTGTGGCGCCGAGAATGCCAACACGGAGAGGCTGGTTCATGGGAGAGCAGGATGTGGGTGGTGGGGGTGATAAACAAATCATTGACGCACAAAGCCAAACGACGAGGTCCTCCCTCTGTGCCCTCCCCCAGCCGGTTGCGCATCGGATTACGACGCGCCGCTGGCCACGAGCTGTGCTTCAGGGATGATGCGCGTGCCCGGCGCGTCCAGGGCATCGATGGACCGGATGTGCAGGGCAATCCCCGCATCGACCAGCGGCCGGAGCGTCTTGGGATGCAGGCCCAGCTCACCCGCTTCGGTGCGCGCAAGGGCCGCTTCCATGGCCAGTTCGCTGATGCGGGCGGCATCCTCGTGCGTGCGTGGATCCCTAGTGTACACGCCATCGACATCTGTATACCGCGTCAGCCGGTCTGCGTTCAGCAGCGAGGCAAACAGCGCGGCCGAATAGTCACTTCCCTCGAACCCGAGCGTGGTCGTCGCCCCATCGGCCGTGCCACCGATGAAACCCGCCAGTACCGGCACCGCGGTGGGCGACAGGCTGCTCGTCCAGCGGCAGAGCGCATGGCGCGTGGCGGCGAGGTCAACCGCCGCGCCACCGAACGAATCATCGGTGCGGAGCAGCGTGGTAGCGTCGCCCTGAACGACGTCCAACCCCGCGTCGTGCAAAGCCAGCGTGACCATCGGAACGGCAAGCTGCTCGCCGATGGCCAAGACGCGGTCGCGCAGGGCAACACTCCGGCCGTTGGCGGCGGCTTCGCCGAGGGCATCACGCAAGCTCGCGAGCAGCTGCTCGACCATCGACGCGTACTGCATCTGGCTGGTTGGAGACAATACGGCCGCCGCCTGCTCGCGGTGCCGCGACCGGAGCGCCCCTAGTAGGTCGTCGGCAACAGTGGACGGAGACGCGCCGGCCGTCACCGCATCGAGCCCCGCATCCAGCTGACGAGTCACCTGCGAGAGGGCGGAGTTGACGACAAGCACCCGTGCCGAGCGGGCTGCATCTGTTACCACGCGGATCACATTACGAAACCGCTCGACGGATCCCACGGCGGTGCCTCCAAACTTGAAGGCGAGGAGCGGCCGATCGGCGGGCGGCGTAGATAATCGGGTCATGGTACAGCGACGACGTGGACAATGGGATAGAGTGTTCGGAGCCGGTGCCCGCTGACCATGCGGCACAACATCCGTACCGATCCTTCCAGGGAAAAAAACCAGTCCCGGCTCTGTCCCGCCAATATCTAAGCGCCTACGTATCTTAGCGCACCACCGCGCCGGTCGTCCATCCGGGGTATTCATCAAATCTGACGGTCAGGCTGCGTCTTCTGCAGCCGGCTGTGTTTTGCGCTTTGGACGCGGCTTTGTACTTTTGACTCGTCATCCTTTCCTCTTGCTCACGGATTTTCTCACCGATCTCTCCTCCCCTTGGCTCAGCTTCTTGACGGTACCACACTCGCTCAAGCCGTTCGCGATGAAGTCAAAGACGACGTCGACGCCTGGACGGCGGCCGGCCACCGCCCGCCCTGCCTCAAGGTCGTCTTGGTCGGCGACAACCCAGCGTCGGCAGCCTATGTGCGCGGCAAAGAGCGCGACGCAGCCGAGGCGGGCATCGACAGCGAGACGCTGCGCTACGACGCGACGATCCGCGAGGCCGATCTGCTCGAGGTCGTCGCGTCGCTGAACACGGACGACGACGTTGATGGCGTGCTGGTCCAGCTTCCGCTCCCCGACCAGGTCGACGACCGCCGCGTCATCGATGCCATCGATCCGGCCAAAGACGTGGATGGCTTCCACCCGGAGAACCTCGGCCGGCTTATGATTGGCGACCCCGCGTTCATCCCGGCGACGCCCTTTGGCATCATGGAGATGCTGGACCGCAGCGGCATTGAGACGGCCGGTCAGCGGGCCGTCATCGTGGGCCGCTCGAACATCGTGGGCAAGCCGCTCGCCAACCTGCTCATGCAGCGCGGGACGGATGCGACCGTGACCGTGTGCCACAGCCGCACGCAGGCTCTGGCCGAGCACACACGCTCTGCTGACATCCTCATCGCCGCTGTCGGGCGCGCTAGCTTCATCACCCCCGAGATGGTGCAGGAGGGCGCTGTCGTGATCGATGTCGGCATCAACCGGGTAGACGATGCCTCCCGAGAGCGTGGCTACCGGCTCGTCGGAGACGTCGACTTTGAAGGCGTGGAGCCGAAGGCCGCATGGATTACCCCCGTGCCGGGCGGCGTAGGCCTCATGACCCGTGCCATGCTGCTCAAGAACACGATGCGTGCCGCCCGCCTTGCGGCTGCTGAGCCCGCGGCGTAGCCAGCTGCTCGTAGCAGGCGCTGTCGGCGCTCGCGCTTCTTCATGGTTGATTAGCCCCCATGCCTCAACTGTTTCCGACGCTGCCTCAGGCTGCGCAAGACACAACTGCAGCCGCCGCCGACACCACGCGGTCGGTGGACCTGGAGGACATCAACAACGCCTTCAGCCAGGCGATTGCCCTCTTCCTGGAGGGCGAGTTCGATCAGTTGTACGACCTGCTGTACGACAACGCCATCAACCTGGTCGGCCTCTTGCTGAGCAATGGGCTGACGGCGCTGCTTACCTTCCTGCTCCTCTACGCGATCCATTGGGTCCTGGACCGGACGCTCCACCAGGTGTTGGAACGCAGCAAGCGGACCGATGCGGGGCTGCAGGGCCTCCTCCAGCGCAGCTACCGCGTGGTGGCATACATCTTCATCGGGGCCATGGTGCTCAGCCAGCTGGGCTTCAACGTCACGGCGCTCGTCGCGGGGCTGTCCATCGTCGGTATCGCTGTCGGTTTTGCGGCGCGGGACTCCCTGGAGAACTTTATCTCCGGCGTTACCATCCTGATCGACGAGCCCTTCAGGGTCGGCGATTACATCGTGGTGGACGACGAATACGGCCAGGTTCACGAAATCACGCTCCGGTCCACCCGTATCCGTACGGTGCGGAACGAGATCATGGTGCTGCCCAACACGCAAATGATCACGAACCGCGTGGTCAACCATACCAAGCAAAACACGCTGCGGATCGATATCGACTTCGGCATTGCCTACAAGGAGATTCCCGATGAAGCGCGGCAGGTGCTCCTACCTATCGTGGACGGCGACGACCGCATCCTGTCGCGCCCCGACCCAACCGTCATCGTGACGGAGATGGCCGCGTCGAGCGTCAACATGAAGCTCCGCTTTTACATCCGCGATGCGAGCGAGGAACTGGCGGTGCGCTGGGAGTACACGGAGAAGGCGCGCGAGGCGCTGCGCGAAGCCGATATCGAGATTCCATTCCCCCACCTCCAGCTTTTCGTGGACGAGGCCAAAGCGTTCGCCGACGCGCCATTCATGCAGTCCCCGACCGGCAGCCCTCAACACGGTGGC
>CAYFQN010000189.1:0-5816 GCA_964345285.1 uncultured Rhodothermales bacterium
GCGCAGGCCGCCGCGCTGAAGGAGGTCGATTGCGGCGCGCTGCTCGTCACGAGCTCCGTGGGCGTGCTGGATGCGGACGTGCCCATCTACCGCCCGCTGCTCGTCGAGGACCTTGTCATGCTGGAGAACCGGCTGCCGGACGGCCGCGCCTGCACGATGTTCGAACAGCCGAGCAATGATCACGGTCACCTCGTGCTGCACGACGGGCTCTTTTCGACGGCGCTCTCCGAGCAGATTCGAACGCTGGCCGCCGCGGAAGACGCCCCCATCGCGGACGACGTCATCTTCGCGTACGTCGGCGGGCCACGCGGGAAGACGGCGGCGGAGAACCGGCTGTGGCCGCAGCTCGGCGCGCAGGTTAACTCCATGACGCTGGCGCCGGAAGTGGTGCTCGCCAACGAGCTGGAGATCCCGTGCGCCGGCCTCGTCGTCGGGCACAAGTACTCTGTGCCGACAGCTGATGCGCCGGACGGGGCGGCGATGGGAGACACGCTCGACCGCTCGCGCGCCAAGCAGGAACGCATCGTGACGCGGTTTCTGCGCGACGGATCGTCCGTACCGTTCGGCAATCAGATCTACCGCTTCGACGATCACCCTGCGGAGGCCGAAGAATGACAGACAGTGATGTGGTGGGCTACGTGGTGGAGCGGTTGCCAGACTTTGAGCCGACGGGCACGCCGACGCGACTGCCGGAAGGCAACCTGAACGTCGTATGGCGCGTGCCGGGGCAGCCCGAGCCGGTCATCGTCAAGTTTGCGCCGCCGTACGTGGCGGCCAACCCCGATGTGCCCCTCGACCCATCGCGGCTCACGATCGAAGCCCGCTACTTGGCGGCGCTGGCTGCAGACAGCGCGCTGGGCGCCGTGTGCACGGAGCATGTGCGCTCGCCGCGCCCCATCGACATGCGCACTGATCCGCATGTACTTCTGATGGAAGACGTTGGCCCGCACCCAACCCTTGGGCGGTGGCTCCGCGAGGCCTCCGTCACCCCGGAAGACGGTGCGCGCGTTGGCCGGCAGATCGGACGGTTCATTGGCCGGTTGCATGCAGACACGGTGAATGACGAGACGTACGCCGAACGGTTCACCAACCGGGCGATGCAGGAAACCCGTCTCGCTGTGCAATATGGGGCCGTGGAAGACATGCTGGCCGCAGCCGGGGTGGAAGATGGGGCCGCTCTACTCGGCGAACGGGCCGTCGCGCTGGGCCGGCGCCTATTGGGGCCGGGGCAGTGTCTTACGATGGGCGACCTATGGCCGCCGTCGGTGCTGGTGCTCGAAGACGGGCTGCGGATTATCGACTGGGAGTTGGGGCACTACGGCCACCCGATGCAGGACATCGCCCACTGCGTTGCGCACGCGTGGATGCAGGCCCATCGCGCGCCCAGTGAGTCAGTGGCCACCGCTTCCCGAGCGCTACGGGACGCGCTGCTGGTCGCCTATCGGGAGGCACTCGGCGCCACAGCCAGTCACCTGCTTGCGCCACCAGCGTTGGCGGATGGGGCTATCCACTTTGGGGCGGAACTCTTAGTGCGCACCGTCGGCCCCTTTCAGGCCGGCTACCTGTACGAAGGGCTGAGTCCGGCCTCGCCTCCTGTGCATGAGGCGGTTGAGGTCGCTGCTGAGCACCTCCGCCATCCCACCACCGTTAGCACGTTCGATGCCCTACGAGGGGTGAGCTGGTAGCGCCGCACGGAAGGCATCAGGCAGCGGCTCAGGACGCTCCGTATCGGCATCGACCCAGACGAGCGCTGCCTCACCTTGGGCGTACAACGCGCCCTCGCCGTCCACTCGAACCTCGTAGTACGTCTTCAGACTGGTGCGGCCGGGCGGCTCGGCGTAGATGTCAATCCTGAGAACAGCGGGATACGGGACGGGCCGCCGGAAGTCGCACGACGCGTGGGCCAGCATGGGACCGGCCTGCGTGAAATTCCACTCGCTGGACAGCGACTGAAGCCATTGCACGCGTGCCTGCTCGAAGAAGGTGAAGTAGCGACTGTTGTTGACGTACCCCATCGCGTCAAGGTCGCTCCAGCGCACCGGTACCCGTGCCGTGAATACGTGGATGGCCTCGTCGGTGCTCATGGCACAAGAAGAAGGCGGTCAGCAGATGATGCGGGCTAGTATAGTGCCATGTCGAACGTGCGGCGATGCTTCTGCGTGGCTGGGTGCTCAGGACCCAGCAGTGTGAAGAGCGCCACACACGCCCGGCGGGCGCCGTCATCATCGTACTCTCGATTTTGGCGGACGACTTCGATGAACTGGCTCAGCGCTGCGTTGTACTTCGCCTCGCCAAGCGCGCGGATGGCATCGAGGTACGTGTCGCGCACCGGCGCATCCGGCAACTCGTCGGGATGGTCAGCCAGTGCAATAAGGCGGGCGATGGTTTGCACAGCATCCCGCACCTGGCGCAGCTCGGGGTCGGCAATGTCGGCCTCGTCAGCCAGCGCGTTGGCGCGCTTGGGGTCGCGGAAGGCAAGCGCCTGGGCGAGTAGCACCTTGGTCTCTGCATCATCCGGGTTCTCGTCCAACAGCGGCCAGAGCAGTTGTTCAGCCTCTTCGGTATCTCCTTCTTTGAGCGCCGTGCGGGCGTCCTCCCGGCGCGACTTGGATTCGCTGGGCAGATGCTCGTCGAGCCAGTTACGTACGGACCGCTCAGGAAGGGCGCCCGTGAACTCAGCGATCACGTTACCCTCGTGAAAGAGCTTGACCGCGGGGATGCCGCGGATCCCATATTTCCGGGCGACATCGGGGTTTTCGTCCGTGTTCACCTTGACAAGCGACCACGTCTCCATCTCCTCGTCGAGTGCTTCCAGGACGGGGCCGAGCTGCTTACAGGGGCCACACCACGGGGCCCAAAAGTCGACGAGCACCGGCGTCGTGCGGCTTGCTTCAATTACATCCTGTTGAAAGTCCTGAACGTCGTGTTCCATTGCGGGCGCCATGCTGAGCGAAAAGGAAACGTCAAGTGGGCCATATATTCCCTGTTCACTGAATCTGTATGCCGTCGTCGCGCATCGGTTCGAGCACAAGCTTGTGGGGGGCGCAGTCCCCTGCTGTTTTCACTCGAAAGTCAGAAATGAGCAGCCGGAAGGCGCATGAGCCCGACCGATGGGCGCGGGGATCGGATCACAGGCATCGATCAGTAGGTAAAAAGTCCTCCATCTAAACTCACGAAGGCACACAGCCCATGAAGTCTTTCCTCACTCAATGTCGACGGTGGTGGCAGGCGCGGCGGGCGCAGCGCATCAGCCTGGCCCGCGCCCGGACGCGCGTGCAACGCGGGGCCGACTACCTGGATGCACTTGACCCGGGGTGGTATCGCCACGTCGATCCGCACACGCTGGAGCTGTCCAGCGGATCGAGTTGTGTTCTCGGGCAGTTGCACGGCGACTTTCGGATGGGCCTCTCGCGCTCGCATCTGATCAACTTGAGCAGCGCGCCACGGGCTAGTCTGTCGCCCGTGAGCTACGGCTTCGAGTGCGTCAACGGCGTGAGTGATGATGCGCAGGAGCAGGATTACGCGTACCTGAACCAGGCGTGGCGCGAAGCGGTGCAGCAACGCCAGGCCAATGACTCGGTTTCAGATGGCATGCCTGACGGCGAGATGGGTGACCGCGACGCATCGCCCCCTGAGCGATCGACGCCGCGCACAGCGGTTGTACCTCACGCCTGACCGGCCGGCGCCGTCTGTGGGACTAGGCGGTTGTCACGCGGTCGTGAATGGCATCCTCACGCTCGCGCAGCTTCTGCGCCGACCGGCCGCTGAGCACGGCCTGCACCTCTGCTACAATCGCCAGCGCAATCTCTTGGGGCGTCTCCGTACCGATGTCGAGCCCGACCGGGCCGTGGAGCACGTCGAAGTTTGCGTCGGTGAGCGCCGGGTTTTCCGATCGCACCGCCTCCGTGATGTGCGCCGTGCGGTCGCGCGGACCGAGGACGCCGACATAGGGCACGGGCGCGGCGAGCAGCGCATGGATGAGCGCCTTGTCGCGCAGGTAATTGTGGGTCATCACCACGGCGGGGGTGCGGGCGTCGAGCGCTACGTGGTCGTGCATCTCGTCCGGGTTCATCAGAAAGACGTGATCCGCCGCTTCTGGAAACGAACGGGCTAGCTCCGCGGCCGGCTTGCTGCCGACAACGACCACGGTCCAGCCCAGTTGGCGCGCAATGCGGGTGACGGGGCGCACGTCGTGCCCGCTGCCGAAGATTGCGAGGCGCACAGGGGGCTGTACCAGCTCACACAGGACATCGACGGGGCCGGCATCGGCGTCTACCGTATGGATCTGTGAGCGACCACCACGGAGCAGGGGCACGGCTTCTTGTCGGACGGCGGCTTCCACGGTGGGGTTGTCGATGTGGCCCTCAACCGAGTCATCTTCGGTCGCAAAGAGGCGTTGGCCAAGCAGATCCGAGCCCGCTGGGGCGCTGGATACCGTGGCGATGAGTCCGCGTGTGCGGTGCGCCAGACAGCGCTCGACCCAGCCGAGCGGGCCGAGCGTGCCGGCCGGTACCGGCTCAATCAGTACGTGCACGGTGCCGTCGCATCCGATGCCAAAGCCCAGAATGAGGTCGTCGTCGCTGAGATCGAACACGTGCACTTCGGGTAGTCCGCTGTCCATCAGAGACCGTGCTCGTTGGGCCACCTCCTGTTCGAGGCAGCCCCCGCTGATGGTGCCAATCGTTTCCGCATCGGGCGTGATCAGCATGCGAGCCCCTGGGCGACGGTAGGACGAGCCGTTGATCTGGACGACGGTGGCCAGGGCGAACGAGCGGTTGGCATCACGAAGGCGGTGGGCCTCCGCGAGCACATCAGCGAGTTCCTTCATGGTACGACGTCCATCGGTGAGTGAGGCGAAGTCCGCAGGGGAAAGAGGGGCCGCATGCGGTGTATTATCTAGTGTTGCCTACGCGAGGTGAGCAGGTCCTGCCATCGACAAGCTAAGGACTTGGGCGCATGGGAACTAAGCATCAGCCTCTAGCCGGTCCTTCAGGTTGCGCAGCAGCGTGTCCACTTCGCGCTCGTTGTATCGGCGCGCGAACGCTTCGGCCACGCGTTGTACCACTGGAACAGGGATTTCGTACTCGGTGCCATACGTGAATCGGGTGCCACTGTCCGCCGCTTCAAAAGTCCACCAGATACGGCCCTCCAAGTCGCCGGTCATCGCAAATTCGATGCGTTGTTGAGGCTCGTAGGTCGTTGCGCGCACCTCGCCCTCTAAGCGCACGCCAGCCATCTTGTACGCCCACGTCGCTCTAGAGCCCCCATTGGGGAGGCGCTCGATAAGCTCAGACTCGACGAGGCTTGGGGTGATCTCGGCCTGGTTCGGCGGCGCGTCCATATACTGAAAGGCCTCCTCAACAGGCACGTCGATGTAGGTGTTCTTCTCTATGCGAACCATGGCGGAAAAGGCATTGGGGGACGATCGGTGGCTTCTCCTAGGTAGCACATGAAGAGCCAGTTCGTCAAGCGAACAGAACGAAACAGGGGGCAGGAAGAGCAGACCTTCACGTTACGCGGGGTCTCCCTCGGGGAGAGCAGCGGCGAGTTCGCTGTGCAATAGATGGTAGCGCAGCCCGTCGGCTAGGGCCTGCCAGCTCGCCTCGATAATGTTCTCCGACACGCCCACCGTATTCCACGAGGTCCCATCGCTGCTGTGCTCGATGAGCACACGCACGGTGGCGGCCGTGCCGTCCTGGGGCGTCAGCACGCGCACCTTGTAGTCGGTGAGGCGGGCCGCGCCCAGGCTGGGGTAAATGCTGCGAAGCGCCTTCCGCATCGCGTTCGAGAGCGCATCGACCGGCCCGTTGCCTTCG
>CAYFQN010000190.1:0-5711 GCA_964345285.1 uncultured Rhodothermales bacterium
GGCTCGATGTCGACCAGTTCCATGTCGAGGCGAACCTGGCCGCTGCTGGCGGCCGCCGACTCCAGTAGGTCGTTGATCAGCTCCAGGGTCTCATCTGCCGACTCGTAAATGAGCTTGAGCTTGCGCTGGGAGGGTTCGTCCAACTCCTTCTTTTCGAGCAGAATTTCGGAGAGGCCTCGGATCCCGAAGAGTGGATTCTTCAGGTCGTGCGCGGCGATGCCGAGCAGCTCTGACTTTTGCTCCAGGGTTTCTTGCAGCACCTCGTTCGTCTGGCGCAGCTCCCGGTTGTATGACGCCAGTTGCTTGGCTTGGTCTTGGACCTCCTCGGTACGCTGGGCAACCATGCGCTCTAGCTCGCTCGCCCGCGCCTCCAGGTGGGCCGACCGCCACCACACAGCCCCCGCGATGAAGGTGACGCCGAGGACCCCGAAGAGCGCATAGGCCCATGTGGTCCGATACCACGGCGAGAGGATCTCAAAATGAAAGGTGGTGGTGCTGGCTTCCCATGTGCGCGGGCTTCGCGCCTGCACCTGAAACTCATAGTTCCCCGGGGCAAGGTTCGTGTAGTCTTTCCGCGCCTCGTCCGTCCAGAGCGACCACTCGTCAGTAAACCCGATTAGCCGGTGCTGATACTCGACGCGATCGTTGCTGCCGAACGCCGGGGCCGCAAACTGGAAGCGCAGGGCGTTGTGGTCGTAGGTCAGAACCGCCCGGGGTTCCCGATTGGAGGCTATTATATCCTGACGCACGTTGCCACCGTAGATCATCGAGTCTGTCGCGACGGTAGCTACGCGCCGGATGAGTGTTCGGATGGACGGGGTCGGCGTGCGCGTGCGCCGAGGCACGTGGCGCACCACCCCGCGCTCACCAGCTAACCAAAAGACCCCGTCGGGTTCGGAGAGGGCATCGAGGGTCTCAAACTCGGAAATCTGGCGGACCGGCGTGGATACGCTGTAGCCGTCTCCGGCCTCCTGGCGCACCCAGTACATGGTCTCGCTGGTAAGAATCCACACATCGCTGTCGGGGCCGACCTCCACCGTTTGAATGGGCGCGTGATCAGCAGGAAGCACCTGGTGGAACGTAGAGTCCGCCTGCAAGCTGACCCGGCCCGTCTCATTGACGACTGGCCGCGCGACGCCGGACCGCGTGAGGACGCGCAGTCCCTCGTCAGCAAATGCCATTCGGAACGTATGTTGCGGCGTATTGGCTTCTTCGGCCACCGGTTGGACGAGCGGGGCCCCCTGCAGGCCATTGGCTACGTCGACGCGCCAGAGCCCGCCAAATGCGGATGCGACCCATAGGGCACCCGATTCGTCCTCATTGAGGTAATGCACCTCTCGGTTGAAGCCGCCCAGCGAGGCGCCCTGGATCCATTCGTCGTCCGTCCGGCGCAACGTACCGACGCCGTCGATATACCCCACGTACGCCACGGTTGAGTCGTAACGGGATACGTGCAGCCCAAAAGCCGTACGGCCTGAACCAACGCGACGCATGCGGTCCGGCTCGATGGCATACACGCCCTTGTCACTGGCCACTAAGAGTCCCGATGAGGTAGCCTTCAGGTCAAAGACTTGAGCCCGCAACCCTGGCACGAGTTGGAAACGGGCCTCGGTGGTACTGCCTGGCCCGCTGGTTGACCCCAGGCGGTACACTCCAGCGCTCGTACCCGCATACACGTCCCCGTTGTAGCGTTCGATGGCGTAGGCATCTCCTTCGAGCCCAATGCGCTCGTCGTAAAAGGACAGAGGCGACAGCACATCGACCCGGGATAGCCCGCCCCCACTGGCTAGCCATAGCCCGCCCTGGCGATCCACAAAGAGCGACTTGATGTCATTGTCCACAAGGCCGGTGCGCTTATCCAGGACCTGCAGCGTTTGGCCTGTACGATCCATCATCAGTACGCCGCCGCGGAGCGTAGCCAATGCAAACGCGCCGCTACGAAGCTCCACGCCATCGTAGAGCTCGTGCTCTGCCAGGTACGGTTCCGACTCGGCCTCAAAGGGCGTAAACTCCTGCCCTTGGTACTGGTACAGGTCTCCACTCTCGGTGCCCACGAGCAACCCGCTGTTGAGTGGGAGGACGGTCCGAACCAACTCGTTGGCGAACTGATTGCTGCCCGCGATCTGTTGGAATCCGCCGCTGACGTACTTTTTGAGGCCCACACCGCGCTCGTGAACATAGATGGAATCGCGCACCGAGAAGACGCGCGTGAAGCCGGTCGAGTCGGAGGAGCGCCAGTGCCTCATCGACTGCCCGTCCCAGTGAAAGATGAGCCGCTGCGTCTGGAAGAAGACACCGCCCGACACGGCGGCACCGGACCAGGTGTGGCCAAAGTCATGCAGCCGCGGATCGATTTCGCCGAGGAGCGAGACGTACTGTAGCACGCCTGTGCTGTCTGGTTGGAGCATGCCAATCTCGCCGTATGCCCCAACGTATACCGTTCCCGATGTATCGGTCACAACCGTGCGGACGAAGGTTTCGCGCTCGGTAGAGACCTGTCGCCACTCAACCCCGTCATACACCAATACGCCGTTCGGATTGGCCACATAAATCAGCCCCTCATCATCTTGAGTGACCGACCAATTTTGGCTCTGCACGTTGCGCCCATAGTCGTCAGGCGTGTAGTTCTGAAACGGCGGATAGCCAGCGCTTTCAGGGGTGGTCACGGCTGCGCCAGGGAGAGGGCGCGGCTGGGCTCCACTGGGTGAGAGGGTGCTCCAACTCAGCAGCATCACACACAGCCACACAATACGTACCCGGGCGCGGCGCCCCCTGGGCCCTGCCGCTGCCCGGCGGATGCGTAGGCCGAACGTAGAGGCCCTCGGCGCTAACCTCTGATCGGTCTTCCGTGTCATGCTAACTATTGCGTCTGTGATCATCTCGCCTGACCTTCGTACCCAGGCCAGGCACGATACGAGTCGGGGCTTGCTGGGCTCCGCGATATGACGAGGCGGCATGGCGGCTATCGGCGATCCTCCATGAACAGAGCCCGATGCACCACCCTCATTAATAAGGCGTTTGGCACTCCCCAAAGCAAGATTGCGCTGCCTGTAAGGTGTCGTCTAATGCCGTCAGCGTACTAAAGATTTGTTCAGCATACGCGCTGGGAGCGATGTTCTGTTACGATTCGTAATATGATCCACGATGCGCTGCACGCGGTACGCTGTCAAGGGGAGATGGCAATATCGGGTCGAGCGTGACCGTTCCTACGCGGGCGTGTCCCTCCGCACACTCATCAATGGTACATAGTGGCCCATATAATGATCGATAGCATACACGTCTTGTGCAAGTCTCACGGGCGTGAAGCGGTTGGTCCGCAGTTACAGCACTGGGTATTACAGCGCAGGGTGGCGCTTCGACGCGTTGAGAAACCTCTGTATCTAGAATGGCTTGAAGTTGATGTGCCAACGTATTGCCTCGAAGCGCTCCTTGCTACTTTCATGATGTCGCCGTCTGCCCCTGCTGCCTCCTCGCCGGATGATGCGACCCCGGATGAGGCCTCAGCCCCTCACATGTTGGACCCGACCATTCGGACCATCTGGCGCATCAAAACGGCGGGATGGGCAACCCTTCTCCTAATGGGCGTCTTTTTTTATGACCTGACGCACTGGCTCGGTGGCGGGAACGGGAGTCTTCCGCCAGGCACCCTCACCGGGGGCCTCTTGATCTTAAGCACTGTGTACGTGGCGTGGTGGCCGTCGCTGCGCTATCGCTACTGGTCGTACGCACTGCGCTCGGAAGAGCTTTTCCTGACGCATGGCGTTATCAACCGGGTGCGGACGACCGTTCCGCTTCGCCGCATCCAACACCTCGACGTATCGCAGGATGTTCTGGAACGCGAATTTGCCTTGGGGCGCCTCATCGTACACACAGCGGGTTCGCGCAGCAGTGACGTGGTGATCCCAGGCTTACCCCTTGACACCGCCGAGCGCATGCGTGACGAGGTGAAGCGTTACATCCTCGATGATCCGATCATGGAAGACCCGGTGTGATGGCTGATTCCAACGGGTCTCCCCGCTCGGCCCCTTCCTACAACGACACGAGCGCACCTGCCGACGATACTGGCACGCTCAACACGCAGCGCGAAGCGCAACGGCTGCACCCGATCACGCTGCTACAGCGGGTCGTGGCCAGCCTCCCGGCCCTCGCGTTCCTCCTGCTCCCGGCGCTGACTTCGTCGGACACGGAGTCGTGGTTCACGCTGGCCATCGCGCTGGCCTATGGGCTCTTTGCCCTTCCGTCCATCGTGCTGCAGTACATGCGGTTCAGCTACCGCGTCACCCCCAAGGAAATCATCATCCAGAGCGGGGTGCTGACGCGCAAAAATCGCAGCATTCCCATCGAGCGGGTGCAGAACATCCAAATCGAGCAACCCCTTCTGCCTCGACTGACGGGCACGGCGCGGGTGAAAATCGAAACCGCGGGCAGCTCGTCCACCGAGGGGGTGCTGGAGTACATCGGGTTGGAGGAGGCGCATGAGCTACGACGTACTATTCGCTCGTTCAAGAAGCAGGCGACGCCTTCAGCCGCTGCCACTGACGCCGAGGCGGAACGCGGTGCACCGGCCACAGCCTCCTCGGATGCCGACGATCTCGGTAAGCCGCTCTTTACAATGCCGATGCAGCGGGTGATCCTCTCAGGCGCGTTTCGCTTTTCGCTGCTGTACATTGCCGTCATCTTCTCGTTCATCGAACTACTCAACCCCAACCCGAACGATATTGCGCGCTGGATGACGCGCGGCGAGCTGGAGGGTCTGCTCGAAACCGCAACGACCTCGCCGTGGCTCGCCGGCATCGCTACCGTTCTGGTGGCCGGGTTCTTTGCGTGGTGCACAGGCATTGCCGTCAATCTGAACAAGTACTACAACTTTCGGCTGTGGCGCGATGACGAGAAGCTGCGCTTTAAGCGCGGCCTGATCACGCTTTCGGAGGGCACCATCCCGCTCAATAAGGTGCAGACGCTCATCGTGCGCACCAACCCACTCATGCGCTTCTTCGGCTGGTACGCGCTGGAAGTGCAGACCGTGGGTCTAAACGTTGAGGAGCAAGGCCACCGCGTTGTGGTGCCGTTTGCCCAGAAAGCGGAGATCCTGCCGATCGCCCGGCAGATCACGGACTTCTCGATGCCCGATTCGTTTGCGTCGGTGTCTCCCCTCACCATCCGCCGCCACTTCGTGCGGTACACGGCCGTGCTCGTCGTGCTCACCGCCGTCGCCAGCTACGTAGCTACGCTGATCAACGGCGTGGCGATCTGGCAGGACGTGTGGTGGGCGCTAGCGCTCACACCGCTCATTCTAATCTACGCGGTTCTCCACTACCGGAATCACAGCTATGCCGTGGGTGAGGGTGGGTTTTACGTGCAACGCGGCGTGCTCCGGCAGTACCTGTGGATCACACCCGTCGAGAAGTACCACGTATTCTACCGGAAGGCCTCCGTGTTTCAGCGGCGCCTCGGCCTGGAATCGCTCTTCGTAGACACGGCCGGTGCCGCCGCCTTTGCCTACCCGGAGGTGATCGACTTGCCCAAGGCCGCCGCCGCCGAAACGCTGGACCGGCTGCACGACCAGTTCGAGTCGCTGTACACTGAGCGCCTGCGCAGAGCCACCGAGGACTCAGACGCCCCCGCCGACCACCGGCCGGCCATTCCTGAGGAAGAACTGCGCGAGTTGTGACGGCACAGACCTTGCACTTTCGCGCCACGACTGCGATTGT
>CAYFQN010000191.1:0-5673 GCA_964345285.1 uncultured Rhodothermales bacterium
GAATGGGAGGGTGGAGCACGAAGGTTGAAGAGGCAAAACGTAGGGGCTCGCGGCCGCGAGCCCTCTGTCAAGTCGCGTGTGCAAGTCGCGTGTGCGACCGCGTGCGCACGAATTCCCCAATTCACGTAAAGCATCCGTGAAGCGCGCGGCCAATTGACGTAGGTCAAGGACAGCGCATCCTCCGGGCCATAGGTTCGCCAATGCATATTCTTGCGAACCAACGCCCGCACCATCATGCGCACGCTTCTCACGCTTCTTCTGGCCGCCACCCTGGCTGCCTGTGGCGGATCCGACACCGCACCGGCCGATGAAGGATCCTCTGCGTCCGGCACCGACGCGGCGACCGCACAAGCGGGCGAGGTCGATCGGGCGATCACGATCCAGCCCGTCGGCAATCAGATGAAATATCAGCAAACGGAGTTCGCCGTTGCGCCGGGCGAGACCGTCAAGCTCGTCTTCGAGAACACAGCGACGGCCCCGTCGATGCAGCACAACGTCGTCGTGCTGAATGAACCGCCCTCGCGGGACATCTTCCAGCGCATTGGCGAGGGCGGCATGGAGGCGGGCGTGGCCGGCGATTACGTGCCCGACGATCCAGCCGTTCTGGCCTACACGCCGATGTCAGCGCCGCAGGAAACCGTCGAGGTCACGTTCACGGCGCCAGACGAGACCGGCGAGTACGGGTACGTCTGCACCTTCCCCGGCCACTGGGCCACGATGAACGGCACCATGCGCGTGACCGAGTCCCCCGCCTAACCGGCCGCGCTGTCCGCCACTCGCTTTTCACCGACTGCTACCAATTGCCATGCGACATTTAACGTTTGTACTCACCGTGATTCTTACACTCGGCCTCATGGGCTGCGGCGGCTCCGCGTCGGACACGGACGGCGGCGCGCCGGCCTCGTACGTCCCGCCGGGCGAGAACGATGACTACTACCTCTTCTACTCTGGCGGCCACTCCGGCCAGGTCTTCGTGGCCGGTCTGCCGTCGCTGCGCGAGATCCAGACTGTGCCCGTCTTCACGCCGTCGCCGGGCCACGGCTACGGCTTCGATGAGGAGTCGAAGGAGATGATGGGCGAGTTCCGATGGGGCGATGTGCACCACCCCGGCCTCTCGAAGACCGACGGCACGTACGACGGCCGCTGGCTCTTCGTGAACGACAACGCCAACAACCGGGTCGCCCGCATCAGCCTGCGCGACTTCAAGACGAAGCAGATCCTCGGCCCCATCCCCAACTCGATGGGCAACCACGGCTCCTCGTTCGTGACGCCGAACACGGAGCACCTGCTCGTGGCCACCCGCTTCTCGGTACCGCTGCCGAAGGGGACGCACGCGCCCATCGAGACGTACGAGGAAAACTTTAACGGCATTGTAAGCGGCCTTGAGGTCGACCAGGAAACCGGTGAGATGTCCGTTGGCTGGCAGGTCAAGACGCCGCCGTTCAACTGGGACCTCGGCTCCACCGGCAAAGGCCCGAGCGCCGGCTGGGCATTCTGGACCTCCTACAACACCGAGATGGCACACGACTCGCTAGAGATCAATGCCAGCCAGCGCGACCGCGATTACGCGGCGTTCGTCAACTGGGAGCGCGCCGCCGAGGTGGTTGCGAATCAAGATATCGACACCCAAAACGGCGTCCCGCTCATCGACCCGGCCGAGCACGAGGGCGTGATGTACTTCGTGCCTGTGAGCAAGTCGCCCCACGGCATCGACGCCTCGCCGTCGGGCCGCTGGATCGTGGCCTCCGGGAAGCTGCAGCCGACAACCACCGTCTTCGACTTCGAGCAGTTCCTGACGGCCATTGAGAACAAAGACTTTCAGGGCGAATTCCGCGGGGTGCCCATCGTAAACTACGATGCCGTGGTGGAGGGCGAGGTACCAGTGGGTCAGGGCCCGCTGCACACGCAGTACGACGGCGAGGGCAACGCCTACACGTCGCTCTTCATCGAGTCGGCCGTGGCGAAGTGGAGCCTGCCGCCCTGGGACGACGAGACGAAGCAGGACCTGAGCCAGGTGGTAACGGACAAGATCAGCCTCCACTTCAACACCGGTCACATCGTCATCCCAGGCAGCGACACCAAGGAGCCGTACGGCGAGTGGCTCGTGGCGATGAACAAGCTCAAGAAGAACCGCGGCCTGTCGGTGGGTCCGGAAATGCCAGAGACGAGTCAGCTGATCGACATCTCCGGTGAGACGATGACCATGATCGAGGAGGACTATACGCGGCCCGAGCCGCACTTCGCGCAGGCCGTCCCTGCGGACGTGATCAACCCGATCGAGGTGTACCCCCAGGCGGAAAACGACCATCCGGAGGCGCGCTGGGATCAGGCGAACACCGGCGTGACGCGCACCGGCGATCAGGTCACTGTCCACATGATCGCCAAGCGCAGCCAGTTCTACCCGGACAACATCGAAGTGCAGCAGGGTGACGAGGTCACGGTTCACCTGACGAACATCGAGCAGGTGTCGGACATGATCCACGGCCTGGGTATCGCCGAGCACAACATGAACGCCATCGTGGTGCCGGGGGAGACGAAGACGTTCAGCATCACCGCCGACAAGGCGGGCGTCTACCCGTTCTACTGCACCAACTTCTGCTCCGCGCTCCACCAGGAGATGCAGGGCTACCTGGAGGTGCAACCGCGGTAGTTGCGTATGGGCGTCGGGGGGGGTGTGGAAGTGTCGGCCGCGTGAGCTCCCACACGCCCACATGCCCACCCTCCTCGAACATCCACACGCACAAACGCCCACACCGAAATGCCTGACTTCCTCCATCGCATTCCGAATATGCTGGATCGGGCCATCCCTGGTTGGGGACGGCTGCTACTGGTGATGAGTGCGGTGCTGCTCGCCGCAGCCATCTTCTTACCGCTGTGGCAGATTCATCTGGAGGCGCCCCAGTACCCCGAAGGACTCGACCTCTACATTCACAGCTACACACTTGATGCGGGCAACGAGGGGCAAGACCTCAACGAGATCAATAACCTGAACCACTACATCGGCATGCAGCCGATCGAGGAGGAGGATTTTCCGGAGATGACGTTCATCCCGTTCTTCCTCGGCGGGTTCGCGCTGCTGGCGCTGCGGGCGGCGTTCTTCGGCACCGTCAAGTCGGCCGTCGACACGCTCGTGCTCTTCATTTATTTCGGGGCGTTCTCGATGTGGCGGTTCTACCACCAGCTCTACACCTACGCTCACACCCTCGACCCGAAGGCGCCGATGGACATCGACCCGTTCACGCCCATTCTCATCGGATGGAAGCAGATTGCCAACTTCACGCAGTACAGCTACCCGCGCGAGGGTTCAGCCCTGTTGCTCGGGGCCGTGCTGTGCGTCGGCGGAGCCATCTGGATGGGCATGCGATCGGGAACGGATTCAGCGAAGGAGCAAGAACCCGAGTCCGAACCAGCTGGAGCCTGATCCGCTCGCACTCAACGTGAAACGCCTAAACGTTCAACGCTCCAACCTCCAACGGAATGCGGCTTTTCTGGGCACTCACATTCGCAGTGCTGCTTGGCCTGTGCCCCAGCAGCAGCTCGGCCCAGCCGTCACTGCAGGCCCGCATCGACGCGGCGGCGCCTGGCGACACCATCGTCGTGGATGGCGGCACGCACGACGGGCCGTTTGTAATCGACACGGCGCTTATGCTCGTGGGGACAAACGGCGCGCACCTGAAAGGCGACGAGCAAACCCACGTCGTCACCATCGCGGCTAACGGCGTCACCCTCCAGGGCTTTCGAATCACGGACTCCGGCACGCAGCTCGGTCAGGACCACGCGGGCGTCATGGTCAAGGGCCACCGGGCCACGATCCGCGCCAACCACTTAGCCGACGTGCTTCACGGCATATACGTCAAAGGGAAGAACCGGGTGGTGATCGTGGAAAATACGATCGGGGGGCCGCCGACCGTGACGCGGCAGCTCTCCCCCGCGGAGGCAAGGCAGTATGAGAACTGTTTGGTGCCGCCGGAGGGCGGATCCTGCGACGTGCCGCTCGTGGCTGCCCAGCGCGGCAACGGCATCCACCTATGGAATGCCCTCCACAGCACGATTACCCACAACACCGTCCATCACACGCGCGACGGGATGTATTTCTCGCACTCCGACCACACGTATGCGGCGCACAACACGGTTCACGACGTGCGCTACGGGCTGCACTACATGTACTCCGATGACAACACGTTCGAGCACAACGTCTTCTACGACAACGCCTCCGGCTCGGCGCTGATGTATTCCGACAACATCACGGTGCGAAGCAACATCTTCCGCGACAACCGCACGCAGCGCGGCTACGGCCTGCTGCTGCAGACGATGACGGACGGCCGCCTCATAGACAACCGGATGACGCGGAATGGCACAGGGGTTTATCTGGAGAACAGCACACGCAACACGTTTCAACGGAATGTGATTGCGGCCAACTACCGCGGCCTGCGCATGACGGGCAGTTCGATGGAGAACCGGTTCAGCGAGAACGTCGTCCGCAGCAACCTGCAGACGGCGGCCGTAGCGGGGGTGAGCCCGACGAACGCGTGGCAAATCGACGGGGTGGGCAACTACTGGGGCCCGCGCGGGCTGCTCGACCTCGACGGCGATGGCGTCAGCGAGCTTCCGCACCGGGTGGTGGACGTAGTCGGCGCACGGCGGGAGGCGTTCCCGTACGTGGGCCTCTTGGCCGGCAGCCCTGGATTGGCGCTGCTCGCCGAGGCGCTGGAGCGCGTCTCGCTTCCCGGCGTGCCTACCATCACCGACGACCATCCGCTGATGCGCCCGCCGGCCGGGATCGAGGCCGCGGCCTCCCGCGGAGCCGGGCAGGCAACCGTTATCATTCTTCTCACCAGTGCAGTAGGCCTTGTCCTGCTGCGGAGCATGCGCACATGATTAAGACCCACGGCCTCCACAAATCGTTTGGCGCCAAGACGGTACTCCACGGCGCCTCGTTCGCCGTGGAGCCCGGAACGATTACCGCGCTTGTCGGCCCGAACGGCTCGGGCAAGACGACGACGCTGCACCTACTCGTAGGCCTGGTCACGCCGGACGCCGGGACGGCGCACGTTGGCGGCGTTGACGTGGTCCGCGAACGGGCGGCCGCCCAGGCGAAGCTCGCCTTCCTGCGCCGTGAGCGGGGCGAACGCACGGAACGAGGTGACGGAGTATCCTCTGGAACGAAAGTGATCTCCGGGCCGCGTGGTGCCGACCCCAACTCCGATCCCAAATCCGACCGCATCGAAGCGGCGCTCCAGCGTGTGGACCTGGCCGCCGCCCACCAGCCCTGTGGCACGCTGTCCGGCGGGATGCGGCAGCGGCTCGGCCTGGCCCTGCTGGCCCTCGCCGACGTGGACGTGCTGCTGCTCGACGAGCCCGGCCTCAGCCTCGATCCCGACTGGCGCCGATTTCTCATGCAGTGGCTGCGCGACGGCGCCGACACGGGCGCGACCGTGCTGATGGCCACGCACCTGCTGGAGGCGTGGACGCCGGTCATCGACCGGGTGCTGACGTGTGCGGATGGCCTCATCCGCGCCGAAGAGGCGTCGGCGAATCCGGTTGGCGTAATGGAATAGGGGGATGGGGAATCGGTGAGGCGAAGAAACGGAGGGATGAATAAACGAGATGTGGCCGAGCGTCAGGGAATTCGTTCCGTTTCAGGAGGCTCATGTTCGGCGTGCTGACAAAGTG
>CAYFQN010000192.1:0-5667 GCA_964345285.1 uncultured Rhodothermales bacterium
TCGGCACCCAGTTCGTGCAGGCGGTCGAGATACTGGTGCGGATCGGTGAGGCCGTCCACGTGGTCGATCCGCACGCCGTCGACGCCCTCTTCGGTCAGGAGTTCACCGAGCAGCCGATGCGCATCCCAGAAGACCTGTTCGTCCTCCATCCGCAGGGCCACGAGCCCGTTGATATCGAAGAAGCGGCGGTAGTTGATCTCGTAGCTTGCGGTCTTCCAGTACGCCAGGCGCCAGTACTGGTGCTCGAGGAGCGCGTGGAGAGTGCCCGTGTCCAGGTCGGACAGGTAGTCGTCCCAGTCAAGCTCCTCGCTCAGTGCGTTGAGGCGGGACCGGAGCGTTTCCGCCTTCTCGCGCTCATCGGGTTCGAGGCGCTCGTAGGCGTCCTGGAGGTCTTTCAGGTCGAAGTACGTATCGGTCCGCTCAAATTGGGTACGCACGTGTTCTAGAAGGACTCCATACGTTTGGGGCTTCAGGGCGAAGCGGTCGTCGTAGTAGCGGGCGTAGAAGCGGCCGTCGTCGAAGGTGAGGTCAATCTCGCCATCTTCCAGCGCATCGCCGTAGAGCTGCCCGAGAAAGGGGAGCAAGATTTTGCCGCGCAGTTCGGGCTTGAGGGGGGCCCAGTCGATGTCGAAGTAGTGGCTATAGGCCGAGTTGGGGCCGTAGGCGAGCACATCCTGCCACGACTCGTTAAAGGGTCCAACGCCGGCGTGGTTGGGTACGAAGTCGAGGATCAGGCCCAGGCCCGCCGCAACGGCGGCCTCCCGTAGCGACTCGAACGCCTCGCGGCCGCCCAGTTCCTCCCGAATGGCGTTGTGGTTGATGACATCGTACCCGTGTGTGCTGCCTGGCCGGGCCTCCATGATGGGTGATAGGTACAGGTGACTGACGCCGAGCCGCTGAAAGTAAGGCAGCAAGGACTCGACAGTGGCAAAGCCGAAGTCGGGGCGGAGCTGCAGGCGGTAGGTAGCAATCATGGCCGCGCGAGATGTGGATGGGCAAGATGCTGCTCACGCGCATGATACAATGCATAGCGTTCCTTGTAGACATGTGAAGATCTTTTCATGGTGGAATCATGATTCCCTTGTTCATCGGGTGTGGATCGTTTCGGCGCGTTCCTGCAGTTAGGGCGAAGACGACTTGACATCGCCCCACGTGGCTAATACCGTAAACCCAAGGTAATTCCCACTTAACGGGTGCGGCGCCGGGCCGTTACAGACTGTGGCAACCACGATTTATGACATCGCTGAGCAGGCAGGCGTCTCTACGTCCACCGTTTCGCGCGTCTTCAATCACATGTCCAAGGTAAAGGCCGAGACGCGGCAGCGAGTGCTTGAGGCCGCCCGGGGGCTCAACTACCGGCCGCATGCCTCGGCCCAGAGCCTGGCTCGGCGACGCACCAATCTGATTGCCGTAGTCGTGCCGGTGGTCGCAAACCACTTTTACATGAACGTCATGCGAGGTGTCCAGCAGGTGCTTTCCGCGCATGACTTCGACATGACCGTGCACGTGCCGGCTCAGCCCGAGAACCCGGATAAGCGGCTCGCGCGCGCTACCCAGCCGGGCCGCAGCGACGGGCTCTTGCTCCTCTCGACGCCGCTGACGGACGAGTGGATTCAACGGTTGCATGACGCCGCGCCGTCCTTCGTCCTGGTTGATGCACACCATCCCGACGTCGAGTCGATCGCAGTAGACAACGAGCGCGGCGGCTACGAGGCCACGAAGCATCTCATCGAACAGGGGTACGAACGGATCGGCCACATCACGGCTCACCCCGAGCCCCCGCCGGGCACGCAGCGCCGCGAGGGGTACGAGCAGGCCCTCCGCGAGGCAGGGCTGCCGGTCGACCCCAACCGCATCGCCGCCAGTGACGCCCGCCCGTTTGTCTTTGCCGAGGAGGGCGGATATCACGCCATGCAGATCCTGCTGGAGCGCGATCCGGACATCGACGCGGTCTTTGCCTCGTCGGACATGCAAGCCCTCGGCGCGCTGCGGGCCGCGGAGGAAGCGGGACGCCGCGTCCCGGAGGATCTCGCCCTTGTGGGCTTCGACGACATCGAGCTCAGCCGGTACGTGGGGCTCACGACGCTGCGGCAGCCGGCCCGAGCCATCGGGCGGCGCGCTGCCGAGCAACTCGTGCGGCGCATGGAGTGCACCAGCGATACGGTATCGAGTACGCTCTTCGTCCCTGAACTGATCGTTCGTCGCTCATGTGGGAGTGAGGCATAGCCTGTGACGGCGCTCTCTAGCCGCGGTCGACAGCCATGAGTGCCGCTGCGCGCGGGAAGTGGATGGGCGCCCCGGAAGAGGCGGTCTCCAGCGTTCCGTTATCGACGTACGGCGTGACGGGGGCAGGCGCGTACTTCTTGAGCTCCGTATGCATGAGCACGTCTGTGTCGTCTGGTAGCGGAATGGTTTCCGCGTCGGCCAGCGCGACTAACAGGACGTGGCTGCCCCGACGTATGGTGACTGCGTAGTCGCTGTGTACGGTGACGGCCGGGTCGCCGGCTACGTCGTGGCGGCGGGCAAGGAGATCGCGGTACAGCGCGAGGGTGCGGGCGTGGGCATTCCGTTCGCGCTCGTCCCACTGCAACTTGCTCTGCTCGAACGTGTCTTGCGCCTGCGGATCGGGGATGGAGCCGCTCGCACTAATTTGCTCAAACTCGTTAGCGCGGCCTGCGCGCACCTGCTCGCCCAACGCGTCGTGATGGTCGGTGAAGAACAGAAATGGCGTGCTCGCGGCCCACTCCTGACCCATGAAAAGAAGCGGCGTCTCGGGAGCGAAGAGCAAAAGTGCCGACGCCGCACGGTATACGCCCATTGAGATGTCGTCGGTCAGTCGGTTGCCATGCGGGCGGTTGCCAACCTGGTCGTGATTCTGGATGCAGACGACGCACTGATCGTAGTCGACGCGCGACGGGTCAGTGCCGAACGGCTCTCCGCTGGTCGGGTCCGGCTGGCCCTGGTAGAACCACCCGTCGCGGATCGTCGTGGCGAGTTCGGGGGCACGGTGCCCGGCGAAGCTGGCGTAATACTGATGCGTATCGCCGGCCGTCATGTGGCGGATCTGGTGGTGCAGGTCGTCCGTCCATATGCCATCCATGCCGTACCCGCCCTCCGCGCGGGGCTGGACGAACGTGTTGATGTTGCGCGGGTCTTCGGCGATGAGGTAACGGCGCGGTCCGTCCACTTCGGCATCGACGCGGTCGCGCAACTCGGCCAGGAAGTGCGTCTCGCTGTCATCCTTGAGCGCGTGGGTGGCGTCGAGACGCAGCCCATCGAAGTGATACTCGCGCAGCCAGTGGATCGCGTTGTCGATGAAAAAGTGGCGAACGCCGTCGCTCTGCGTGTCATCGAGGTTGATGGCTGCGCCCCAGGGCGTCTGATGCTTGTCCGTGAACATCGGGGCGTAAGCGGCGACGTACGCGCCATCGGGCCCAAGGTGGTTGTAGATGACATCCAGAAACACGGCCAGCCCTACGCGGTGGGCGGCATCGACGAGCGCGCGCAGTCCGTAGGGTGTGCCGTAGGCGCGGGAGGGGGCGTAGAGGGCAGCGGGATCGTAGCCCCAGTTCCGTTGACCGGGAAAGTCGGCGACCGGCATCAACTCAATAGCCGTGACGCCCAGCTGTTTCAGGTAGGCAAGCCGCTCTTGCACGCCGGCGTACGTGCCCGTGGGCGAGAAGGTGCCAATGTGCAGCTCATAGAAGATGAGCTCGTCGCGGTTCGGCGGCGTCCAGGTCGTGTCTTGCCACTCAAACCCTGCGGGGTCTACCACCATCGACGGCCCGTGGACGCCTTCCGGCTGAAAGCGCGACGCTGGATCGGGGAAGGGGCCGTCGCCATCGATCCGAAATCGATACCGGGTCCCTGGCTGCAGGCCGTCCACGGCGGTTTCAAAATAGCCGTGATCCTGTGGGTCGAGTGCGACGGGGGCGGGCGACTCGTCGCCATCCAGCACGAGCGTTACAGACTCAACCGTGGGCGCCCATACGCGGAAGTGCACGCCGTCGTCGGTTGGAAAAGCACCAAGGGGCCGTTGCGGAAAAGCAGTCATGCGATTCGAGGCATGTCGGATGGGGAGGAGCGGGAGCGGCGAGTGCGTCGGGCGCCTGCAACGCCGGCCGCTGGGTGTGGCAGCGGCTAAGTCGTCGGGTCGGACGGAGATCGGCCATAGACGTGCGTCAGGGTTGCCAGCCGGTCGGCGAGGTCGTCAGTCAGCGCGCCGGCCGCGTAGCGCCACGACCAGTTATCCGTGCCGCCGCCCGGGTCGTTCATGCGGGCCTCGCCGCCGAGGCCTAGCACGTCCTGCAGCGGCACGATGGTGCGGTTGGCCACGGAGGCCATCAGGAAGCGGATGCACTGCCAATGTACGTTGGGGGCATCGCCGTCCGGGAGATTGAGGTAGTCGCGGGCGAACTGGCGGGCGGAGGGAGAGAGTGCATCGCCGTGCCACCACCCCAGCGTCGTGTTATTGTCGTGTGTGCCGGTGTAGGCCACCGTGTTCGGCAGGTAGTTGTGGGGGAGGTAATCCGACGACGGGCCGTCGCCAAATGCGAAGTGTAGCACGGCCATGCCCGGAAAGTCGAACCGGTCGCGCAGCGCCGTCACATCGGGCGTGATCAGCCCGAGGTCCTCGGCCACAACAGGGAGTACACCGATCTCATCCTGCAGGGCGTGAAACAGGTCATCCGCCGGCCCATCGACCCAGCGCCCGTCCTCCGCGGTTGGTTCATTGGCGGGTATCTCCCAGTAGCTGGCAAACCCGCGGAAGTGATCCACGCGCACCACATCAACGCGCTCCAGGATGTGCGCCACGCGCCGGCGCCACCAGGCGTAGTCGCGGTCGGCCATCACGTCCCAGCGGTACAGCGGGTTGCCCCACCGCTGGCCGGTGTCGCTGTAGTCATCTGGGGGCACGCCGGCTACTACGGTAGGGCGGCCGTGCTCGTCCAGTTCGAAGAGGGCCTGGTTAGCCCACACGTCAGCGCTATCTTCAGCCACGTAGATGGGGAGGTCGCCGAACAGTTGCAGGTCGCGGCGGGCGCAGTACGCGCGCAGGTCGGTCCACTGCCGGTTGAAGAGATACTGCCAGAAGGTGTGCTTGCGAATGGTGCGGGCGTGTGTTTGGCGCGCCTCCTGCAGGGCGTCGTCATTGCGGAGGGCGAGGGCGTCCGGCCAATCCATCCAGGCCGATTGGCCGTGGATTTCCTTCAGCGCGGCGTACAGGGCGTAATCATCCAGCCAGTCGGCATTCTGCGTGCAGAACGCCTCGAAGCGATGCTGGTCATCGTCAGAGGCATCCGCCTCGAAGCGTTCATACGCTGTGCAGAGGAGCTGCAGCTTGAAGCGGGTGACGGCCTCGTAATCTACGCGTTCTGCCGGGAAGCCTGGCGCGGCATCCACCGCCTGCTGAGTGAGCCAGCCGTCCCCCACGAGCCGGTCTGGACTGATGAGCAGCGGGTTGCCGGCGAAGGTTGAGGTGCTGGAGTAAGGCGAGGCGCCGTACCCGACGGGACCCAGCGGGAGGATCTGCCAGATGCGCTGCCCCGTGCGGTCCAAAAAGTCGGCAAAGCGATGGGCGGCCGGGCCCAGGTCACCGATGCCGTACGGGCTGGGTAGGGAGGTGATGTGCAGTAAAATGCCGCTAGAGCGAGGCGCAGGCAATAC
>CAYFQN010000193.1:0-5596 GCA_964345285.1 uncultured Rhodothermales bacterium
CCTCGACTTCCAGTCGAGGGTGGTTTAGTCTCAACATTTAGCATGGTCTGAGACTGGTACTGAAAACCCATCGTGGGTTCAGAAAAGGCAAAAAGGGCTGTTGAACGATGCGAAGGACATGTGCGGAAGAGAGCACGGGGCGTTTGAATGCGCCCCATTCAGAACATTGGGTCGCAGCTCATTAGGAAGTCTCTCATACCATTTGTTTCTTGACAATGACTTCCATCGGCTGCTGCGTTTCAGAGCGACCTCGCTGTTTCCGACACCCATTCGTTCTTCACCCAACCCCGGAATTCGCCCTTCGACCCATGGAGCCGACCGATCGCATCAAGGCCCAGCTCATGGACGCTGACGACCTGCGGCGCACGCTCGACCGCATGGCCCGGCAGATCGTGGAGCTGATCGACCCGGACGATGACCCCGCCGAGACGTTTGCGCTGGTCGGCATGCAGACGCGCGGCGTGCACCTGGCCAACCGCCTGCGCGATCGGATCCGCGACGTGGAGGGGCTCGACGTACCCGTTGGCACGCTCGACGCGACGATGTACCGCGACGACGTGCGCCTCCGCGCAAACCAGCCGGTCGTCCGGGCTACGCGGATACCATTCGACATCACGGGCCGCCATCTCGTGCTTGTGGACGACGTCGTGTATACGGGGCGCACCGTCCGCGCCGCGCTCGACGCGCTCATGGACATGGGGCGCCCCGCTTCTGTGCGCTTCCTCGTCATCGTCGACCGGGGCCATCGGGAACTCCCCATTGCCGTCGACATCGTGGGGCGCGAGGTGCCCACGCTGCCCGGCGAAATGGTGCGCGTCCGGCTCGACGAAATCGACGATCGCGAGGGCGTGTGGCTCGTCGAGTCCGAGCACGCCGGCGAACCGTCGTCCCGTCGCTGATTCTACCGCTCACCGCTTCACGAATCCAACCGCTTTCGATCCAAACATGGCCACGCCTGCCGATCCCGCGGAGTCTCGGCCGCTCAGCAGCTTGCAGCACCGCCACCTGCTTGACCTGTCGACGTACAGCGCCGACGAAATCCAGCTCATCTTATCGACGGCACGCGAGTTTCGGGCCGTCCTCGATCGCCCCATCCGCCGCGTGCCCACCCTGCAGGGCGTGACGGTGGCCAACATGTTTTTCGAGCCCTCGACGCGTACCAAGCTCTCGTTCGCACTGGCGGCTGGCCGGCTCTCGGCCGAGACGGTGAGCTTCTCGAAGTCGGGCTCGTCGGTGAAGAAGGGTGAGACGCTGAAGGACACGGCGCAGAACATCGAGGCCATGAAGGTGGACATGGTCGTGATCCGCCACAGCTCACCGGGCGCGCCGCACTTCCTGTCGCGCTGCACGGACAGCGTGATTGTCAATGCCGGCGACGGCGCCCACGCGCACCCCACGCAGGCGCTGCTCGACATGCTGACGATGAGCGAGCACTTCGATACCTTCGAGGGCCTCAACGTGTCGATCATTGGCGACATCACGCACAGCCGCGTGGCCCGGTCGAACATCAATGGGCTCACTGCACTGGGCGCGAACGTCACCCTCTGCGGGCCGACGACGATGATCCCCGTCAACATCGACCGGATGGGCGTGCGCGTCACGCATCGCCTCGATGAGGCGCTGGAGGATTGCGACGTGGCGATGGCACTGCGCATCCAACTGGAGCGACAGGACGAAGGACTGTTTCCCAGCCTGCGCGAATACCACAGGCGCTTCGGTATCACGAGGGACCACCTCACCCGCCACCCCGACCTGCTCATCATGCACCCGGGGCCGGTCAACCGCGGCGTCGAGCTGGAGAGCGAGGTGGTCGACCACGAGCGCGCCATCATCCTGAGCCAGGTCACCAACGGCGTGGCCGTGCGGATGGCCGTGCTCTACCTACTGGCCGGCAAGCCTGACGCACCGGTGGCGTAGTGGCACCGTTCTTGTCAGCGTGTGCGTACCGGACTGCCGAGCCGTCTGTGCTCGCCTTGAGGGCGGGGCGGGCTGTGAAATGATGGCTACATGGACTGCCGCGGCTGAACAATCGCGGTTGACTGAGGGTCCAACCCACCGCATTTTGGATGTGAATCGGTACCCAGCAGTATGCACGACCCCATGACAACGCGGCCTGGCGATAAGGAGGCGCTCGTCCGCCTTCGAGACCTAACCAAGACGTACCAGGAGGGTGATCAGGAGCGCGCCGTACTTCGGCAGCTCAACGCCACGATTCAGGACGGTGAATTCGTCGTGCTGATGGGCCGCAGTGGAGCGGGCAAGAGCACGCTGCTCAACCTCATCAGCGGTATCGACCGGCCCACGGCAGGCGAGGTCATCGTTGGCGATACGACCCTGACAACGCTCTCCGAGCATGAGCGCACCCTCTTCCGTCGTCGCCATATCGGGTTTGTGTTTCAGTCGTTCAACCTGATTCCCACGCTCACCGTCGAGGAAAACATCACCTTGCCCCTGGAACTGAGCGGCGAGGTAGATGCTGCCCGCCGGGAGCGCGCGTTGTCTGTACTGGATGAGGTGGGCCTCCGTGATCGTGCTGACAGCTTCCCCGACCGCCTTTCCGGTGGCGAGCAACAGCGCATTGCCATCGCCCGCGCCCTCGCTCACGACCCGCTCCTTATCCTGACCGACGAGCCGACGGGCAACCTCGATTATGACACGGGGCGCCAGGTGCTCGATCTGCTGCAGCGCCTCGTCCGCGAACACGGCAAGACGATGTTGGTGGCCACCCACGATCGCTCCATGGTCCGCGCCGCTGACCGCGTACTTACGCTGCAAAGCGGCGTGCTCGAATCGCACACGCCGGAGGAAGTGGCTGGCACCTTCGAGGCCTTCGAGCTCTGACTTCAACTGAGTCGGAGAAGCGGGAAATCGGAGAAACGACGCAGGTGTCGTGCCCCCGTTTCACGGTCTCCCCAACCCCTCGTTTCACCGTCCCTTCGGGTTCTTACATCCCCCCAGCGCGATGTCTCTTCTCCAACGTTCTAGTTTGCGCTACTTGCTGCAGCACCCGTGGCTGATGGGCCTCTCCGTGCTGGGCGTAGCACTAGGCGTAGCCGTCGTGGTCGCCATTGACTTGGCCAACGTCAGTGCCGAGCGGGCCTTCGAACTCTCGGCCGAGACCGTGGCCGGCAAGGCGACGCATCAGGTGGTGGGCGCCGGCGCGACGCTCGACGAGGACGTCTACCGCCGCCTGCGTGTGGAGCACCGCTACCGGCAGTCGGCGCCTGTTGTGCAGGGGTACGCCACCGTGCCCGGCAGCAACCGCACGTTTCAACTCCTCGGCGTGGACCCGTTTGCAGAGGGCCCGTTCCGACCCTACGCCGGGCCCGATGCGGACCTGGAGCTGCGTACGTTTATGGCGCAGCCCAACACGGCCATGATGGCCACACCCACGGCCGAGGAGCTCGGCGTACAGGTCGGCGATACGCTGACCATCGACATCGAAGGGGTGCAGCACCCGTTGCAGGTCGTGGCCCTTATGCAGCCGGATGACGAGCGCAGCCGCCGCGCCACGGAGAGCCTGCTGATCACCGACATTGCCACGGCCCAGTCGCTCCTCGACCTGCGTGGCCAGCTCAGTCGCATCGACCTCATCGTGCCACGTGGCGAGGCCGGCGACCAGGTGCTGGCTGACCTTCGTTCGGTGCTCGGCGAGGGCGCGCAGATCCGCCGCTCGGAGGCGCGCACTGAAACCGTCGAGCAGATGACGCGGGCGTTCAGCCTGAATCTGACGGCCCTCAGCCTGCTCGCGCTCGTCGTCGGCGCTTTCCTGATCTACAACACGATGACGTTCTCCGTGGTCCAACGCCGCTCGCTGATTGGGCGGCTCCGGGCGCTGGGCGTGACGCGCCGTGAGGTGTTTGGCCTCGTGCTGGGAGAGGCGGCGCTCATTGGCCTCGTTGGCACTGGGGTAGGCCTCGCCGGCGGGATCGTGCTGGCGACGGGGCTGGTCCAGCTCGTTACGCAGACCATCAACGACCTGTACTTCGTGGTGACGGTACGCGAACTGTCCATCGCCCCGTTCACGCTGGTGAAGGGCACCGTGCTCGGCCTCGGGATGACACTGGCCGCGGCTGTCGCGCCGGCCCGCGAAGCGACGAATGCGCCGGTGAGCCTCATCTTGCAGCGCTCCGAGCAGGAGACCAACGTGCGCGCCCTCGTTCCGCGGCTGGCCGCGCTCGGCGGAATGTTGGGCACCGTGGGAGGGGTCTTGCTCGTCGCATCCGGGCAGAGCATCGTGTGGAGCTACGCTGGGCTGCTCGGCATCATCCTGGCAGCGGCCCTGCTAGCGCCAGCGGCCATCGTCGGCCTAGCCCGCGGACTCCGTCCACTGATGAATGCGCTGTTCGGCGTGCTGGGCCGAATGGCGGCGCGCGGCGTCGTTGCCACCCTGAGCCGGACGAGCGTGGCCATTGCGGCACTGATGGTGGCCATCGCGGCCACGGTGGGTGTCGGCATCATGGTCGACAGCTTCCGCGGCACCGTCGAGGCGTGGCTCAGCCACTCGCTCCAGGCCGATGTGTATGTGCAGCCGCCGAGCCTCGTCTTCCGCCGGTCCAACGCCACGCTGCAGCCCGGCGTCGTCGAGCAGATTAAAGCGACGGATGGCGTTTCCAGCAGCCACACGGTCCGCCGCGTCGACGTGCAAGCCGATGTCGGCCCGACCGAGCTGGTCGCCGTGGATCCCGGCCCCAATACGCCGGATGTGTACCGCTTCAAAGCGGGCGACCCGGAGGCCGTGTGGGACGACTTCAATGCCGAGGATTTCGTACTCGTGTCCGAGCCGTACGCGTACCGGTACGACGTGGGCGTTGGCGACACGCTCCGCCTGCAAACGGATCGCGGCGCACAGGCCTTGCCCATCCGCGCGGTGTTCTACGACTATGGCTCCGACCTTGGCGTCGTCCTCACGAGCCGCTCCACGTACACGCGCTATTACGACGATCGCGGCGTGTCGGGCGTCGCGGTGAACGCAGCATCGGGGCAGGACGTGGACGCCCTCGTCGATCGGATTCGGACGCGCACGCAGGGCATGCAAGACGTCGTCGCGCAGTCGAACGTTGGCCTGCGCGAGTCGTCGATGCGCATCTTCGACCGCACGTTCACCATCACCACCGTGCTGCGGCTCCTGGCCATCGTCGTCGCCTTCATTGGCGTGCTGAGCGCGCTCATGGCCCTGCAACTGGAACGCGAGCGCGAGTTTGGCGTGCTCCGCGCCACCGGCATGACGCCGGGCCAGGTCGGCCGCTACGTGACGATGCAGACGGGCGTGATGGGCTTCGTCGCCGGCCTGCTATCCATTCCGCTGGGCCTCGCGCTGGCGTACGTGCTCATCTTCGTCATCAACAAGCGCTCCTTCGGCTGGACGCTGCAGCTGGAGGTGGCGCCGGGAATCCTCATCCAAGCCCTACTGCTTGGCATCGTGGCCGCGCTGTTGGCCGGCGCGTACCCGTCGTGGAAGATGGCCCAGTCGAATCCGGCAAACGCGCTGCGCGAGTGACACCGTACGTTTGACGTTGGAACGTTCTAGGTTGAACGTTCTCTCGTCGTACGCTCTTGGACGCATTGACCTTCAACGTTCCACCCTTCAACGTTC
>CAYFQN010000194.1:0-5573 GCA_964345285.1 uncultured Rhodothermales bacterium
TGCCGTGGCACCTCCCCGACGACCTGAAGCGGTTCAAGCGGCTGACGACGGGTTATCCGCTGCTCATGGGTCGGAAGACGTTTGAGTCCATCGTACACCAGTTTGGCGGTCCGCTGCCGGATCGGCGGCTCGTTGTCCTCACGTCGAAGGGCCATCTGCCCGATTACCCGGACGTAGAGGCCTACGCGTCAATCGACGCCGCCATGGACGCGCTGGCCGATGAAGACGTCGTATTCATTGGCGGCGGCGAGGCCATTTACCGCCAGTTCCTCCCCCATGCCGATCGGCTGGAGCTCACGCTCGTGGAGGGCGATTACAAAGGCGACACGCACTTCCCTGCGTACGAGCACCTGATCGGTGATGTGTTTGAGCCAGTAGACGAAGACCCGCGAGACGGATTTCGCTTCGTGACGTACGAACGCATGGACAAAGCCGATGCCTGAATCCGGCGGCCGTCCGTGGTGGCGGCTAGGCACATCATCCATCGTGGTGGCGGCGTTCGTGGGGCCGGGCACGGTGCTCACGTGCGCCTCGGCCGGCGTAACCTTCGGCTACGCGCTGGGCTGGGTCCTTCTCTTCTCCACCCTGTCGGTGTTCGTGCTCCAGTCGTTCACCGCCAACACAGGCATCCTAGCGCGGCGCGGGCTGGGCGAGGCCGTGCGGGAGACGATCACCGCACCGGGGCCGCGTGCCGCCTCGTTCACGCTGGTCGTGATCGGCCTATGGGTGGGGTGTGCCGCCTTTGAGATGGGCAACCTCATCGGCGCCGCGGCTGGCATCACCACGCTGATGGACCTGCCGATGGACGACCGGTGGATCGTGGCGCTGATCGCCGTCCTTGCAGGCATCATCCTACTGCTAGACCTGCGCGTGCTAGTTCGCGTCTTTGCCGTCTTGGTCGGCGGGATGAGCGTGCTGTTCCTCGGGGGCCTCGTGCTGACGCCGGTCAACTGGACGGCTGCGCTGACCGGACTCACGGTGCCTAGCGTACCCGACGGCAGCCTGCTGACGGTCGTCGCACTCATCGGGACGACGGTGGTCACCTACAACCTCTTCCTACACGCCTCCGTCGCCAAACAGTACTGGGCCGACACGGACGATGCCGAGGCTGCGTGGCGCCGCGAGATGACGGGGATGGCCATCTTCCTGCCTGTCGGTGGACTCATCTCGTTCGCGATCCTGGCGACAGGTGCTACCCTGTTTGGCATTGGCGCTCGGGTGGACGGCGTCGCAACCATGGCCCGGCTGTTGGAGCCGGCGGCGGGGTCGGCCGCGCAACTCTTCTTCGGCCTTGGCCTGTTTGCTGCGGGCCTGACGTCCACGATCACGGCGCCGCTCGCCGCTGCCACCGGCATCCAAGAGCTATTCGGCTGGGACGATGATCCGACAGGGTGGGGCTTTCGCGGCGTGTGGGCCTCGGTGCTGCTGACGGGCTGCGCGTTCGGGCTCGCCGGGTGGTCCCCGCTACCGGCTATCGTGGCCGCACAGGCGGCAAACGGGGTGCTGCTGCCACTCATCGCCGCGTTTGTGTTATATCTCTCCATGCGGCAAGACGTCGTCACGCTCCCCGGCTGGTACCGTATGCTCGGCGTCGCCATCACACTCATCTGCGCGGGGCTCGGCGCCCGCACGCTGTGGTGGGTGGCGCAGCAGATCGGTGGGTAGCGTTCGGGCAGGCTGCGTTGTACGTTACAGCGCGGCGTCTCCATCTATGACCATCTGCTTCCATGCCGAACCCGCACAGCTTGCCCGATCCGCATCGCAACGCGCCGGTGCAAACGGCCGGCGCGCCGCTCGACACATCCAAAGCCGCCGTGATTCTGGTGCACGGCCGGGGCGCCTCGGCGGCCAGCATCCTGTCGCTCGCGCAGGAGCTCGACGTGGCCGATGTGGCTTATTTGGCGCCGCAGGCTGCGGGGCACACCTGGTACCCGCGCTCCTTCATGGCGCCTATCGAGCAGAACGAACCGGGGCTGTCGTCGGCCTTAAACCTGCTCGACGCTCTCATCGGGCGCGCGGAAGAGGCCGGGCTACCCCGCCATCGCCTCGTGCTGATGGGGTTCTCCCAAGGCGCTTGCCTGTCCGCCGAGTACGCCGCTCGTCATGCGCAACGATACGGGGGCGTCATCGGGCTCAGCGGAGGCCTGATCGGACCGAAGGGCACGGCGTTCGACTATGACGGATCGATGGCGGGGACGCCGATTTTTCTCGGGTGCAGCGACCGCGACCCGCACATCCCGCTGGAGCGCGTAAACGAAACGGCCGCCGTCTTCGAGCAGCTCGGTGCCGCCGTGGATGAGCGGATCTACGACGGCATGGGGCACACCGTAAACCGCGATGAACTGATCGCTGCTCGTGACATCGTGGTAGGGCTGGTTGAGCAGGACACCTCGGCTGCGTGATGCGGCCCGGAATCGAAGCGTTTACGACCATGCTCACCGCACGCGATTGGAACCATGGCCTCCTTTCTGTCTCTTTCGCTATGCCGAGTGTTCCCTCAGAGCCGTGCCATCGGGTTGGCGGTGGCTCTGATCGCCGTCTGCGCCACAGGATGCTCGCCGGGCGCAAGCGCGCCGCCGGATGCAAAGGGGGAGCCGGATGCAGAGACGGAGGAGTGGATCCCGTTGTTCGATGGGGCCACACTGGACGGGTGGGCAAACCCGTACGAGTGGGGCGAGGCATGGGCTGAGGGCGGCGTCATCCACCTGCGCGCTGATGACAAATTCTTCCTCATCACGGACACCACGTACCGCGACTTTGTGTTCGAAGGCCAGGTGCGCCTTCCTGACCGAGCATCGAACTCCGGATTCATGTTTCGCGCCAATGTGGAGCCCAACCGCGTGTACGGCTACCAGGCCGAGGTGGACCCTTCGAAGCGAGCATGGTCTGGCGGGCTCTACGACGAAGGCCGCCACGGCTGGATCCATCCGCCCCCAGACGACTCGGGGGCCGGACAGGCCTTTCGGAGCGGCCCTGGGCAGGCGTTCGATCCGGGGCAGTGGAACGCCTATCGCATCCGGGCGGTCGGAGATAGCCTCACAATCTGGGTCAACGGGACGATGACCACGGCGCTGCGCGATACGATGGACCGTGAGGGCGTAATCGGTATTCAGCACCACGGCGAAGACGGAAAAGTATATCGGTTTCGCAGCCTCCGTCTCCGTCCGCTGAATGCGGTTCGCACGGACTCGTGAGCGATCCTGCGCGGACGTACACAGTACGCCGGCAGACGTAAGCTTTAGCGGTTTGGTGAATAGCCGACGAGCCTGAAAGCGCATGCGCCGCGATGCCGTATTCGCTAACGTGACCGGCATCACCCCAACACTCCTACCATGACCAAGGTGCTCGTGCTCCCTGCGCTACTCGCCGGTGGGGCGTGTGATGAGCCCTGTGTAGCATTGAATCCGACCGAAATACACCTTCCGCGCGCTGCTGTCCTCTCAGGGCGCCCAGAGCAACCGACACGCGTGGCACATTCCACTGATCAGACCATAATCCTCGTCCTGATGGGTGTATCAGGATCGGGCAAAACGACCGTCGGTACCCGGCTGGCCAACGAATTGGGCTGGGAGTTTTTTGACGGGGATACGTTTCATCCGGTCGACAACATCGACAAGATGGCCGCCGGCATCCCCCTGACGGATCAAGACCGGTGGCCGTGGCTGCGTTCGCTGCACGACTTCATCCACGAGCGGCTCATTGTGGGCGCGCCGGCTGTCGTAGCCTGCTCGGCCTTGAAGAGGACGTACCGTGCGATTCTGATGGACGGCAACACGGGCGCGCGACTCGTCTACTTGAAGGGGGATCGGGACCTCATCCGCCGCCGGTTGACCGAGCGCACAGACCACTTCTTCGACGCCGACCTGCTCGATAGTCAGTTCGAGGCGCTGGAGGCCCCCCGTCCGCAGGAGGCGCTCATCGTACCCATCGACCAGCCCGTCGACGCCATCGTGGAAACGATTAAGCAGGCCGTCATCGACAATGTGAGGTAGCACGTGACTCGGCTCCTCGATGTGTTAGCCCGGCCCATGTCGTTAGCTGATGAGCAGGCTGAGGGCCAGCACCACCGCCAGGCCTACACCACCGACCAGCGTTTCCATGACGGTCCACGCGCGCAGCGTTTGGCGCTCGTCCATGCCCAGGTAGCGGCTCACGAGCCAAAAGCCGGAATCATTCACATGCGAGAGCACAGTCGCGCCCGAGGCGATGGCGATGGTGACGAGGCCCACGAGCGGCGCCGAGTAAGTGCCCGCGTCGAGGACGGGCGCGACGAGGCCGGCGGCTGTGACCATTGATACCGTTGCAGAGCCCTGCGAGACCCGCACGACGAGCGCAATCAAAAAGGCGAGTAGGACCACGGGCAGGTTGGAGACAGCCATTGCTTCAGCCAGCACGTTGCCAACCCCGGTTTGGACGAGCACCTCGCCTAGCACGCCGCCCGCGCCGGTCACCAAAATGATCAGCCCGACGGGTTCGAGTGCCTTCGTCGCGATCTGCTGCACCTGATCCATGGTATATCCGCCACGCACGCCCAGCACATAAAACGCGAGAACGACAGCCAGCGTGAGCGCCGTAAAGGGGTGGCCGGCAAACTGCAATCCACGGCGCAGCGCCACGTCCGCGGTCAGCAAAACGTCAGACACCGTTCCGAGGAGAATGAGTGCCAGTGGCAGACCAATGATCCCGACGGCCTGCGTGAACGAGGGAGGTGCTGCGGTGCGCACCGGCTCGGGGGCGGTGTGCTCCTCCTGCATCGCTGCCGGCACATCCAGGTGAATGCGGTCGCCGATGTACCGCCCAAAAAACACGCCCCCCACCAGAATGGCCGGCACGCCCGCCACAAAGCCAAACACGATGACCCATCCGAGGTTGGCCCCCAGCAGCCCAGCGACGGCGACGGGGCCAGGCGTAGGCGGGATGAAACTGTGTGCTACTGCGATGCCGGCCAAGAGCGGGATCGCATAGTAAAGCAACGACCGCCCGGTCCGCTCGGTCAGCGTGTACACCAGCGGGATAAACAGAATGAGTGCTACGTCGAAGAAAACCGGGATCGAAACGAGCAGGCCTGTCAGGCTAAGTGCCCAGGGGGCCCGGTCATCGCCAAACCGGTTGAGCAACGTATCGGCAATCTGCTCCGCGCCTCCGGAGACCCGAAGCAGCTCGCCCACCATGGCCCCTAGCCCGATGACGACCGCAATATAGCCCAGCGTACTTCCCATCCCTTCCTCGATGATGCCTGCGATATCCGTCAGCGGAATGCCGCCTGCGATGGCTACGACGAGGCTCGTGAGCAGCAGGGCAACGAAAGCATGCACCCGCGCGACGAGCACCAAGCCAAGCAGAACCAGAACGGCGACTACGACAAGGGCAGCCAGGGATAATGTAGACATGCGGCACGGCGTCGGTTGAGAGAGGAATGGAGCTTAACATACCAGGCGCCACACAGATATGCGCAGTGCCCCGGATGGCAGTGCCCCAGGAACCCAGACCCCAGGAACCCAGACGGACCGTGCTGCACGGTCCGCCGAACGGCGGGGAGTAGCTGGAACCAGGATGGCGCTAAGTAACTGATC
>CAYFQN010000195.1:0-5565 GCA_964345285.1 uncultured Rhodothermales bacterium
AGTCCCGTCCGGACCGCACCAACTACAATCCGCTCCAGCTTTAGAAGCTGGAGCGGCTTTTTTATTTGTCCACTCTTTGGTTCGCATATCATCCCGCTCTCTCCGCCGTGGCACACTACACGGATCGACAGGTCGTGCAGCTTGTCCGTCCTGCACGTCGTTTTGCGCTATTGATTTTGCACCGGGTTTAGCTGAAGTTGGACGTCCCAGTTCGCTGGCACATCGCGCAACAGCCCTCATGGGATGCTCGGCCCTCGAACGAGAGGTATATGTCCCGTCAGCACCCTTTCGGTTTCTATCTTTTAAGCCTACAGCGGATCAGCCATTATGAAAACACGTCTCCTGTCTTTCCTTGCATTTGTAGGCCTAGTCACGGCCGTTGGCTGCACCAGCGTTGTGAACACAGCTGTGGATAGCACCGTCAACCGCGCGGCGGAACGTACCGGAGAAGTGGTTGGTGAGCGTATCGGCGAAGCGGCCGGCGCCATGATCGTGGCCCGATTCCCCGACACGTGGACGACCCAGTGGACCAACCTGTACACCGGATACCTTTTCAACATTGCCTTCGGTGCCGGGAATTACTCGGTTACTGAGGATGCGTACGCCCCCGGTGAATACACACGCTGGCAAATGCTGGAAACTGACGAGCCGACCGGGGCATACATTAGACGCGCTTTTCTAGCTCGGACGGACGAAGGGAATGAATGGTGGCACGTGACGTACGAGAACGCCGAAACCGACGAAGCCATCATCCTTGAGGGGCTCTTCAGCCCCAACCAGGAGGAGCTCCTGCGGCTGCGTGGCCAATTTCCCGGAGAGGAAGCTAAAGAAATGCCGGTGGAGGAAGGGACCTACGGCTACACCCAACCCCGCACGCTGTCCCCCGAAAGCATTGAAGGAGCAACCGTGGGAACAGAGACCATTAGCGTTGCAGCGGGGTCGTTCGAGGCGCAACACGTTCGCTATGGGACGCCGGGTGCCACGCTGGAATGGTGGATGGATGACGACGTGCCCGGTGCACTTGTCAAGTACCTGCGCCGTGCCGACAGTGGATCGGATGACGCAGAGCGTAGCACGCCAGCCTCGTGGGTCGTTGAGCTCGAATCATATGGCGACGATGCCGAAAGCGAGTTGGGGGTGCTGTAGCGCGGCATCTGTACGTCAGGCCACCCAGGCCGTCTGCTCCCCCCTATGCCTGGTCTCCCGACTCCTCCTCCGGCTGCGCTGCGGCCTGGGCGGCGTTGACGATGCGCTCGGCCCGGCCCACGCCGACCTCCAACACCGACGCTAGCTGCGACGGCTCTAGCGCGGCGATTGTCTCGATGTCGGTGATTCCTGCGCCCGCAAGACGTTCTTGGTAAACGGGCCCAATCCCCTTCACGTCGCTAAGGGGACGGCTCGATGCGGACGAGCGCGGCTTGGCGGATCTCGCCCTGGCCTTCTGCTTTGACTTGGCTTCTGGCTTCGACGAAGCCCCCGATTGTCCTTTTCGGCGCGCTTTTTCTGCAGGCGCCTCGGTCTTTTTCGCCGGCGCATTAGCGCGCCCGACCTGGGGTTCAGGGCGGGAAGCAGCGTCCTTGCGTCTATCGGTTCCACGCCCATCATCTTCACGTGCGTCGCTCCCTCGAACGACTTCGACGCGCGGTTGCGACTTCAAGACGCGCCCTCGGCAGGCCAGATCCTGCTGGCGGCGCGCCACAGATCTGGCCACCTTCTCTGCCATGCGCTGACTCGTGGGCAGCTTCCCGCCATCCACGGCTGCGGGGATGAACGCGCTCTGCCCAGCCTTCTGAATGAAAGACTGTGTGGACGTGAAGAGCACCTCACCCTCATTATCCAACACGTCGATGTACGTCTCCGGGTTTTGATCGCACTCGTCGATCGCCGCCGCCGTGTACTCGATGCGGTAGTAGCCGAGGGCATCCGTGCGCGCCTCACCCACGACATCGTCGTACCGGCGGTCCAGATCGGTGGCACGGACCCGAACGTGAGGGAGACCGTGTCCGGTGACTTGGTCGGTAACTCGCCCGGCGACAATGAACCGATTGGGATCGGCCGGCACGGCTTGGCGTTGCCGCTTAGCGTAAGCGTCCAGCCGCCGTGCTCGCTCAGCAACGACAGCCTCCATCGCCGACGTACGCGCCCGGTGCGTCGCATCGAGATCAGCCATGGCTTGGTCGCGTCCGGCCTCCACATGCCCCGCCGACTCACGCAATCGCTCGTTGCCCGCTGACTGGGCCGGCGCGTCGCCTGGCGATGTTGCCACAGCCCGCAGGTCGTCGACGTACCCTTGCACGAGTGCCTGCAAATCGAATAGTGGTTCATTGGTTTCCATGATGCGCTCCAAAGATGGAAGGAGAATCAGGTAGCCGGCGGGACGTTGTGGGCGTGCTCTACGCCCGCGGACGCCTGCAGCTGGATGGGCCGGTTGCCCACGTTCCCAAGTACAACGCCAGTACTCATTTTCTTGATTGCGATGGCGACCTCAGCATTTGTCTGGCTCTGGTTGGCGGTGACGACGCCGCGGCTCGTCTCCTGAATTTCGCCGAGGGGTGCACTGGTGGTCTCGGCGTGGCAGGTGTTACCCGTGAACAGTACCTCTCGCAGGTTGAGCAGCTGAAACACCGGAAAATCGGTACCGGCGACGCTTTTCAGCGCGTTGCCCTGGATGGAGGCCTGCTCCTCGGCGACGAGGTCACCAACCGTGCGGCTCATCCGCAGATACGCGTTGACGGCGTTCATCAAAAACGGCGGGAGCAGCGCCTCTTCGCCGGCCCGGGCGCTGTTCACCCACGACAGGCCCACCCCGTGGTTGAAAGCGATCGTGTTGTCGTGCAACATCGCAGATCCGTACACCTCGACAAGCCGCATCCCGCCGTCGTCGGCGGTCCCTTCATCAGCACCATTTGCTTGAATGGTATTGTCAGCGGCGCGAAGCCCGTACAGCCCGTCAAGGTCGATGCCGTACGCGTGGTGATCCCCCTGCAGGTCCTCGCCACACCGGAGCACCTGGTTGCCGTCGAGGCTACACGCCGCAACAGTCCGGAGTACGGCCCCCCCTTTGTGCTGCGTGAGCCCCGTCGATCGGCCACACGCGCTGATATGATTACCAGTGACATCGAGTCCAACTGCCAGCGCATGCTCGTTGATGAACAGCCCCGCACCGGCCAGGCCGCGCACTTGGTTGCCCTGCACCCGGAGATCCTGCACAATATCGGGCTGACCGGCCACCCCTTGCACGCTTATCCCATGCCCTACGCCCCCTACAATCTCGTTGTTGTCGATCAGCGTGTCCGTAATGCCAAGGAGCGGGTCGCTTAGCGTGTACTGGTCTTTTTCGCTGCCAAGATACTGCATGAGGACGTTGCCGACCGCCATCAGCACGGTGAGGTGCGATGCGTTGACCGACACTTGTACGCCGCCGAGCGACTCGGTGTCCGGATTGGCGTCGGCCGGCACGATAACCTGATTCTCGACGATCCGCCCGCCCACTCCTTTGAGCAAAATGCCCTGGGTGTCGATATAGCTCTGCAGAGCACGGATCAGCCGGACGAACAGAGGCGCCCATTGCGTGCGGTCGTTGGCTCGCAGCGCAGTGTTGAGTTGCGCCGTGACCTGCTGCATCTCCGGATCGCTTACCTGCCCCTGGATGAGCGTGATGGCGTCGGCCGTCTGGATGCGCGCTTCAGAGGTTGCCAGCGGGCCCGGCTCGGCCGCCAGATAAGCCGCGTACGCCTCCGCGGGCGTATGGGCCCCATCGCGCAGGGCGATAGCAAGCGGTTCCAGCGCGGCGCTTTGACCGAGGACGTCGATCACCTCTGTCATCTCCGCGTTCGAAGCGGTTGCGGCCACGGACCGCGCGGCAACCACTCCATCGCTGAACCCCTCGCCGGCTACGATCCGGTTGCTGCGCAGCAGGCTGATCGTGAAGTTTACTTGCACCTCCTCACCCGCCTCCACCGTCAAAGTCTGGGTGGCCGTGCTGTAGCCGGTCTGTGATGCCCGGAGTTCGTAGTCGCCAGGCGGCAGGCCAGAGAGGTTGTACGCTCCTTTGGCATCCGTATAACCGACCCGCTCAGTTCCGACGATACGAACCCGTGCTCGCACGACAGACGCGCCTTCCGGCGTTGTTACGCGCCCGAAGCTGCGTCCGGTGTTCCCTTCACCCCCCTGCTGTACCCGGCGCTCTTGCATTGTGATGTGATTGGCCCGCACCGCCAGTTCATAGAGGTTGGATTCGATGGCCGTCTGCAAGCTGCGGATGGTGTTGCCTTCCACCCGGAAGTCCAGGTCGACGAGGGCCTCAGCGCCGGACCGCCACCGGCCCATCAGGGTGGACAGGGCTGCCATGACGGCCGCCATATCCCCGTCAGCGCTCTCACGCAGCGCCTGGGCCCGCTCGGCCAGCAACGCTAGCACGCCACGGATGATGAACACGATTAAATGCGCATTCGCCGTGAACGGATTGGCCTCGATACGCAGCGCCTGCCCCGACGTCGTGTGGATGCGATTGCCGGCGACGCGAAGGCGCCCGAGCGGCAGAAAGCCGTCGAGACCGACGCCCTGCTGGGTACATGCAATGTCGTTACGGCTCACATCCAGGTCGATGAGTGGCAGGGCGCGCACCACATCGCTCTCCGTCTGGGCACGCAGGCGACTCATGAACCCCTCCGCGAAATAGTACACGGCCGGGATTCCGGGCGCTGGGCTCACCGCATCGGCCAGAGGCTGGAGCGCATCCAGCAGCGGACCGCACCCCATGATGCGCAGCGACTCGTCCACCAATACGCCGTAGAGCGCCGCCTCGTCGGTTGCCCGATCGGCCCCATAGCCGCGGAGGAGCGTGCGGGCCAGGCGATCCAGCCCGTCGATGCCTGCCCCTAGCGTCACGGTGGCGATGCCGACCGGCCCGCGCAATCGGTTGTCCACCATACGCACCCGGTGCCCGCCCGCCGTGGAGAGACTCACGCCCTCCGCCGTCGTGGTGGTGTTGGCGGACCAGTCCGCCCTGTGCAGCCAGAACGCATGCGCCCCGCTCTCGCGGGCATTGATGGCGTTGGCCGATGCCGTCCCGCCCAGCCACCACCACGCGTGGAGGCCGTGCCGCCCGGCTAACTGACTCCGGCGGACTGTGCAGTTGTGCCAGCGGAACGCCTGGATTGCGTAGCCTTCGTGCCCGCCGGGTCCTTCAAAGACCGTCTCCAGCCGCGCCAGCAATTGCCGGTACGGACCGCGCGCTGCGGCCTCATCTGCCTCTACGGCCTTGAAGGCTGCACGCAACCGCGCCCAGCGATCCTCCGCGAATGGACGGACGTCTGAGCCGTCGATCTGCCAGCTTTCGGCACGTGCGACCAACATACCGCGCTCGCCGAATCGCACCCTTGTGTCGCGCATCCGGAGCCGCGTTACTCCATCACCGTATGGGAGCCAAACGGGCGCAGGGCGATCCGACGGGCCGCGGAGAACGACATTGTCGATCCACAGCTCTGCTCCTCCGATGGCGAGCGATCCGATCGGCTGTTGCCCCGCCTCCAGGCGCAGTTGACCGGCCCCGTCGGGTTCTTC
>CAYFQN010000196.1:0-5540 GCA_964345285.1 uncultured Rhodothermales bacterium
CGAGCTCTGGGTGATCCACGGCGTGGGCAACGAGCGGCCCGAGCTGGAAACGTACAAGTACGACATGCCGGGCGAGGCGGATGTCACGCAGAACGAAATCTGGATCTATGACCTCTCTGACCGTGAGAAGGTACAGGTGGCTGACAGCGCCTGGGCCGATCAGTCAATGTCCATCATGACAGAACGCCGGTTCCGCTACCCGGCGTCCACCGAGCCGCAGCGCGCCCTCTGGCTGTCCGACGCGTCCGACGAGCTCTGGTTCATGCGCCAGAGCCGCGACCGCAAACGCGCCGACCTCATGGTGGCCGACGCCGAAACGGGGGAGGTCTTGCGCACCGTCATCGAGGAGCGGTTCAACACGTACTTCCACACCGAGCGCCCCGAGCTTCTCCCCAACGGCGACGTGCTGTGGCTCTCCGAGCGCGACGGCTGGCAGCACATCTACCGCTACGGCCCGGATGGCACGCTCAAGAACCGCCTCACCGAGGGCGCCTGGCACGTGGACGGCATAGAATCCGTGGATGCAGAAGAGGGCGTCGTCTATTTCACCGCCAACGGGCGCGAAGACGGCGAGGACCCGTATTATGATCACCTGTACCGCGTCCGGCTGGACGGCTCGGACCTCCGGCTGCTTAACCCGGGCGATGCCGATCACAGCGTGGACCTGTCCGAGTCGGGCCGCTTCTTTGTGGACAACCACAGCCGCGTGGACACGGTGCCGCAATCGGTGCTGCGCGATGCGGACGGCAACATCATCACCGAACTACAAACGGCCGACCTGAGCGCGCTGGACGAGGCCGGCTGGACGCATCCGGAGACGTTCTCTGTGAAGGCGGCTGATGGCGTAACCGACCTCTACGGCGTGATGTACAAGCCGGCCGACTTTGACTCAACGAAACACTACCCGATTGTCACGTACGTCTATCCGGGTCCGCAGACCGAGGCCGTGCCGAAATCGTTCACCACGGGCGGCCACGTGTCCGCCCTGGCCCAGTTCGGGTTCATCGTCGCCGTGATGGGCCACCGCGGCGGCCACCCTGATCGCTCGCGGCGGTACCACACATACGGCTATGGCAACCTGCGCGACTACGCGCTGGAAGACAAGAAGGTGGCCCTCGAACGCCTCGCTGCACGCCACGACTTTATCGACCTCGACCGCGTGGGCATCTATGGCCACTCCGGCGGCGGCTTCATGACGACGGCCGCCCTGCTCCAGTACCCCAACTTCTTCAAGGTCGGCGTGGCATCGTCGGGCAACCACGAGAACGACGTATACAACCGCTGGTGGTCCGAGACGCACCATGGCGTTGAGGAGGTCGTTAGCGACTCGGGAACGGTCTCGTTCGAATACGACATCGACACCAATTCGGAACTGGCCGGCACCCTGAAAGGCCGTCTGCTGCTCACGACGGGCACCATCGACAACAACGTCCACCCGGCCAATACATACCGCATGGCGCAGGCGCTGATCAAAGCCGGCAAGCGGTTCGACCTGTTCGTCTTCCCCGGCCAGCAGCATGGCTACGGCGACATGGGGGACTACTGGTTCTGGCTCCGCGCCGAGTACTTCGTCGAGCACCTTCTCGGCGACGACCGCTGGAACGCGGATGTCGTGCCGTTGCAGACGGAGCGCCCGGACGACGAGCGCCCTTAACAGCGCCCTTAACAGTCTCGGCCCTAGCGTTGCGGCGGCCCGTACTGAGCCGGTTGGCCGTCCTCGGGGGTGGACTGGTCGATGAACTGGCGGATGTGCTCATTGGAAGTCGCCAGGTCTTCGCTCCGCAGATACATCATGTGGCCGCTCCGGTAGCCCTCGAAGCGCAGCCGGTCCTGCAGCCGGCCGCTCGGGTCCAGGTTCCACATCACGTACTTGGCAGAAAAGTAGTCCGTAGCCCCGTCGTAGTAGCCGGACTGCACCATCACGTGCAGAAACGGATTCTGCGCCATCGCCTGACGCAGCTGCTCGCCGGTGTTGTTATTATCGTCGTCCCAGGGGCGGACCGGGCCAAATACATTGTATTGTAGCTCCGTCTCAAAACCCAACTCGTCGCGCAGGTAATGATTGATAGCCGGGGCGAAGGCGTGGTTCCAGGACGTCAGTTCCGCCGGATAGTCGTACCGGTCACCGGCATTCTCACGGTCGACGCCCCGGTAGCGTGAGTCGAGGCGGCCGATGGTGTAGCCCTCATCGCGGAGCAGTTCCTTCCAAAAGGCCGAGGCCGGTACGCGCAGGTTGTAGTTTAGCACGAACTGTTGCGACAGGCCGGCGTAGCGCGCGACCTGCTGCGCCATCTCCTGGCGCCGCGCGTCGTCGATGAAGCCGCCACGCGAAACGGCTGGAAGAAACGATTCGACGGTGAAGTTTTCTACCTCGGCGAGGACGTCCAGCAAGTCACGATTCTGAAGATCAGCGTCGAGCTTGTCGTGGTACCAGGCCGCCGCGGTGTAGTACGGAAGCTTGAGAACTTCGGAGCGGGGGTGGGGGCCAGCAGGCTCCATCCCGAGGCCGGTGGGTGAGACGAGGATGACACCGTTCAGGTACATCCAGTGGCGGTTTTGCAGCGCCCCGGCCAGGCCTGCGACGCGCGTCGTCCCATAACTCTCGCCAATAAGGTACTTAGGGGAGCGCCACCGCGCCTGCCGCGATACGAACGTATCGATCCAATCGGCTAGGTACGTAACATCGGCATTGACGCCGAAGAACTCCTCGCGGTCGACGTCCTCGCTGATGATTCGCGAGAAGCCCGTGTTCACGGGGTTCACGAACACGATGTCTGCTACGTCAAGGATGGAGTGCGGATTGTCGCGCACGCCATAGGGCTGGACCGGGTAGCCTTCGGCACTGATGCGCAACTGCTTCGGGCTTGTGTAACCGATGTGCATCCAGAGCGAGCCGGAGCCTGGGCCACCGTTGAAGGAGATCATGAGCGGGCGGCGCGTGCGGTCATCTACGTCGGTTCGCTCGTAGTAGGTGTATTGCAGTGAGGCGATGACGTGGTCGTCGTCGCCGTAGACCGGTTGCGTGCCGACGGTGGCGCGGTACGGCACCGTTTGCCCTTTGATGGTTACTTCGTGCGTCGACGTCACGGTGGTGTCGACGGGCAGCGACCGGTGCTGCTGGGCGGTGGCCGGCGCAGAGAGCATGAGCGCCCCGCACAGGGAAAAGACACTCAGTACACGGAGGAGGCGAGAGGAGAGCACGGTTGAGATCGGCAACATAGCGGTAAGGGTGGCAGGATGGGTGACAATGAGGTGGTAATCCAACGGACCGGCCAACAATCTAGCGGCGGGTCTGAGCAAGTGCAAAGGCACTGAGTTGACCGGCTGACGCGCCACAGACATGAACAAAAACAGCCGGCGCAACCCAAGCGGTTGCACCGGCTTGCCCCACCATAAGCCGGATCTCAACAGAGATGGCGGAAAAAACGAGATCCGAAGACATGATCTACCTGGTAAAGCGTAAAGCACATGGATGCGCGGACACGAGCGCTGCAGAAGTCGCCAAAAAAGTAACAGCCGGTGCAGCTTGGCATCGCGCTGCACCGGCTGCTCCACCAAAGCGAGACCTTATAGAAGTGACCGGAGAAAGGCCTCGTAGAAGTGGCACCCATGTATCCGTCAATTTAGCACACACTATGCCAACCTATAGCCAGGCATACAAAGAAAGCCCTGCCTCAATCTGCGAGGCAGGGCTTTCGGATAGAAATACCAGGTAGAACGGCGTTAGGACGGCTTCGTCAGGGCCGTGACGAACGATGTGGGCTCTTGGCCCTGCATCCGCACGACCCGGACGAGGAAGTTCTCGCCGGATGGGAGGTCTCCGTAGACCGCCATAAATGCCTCCCGGTCGCGCACGCGCTCTCGGGCTACTTCCACGATGATGTCGCGCGGGCGCAGGCCAGCATCCTGAAAGGCCTCGCTGGTGCGGTCGATATCCGCAATCATGAGCCCCTGATACCGCTCCGCGTTTTCGATGCCGAGCTGGCGCAGCACGTTGGGCGTCACGGTCTGCAGCGTAAAGCCCAGCGACTCCATACTGTCCTCTTCCTCAGTGCCGCCGTCATTACTCGGGCCTTGCGCAATGAGATCCTCGTCGCGCGCAGTCAGCGTGACCGATACCGTACGCTCATCGCCATCCTGGTCCACGACGCGCATCTCAACGACCTCCCCTGGTCGCTTGTTGCTCACGATGGTGCGCAACTGGTTGAAGTTGTTCAACTCGCGGCCCTCTACCGCCACAACGATGTCGCCTTGCTGTAGCCCGGCCGCTTCCGCCGGTGTATCGTCCTCAACGCGTGTAATCTGGGCCGCACCGCGCGGCACGTCGAGGGCACCGGCCAGCGTCTCGGGTACGCGATCGAATCGTACGCCTAGGTAACCACGCTGCACTTCGCCCTGCTCGATAAGCTGCGACGTGACATTGCGGGCCACGTCCACCGGGATGGCGAAGCCGATGCCCTGGTAGCCGCCCGATCGAGAGTAAATGGCCGAGTTGATGCCGATGAGCTCACCCTGCAGGTTCACGAGCGGACCGCCTGAGTTGCCCGGGTTAATGGCCGCATCGGTTTGGATGAGCTCCGACGCCAAGTTGATCTGGGAGGTGGAGGTGCTCACGCGGCCCACCGCGCTCACGATGCCCGCCGTCACCGTATTCTCCAAGTCGGTTGAGAGCGGGGAGCCGAAAGCTAAGACCCACTGGCCAGCGCGCACATCGTCGTTCGACCCAAAGCTAATCGATGGCAGGCCGGATTCCTCAATGCGGAGCACGGCCAAGTCGCTAAACTCGTCGGTGCCCACGATCTCGGCCTCGTACTCCTCGTTGCCCTGCATTAATACACTAACCTCATCGGCGCCGTCCACGACATGGTCGTTGGTCACGATGTAGCCATCCGAGCGGATGATGACGCCCGACCCGAGTCCCTGGCGGGGTTCGGGCTCACCGCCGCCACCGGGACCACGGCGGAAGAAATCCTCGAATGGGGTGCCCTCAAACGGAGACCGCATGTCGCGCTCCACGACGCGCTGCGCCTGGATCTGCACCACCGTGGGGTTCACCGCTTCCGTCACCTGCGTGAAGGCCGTCTCGAAGTCGGCGACAGCGGCCGGGGCGGGGTTGCTGATGGCTGTCGTGCCCTCGAAGGTGGTTGTGGAAGCCTGTGAAGCGGCCGGCACGCTCTGGTCGGAGCCGAAGAGGTTCGCGCCCGCAGTGGTAAACATGATGCCTGCCACGAAGGCCACGACGACGATCGCCGCGACCGAAATTTTCTTTCGAACACTCATGGTGCGTCTGGCTGCAATGGATGGAGGAGTTCCAGGGGAGGAAGGGTGCACATCTCAATCACGTCGCCCCTTGGTGCTATATGGGATGAATCAAAGGGCAAGAGAGTGCGCCCGTCCCGCATGTGGTGCCTCTATAACGCGCACTACGTCGCGTTTCGTATACGGCATGATCGTTACATCGGCACTTGTCGAGAAGGTCACATCTAAGGTCACATCTAAGGTCACATCTTGGAGGTGGACGGCAAGCCGTATCCGGCATC
>CAYFQN010000197.1:0-5482 GCA_964345285.1 uncultured Rhodothermales bacterium
TCGATATGGACGTTTCTCGGCACGCTTTCGACGGCCAGCCATGGCGCGTTCCTTATTCTCTCGGTGCCGGTGTGGATTATCGGCGGATCGGTAGCGACGGCGAGTCAGTCGCGTCGCCCCATCTACACCAATCCCCCGCTGGACGTGCTTCAGCAGTTCGCGCGCTTCCCGCAGGGATGCCTCCAGGCACAGTACGCGAAGCGCTCCGGACAAGGCCTATCGAGTAAACGCTACTCGTCGCGCTGCAGGACGACGGACCACCACTCGTTCTCGCGTGTCTCACGCTCAATCGAAAAGCCGTGCTCCGTGATGGCTGCGCGCATCGTCGGCTCGTCATCCTCCGTAAGACCCGCCAGCGCGATGCGGCCGCCACGGCCCAGCTTGTTGGCAAAAGCAGGCAGCAGGTCGATGAGCGGGTCGCGTTCGATGTTAGCCAGAATCACGTCGAAGCCAGACTCGGGCACCGCCTCCTGGATGGATCCCTGCCGCACGGTGATGCGCTCCGTGGCGTCGTTGAGGGCGATGTTCTCGCGCGCATTCTCCTCGGCCCATGCGCTGATGTCGAATGCGATGACCGGCCCCGCCCCGAGCCGCACAGCAGCAATCGACAAAATGCCCGTGCCGGTGCCGGCGTCCAGCACCCGTTCGCCCCCGTCGATAAGGTCGGGCAGAACGCGCAGGATGAGCCGCGTGCTCTCGTGGTAGCCCGTCCCGAAGCTCATCTTCGGGTCGATGGCGAGCACGTGCTTCCCCTCGGCGTCGTCGGGCACGGCCGCCCAGGTGGGCTTTACAACGAACGGACCGACCGGGAGCGGCTGGATGGACTGCTCCCACTGTGCATTCCAGTTCTGCGCGGCGATGCGCTGCTCGGCGACCGCGCCGTCAACCCCCTGTCGCCGTAGCCACGACCTCACATAGTTTGACTTGCCCGTGCTCCAGTCGTTGGCCCCGATGTATGCCTTGAGCGTGCCAGCGTCCTCCTGAAACCCGGTGAACCCGTACTCCTCGAGCCGCGCGATGAGCACGTCGTGCCGCGCCGTGTCGACGGGGATGGTCAGTTCGATCGTGTCCATGGGTCGGGTTGAACGGTGTTCGGTTGGACGGTTGAGCGCTTGGGAACTGGGACAACAACGTTCCACCATTCAACGTGCCCGCTTTCAACCTCTGACATAGCCCCGGTAGAGCGAGGCGACGCCGAAGGTGAGCGGCTTCCACAGGAGGTTGCGGTAGCCGACCGCCTGCATCCGCGCGAGAAAATCGGGTCCGTCAGGGAAGGCAGCGACGGACTCAGGCAGGTACTGGTACGCCCCGTCATTGCTAGAGATGGCTCCCCCGATCCGCGGGAGCACGTTGTTCGAGTACCACCGGTAGAGCTCTTTGATGGGCGTCTGCCGCGGCTGGCTGAACTCAAGCACGACGAGCGCCCCCCCGGGCCGGAGCACCCGCGCGATGTCGCGCAAGCCCGCATCCAGATCCTCGAAGTTGCGCACGCCGAAGGCGACGAGTGCGGCGTCGAAGTCGTCGTCGGGGAACGGAAGCGTCTCCGCATCAGCCTGCTGGAGCGTGATGCGCCCTGAGAGCCCGCGCCTTTTGAGCTTCTCGCGGCCGTAGCGGAGCATCTCGGCAGAGAGGTCAACGCCGACGACTTCCCGAGGATGGAGCACGTCTTCGGCCTTGATAGCGAGGTCGGCCGTGCCGGTGGCCACGTCCACGATGCGCTGCGGCTGGTCGTCTTCGAGCAACCGGATGGCCTGCGTGCGCCAGCGTTGGTCGATGCCAAGACTCAGCACGCGGTTGAGCACGTCGTAGCGCGGCGCGATGCTGTCGAACATCTGCTCAACGTGCTCGGCCTTGCCGTCAACCTCGCCGATGGGGGGACGATGGGTCATTGTCGTGTTTCGATTTACAGGTTTCGAGTGCGAGAAGCAGCAGGATGTCTCAACGCGCCTAATCGACACTCGACACGCGTCACTCGACACGCGTCACTCGGCATTAACTGAGCAGTTGGGTGAGCTTGAGCAGGTCGTAGTCGATATTTTTGGTGCGCCCCCACACGTTACGAAGCGGCGTAAGCTTCACCTCCCCCTTAACGAGCCCGACCATCACGTCGGTGTGCCCATCGAGGAGTGACTCGACGGCGGCCACGCCGAGGCGGCTGGCCAGCACGCGATCGCTGGCGGTGGGCGATCCGCCGCGCTGCGTGTGCCCGAGGATGGTCGCTCGCAGGTCGATCTCATCGAACGACGGGTCGTCACGGAGGGCCTGCTCGATGCCCCGCGCCCCGCCCAGTTCGTCGCCCTCGGCAATTACGACGATGGTCGACCGTCGCTGCGCCGACATGAGTGAGAGAATGCGGTCTTTGATCTCATCCATCTCGGTGATGGTCTCTGGGATGAGGACGAGTTCGGCCCCGCCGCCAATCCCACAGTTGAGCGCGATAAAGCCCGCGTCGCGTCCCATCACTTCAACAAGAAACAGGCGGTTGTGCGCGTCGGCCGTGTCGCGGATACGGTCGATATTTTCGATCGCTGTGTTCAGTGCCGTGTCGTACCCAATGGTCGCGTCGGTCCCAAACAGGTCATTGTCGATCGTGCCGGGGCAGCCGATGAGCGGAATATCGTGCTCCTGGCAGAATTGGGAGGCGCCCCGAAATGTCCCGTCGCCACCGATCGCCACCAGCGCGTCGATGTCGTAGTCTCGCACGTTGTGCGCTGCCTGCGTGCGCCCCTCTTCTGTGTAAAAGCCCTCAGACCGCGCGCTCTTGAGGATGGTGCCCCCCTTCTGCACAATGTTGGACACCGATCGGCGCTCCATCTCCACGAAGTCTCCCTCAATCATGCCCTCGTAGCCACGCCGGATGCCAATGACATCCATGTCCTGGGCTGATGCGGTGCGGACGATGGCGCGCAGACAGGCGTTCATGCCGGGCGCATCGCCGCCGCTGGTATACACCCCTATGCGTTCAATGTCGATCATGATCAGTGGGGAAGGTGGCTTCGGAAACAGACCGGAAGCGCGCAGCAGGGCGGCGCCGTTCAGAAGGCACCGGGCTACGAACCACGGGATGATAGCGGACGCGCTACCACAATTCCAACCTGATGATCAATGTTCTGAACGTAGCGTTGAAGATCGGGCGAAACCACCACGCCGCCTGAGAGCGACGCGTGCAGCAGCTTGGCCTGGTCGCCGTCCTTCAGTACCAGGCCGGTATGCGCCACGTCGAGCCCGCCGATGTTGGTGGAGAACCCGACGATATCGCCGCTCTGCAGCTGGTCATACACCGACCGGATGCGGTCTTGGGGCACATGATAGATGGTAGCGCCCGAGAGGTTGGATTCCATGCTACGCACGCACGCCAACAAGCTATCGTTTGTGGCGAAGCGCGGGTAGGCGTCGCGGTTCGTGCTCATGAACGAGAGCGAGTCGGTGAGCGGGACGCCACCGAGCCGCTGGGTGATGCTGCGCACCGTACCCCGCTCATCGTTCTGCGCGATCCACTCGGTGAAGTAGTGCATCCGGCTGCAGTAGCCGTCGAGTTCACCTTTGCGGTAGCGCTGTTCCTCGATGCGGCGGGCAAACGGCGCATAGTCGTATTGCTGCTGCTCCACGCCGCGCGCGAGCGCCAGCATCGTTTCGACAAACGTCACACAGTCGTAGCCGTCAAAACGGATGACGAGCTGCTCACTGGGCGGCTCATCCAGCGTACCCGCCAAGTAGGGGGCGCCCATCGCTTCCTGCCCCAGCGTCGTCATGATGGTGCCTAGCGGCTGCTCGTGGAGCGCCTGCTGCTGTGCAACATCCATCAGCGCCTCGAAGCGAGCTTGTGTCGAGTCGGGCGGGTTGACCTGGGCCGCTGCATCGGCCGATGTCCCGGGCGTGGAGGTGGCCTGCTGGCAGCCAGTGAAGACGGTGACGGCGAGCAGGCCGTACGCGGCGCGAGCGAGGAGAAAGCGCGTCATAAGATGGGTGCACTTGTGCATGGGCAAATCGCAAACAGGTAAGCGGGAGCCGGTAAATCGTTTCACGCGGGGGCTGAGTGTTGCGGCCACCACGTCGTTTCGTGCTGCAGCGCATCGCTCAGCCGCTGCTGGTAGGCACTGCGGCGGATCTCGATGACACCGAACTGCTCGAGGTGGGGATTCGAGTACTGGACATCGAGCAGCGTATACCCGCCCGAGCGCAATTGCCGCACCAGGTGCACCAGGGCCACCTTCGAGGCGTTGCTAACGCGGAAAAACATCGACTCACCGAAGAAAGCTCCACCCATAGCAACCCCATACAACCCGCCGACGAGTTCGCCCTCCTGCCAGCACTCTACGCTGTGCGCGTATCCCATTTGGTGCAGCTCGGTGTATGCCTCAATCACCGGCGGCGTGATCCACGTCCGCTCGCGATCGGCGCAGGCCCGGATGGTAGCGGGAAAATCGCGATCGCTGACCACCTCGAACGGATCGCGGCGAACGAGCTTCGCCAGAGTACCCGGCACGTGAAAGTCGCTCAGCGGGAGGATACCGCGCGGATCGGGCGCATACCAGCCGATCGCCCCTGTGGCGTCATCGCCCATCGGAAAGATGCCCGCCTGGTATGCTCGCAACAATAGGCCCGGCGTGAGGCGATCCATGGGATGGCTGATTGGTCTCGTTGACACTCTTCTCTCTAAAGAGGGGGAGATTCCACCATTCATCGACCGGAGCCAACAAGCTCAAAAGCCTTGCTGGACTTACCCGGATCTCCAGGTGCGTTTGAGGGCTTCACGCCCTCCGTTCGGGTGAGTCCCACCCTACGTAAGTTCTCAGCAGCATTAATGTCTCTATCGTGATGCGACCCGCATTCCTCGCATTGCCAGCGCCGAACGTCGAGCCGCATCTCTTCGTAGGTGTGGCCGCACGCGGAGCAACGCTTACTGGAGGGGAACCAGCGGTTCACCTTGACCAGCGTCTTACCATACCACTCAGCTTTGTACTCAAGCTGGCGCACGATTTTCCCCCAACCTACATCGCTGATGGCGCGGGCGAGGCATCCGTTCTTCACTGGAGCAGCACTAGCTGCGCGTCGCTGCATGTTCTGCACGACGGCCAGCGTCTCGCAAACAATCAGGTCGTACTCACGGGCCCGCTTCGTCGTGAGCTTGTCGATCCAGTCGCGGCGCTGGTCGGCTACCTTCGCGTGGGCCTTTGCCACGCGCCGCTTCTGGCGCTTCCAGTTGTTGCTCGGACCATTTGGTCCGTTCTTCTCTTTGCGCGAGAGCTTCTGCTGCTCACGGCGCAGACGGTGCTCGCTCTTTTGGGGGGAGCGCGGGTTGCCGGACGTCCATCCGTCGGAGGTCACGACCACGTCGGTCAGGCCAAGGTCGACCCCGACAGATCGAACACGATCGTTCTGCTTGGTTCTCGGCAGATCGTCGATCTCTCGCTTGACGCTGAAACAGACATGGTACCGCCCGGCGGCGTCGCGTGTGATGGTGCAGGACGACGGGGTTTCC
>CAYFQN010000198.1:0-5454 GCA_964345285.1 uncultured Rhodothermales bacterium
GTTCGTCGTCCACGGCCAGGGCGAAACGCGCCACGACCTCTCGACGCTAACGTAATCACCCGTCGTCTCATCCCGTAAACGATTCGGCGTTTCAGGGCCTGCCCAGAGTCAAGCTTGTAATGGTGGTCATTGCACGTACGACGAGGATTCGTCCGCAGTAAACGGCCCTTTAGTGCTGGCAACGTCCAAGTAGCGAGCTCGATATCTACCGCTGAGACCCCTTCGGCTATGAGAATAGGTTCATTGGCGGTTGAATAAAGACCCCCGCGCTCACGCACGGGGATCTCCCGCTGGAATAGAATCCATAGCCGGATTAACCTCATCACTATACAGAACGGGCCTCCTCCGACCGTTTGAAGACCTTCGGTCTAGGAGGCGGCTCGTACGTTGAACATTTTCAACGTATCCTCGAAAGTACTCCAGAGAGGCACTGGGTGCCAAAGATCGCTGAAGAATCGAGGCCAATTACTGCTGAAAGTGGTATCTGCGAACTCGGCCTCACCGGATTCAGCGGATGGACACGGCGGCCTGATCGCGTACTGGGGCGTCGACGACGCCGACGCGGCGCTGGAGCGGTTGCTCAACCGAGGCGCGGCGCGATGGAAGACGTAGGCGAAGGCATCCGCGTGGCGACGGTGGGAGACCCGTTCGGCAACGTAATCGGCATTATCGAGAATCCGCATTTCGCGCTGCCGGATACGGCATAGTCGTTGCGGATTAGGGAGTGGCTTCCTGTTCCCACACCACATGCCACTCTGCCGTTTCGATGTCCATGCGCTGTGCCTCTCGCCTCACTCTTCTTCTGATCGCCCTCGTCGGCGTGGGTACGGGCTGTGCCTCCCAGTCTCCCATCGGGCTCATCGCCAACGACGAAGGGCGGATGGTGACGGCCTTTGACCCGAATACGAACGTGGTGCACGGCGCGGTGCGGGTGCCCGCTGGCGGCGAGCGGGACGTGTACGCGCTGGCACTGCATCCGAGCGGCCAGGAGGCCTACGTCTCCGACCGGTTCGGACGCATCACGCGGGTCGCGCTGACGACGGATGGACCGCCCGATCCGGGCTCTGTCTTCTACCCCTCGCACGAGGCATCGGACTTGGCCGTGCTGGACCGCGATCCGATGCTGCTCGTGGCCATCGGCACGGACACGGCCTCGACAGTCAACGTCGTCTCGACGATCGATCCAGTCACAGGCAAAGAAATCGACCGGCTGCGGTTCGAGGATGCGCGGCTGCACACCGTGTCGGCCTGTGACGATGGCGCGACGGTCCTTGTTGGCACGGATGCGCCCCAGGCCGTGCACAAGCTGACGGTAGACGCCCGCGGCGATGTGACACATGCCGGGTCGGTGCTTTCCATTCACCATCCGATTGCCACCGTCTACTGCGCGCCGGGTTCGCAGAGCGCTGTTGCGGTGTCCAGCACGGGCGCGGCCCTCCGATCGTTCGCCGTGGGCACGATGAGCAGCGTCTCTACGCGTGCCTTGGCCGCCCAATCTGCCAAGCCGATCGGTCCACCGCTCGGACTATCCGGCGCATTCGCCCCGCGCGGCGACCGCTTCTTCGCGCGCAGCGAGCGGGGCGATTTTACTGGCGTCGGGTTCATCGAAGCGTTTCGCTTTGACGCAGCCTCCGGTCGAATCGGGCAACGCGTACGACGCACCCGCGTCGACCCCATGGCCGCCTCGTCGCGGGGCACCAGCGAAGTCGCCCTCAGCCCCGACGGCCGCCGCCTCTACGTCCCGCTGCCCGGCCCCGACGCGGTGCGCGTACTCGACGCCGTGTCGCTGTCGTTTATCACCACCCTCGGTGGTCCAGACTTCGACGGCCCGTTCAGTGTCGTGATCGGAGGCCAGTAGGCGTCCACGACGACCGTCCCCCTCGTGTTGCGTCCGATTTGCGCCAATGGCGCAGTCGCCTTCCTCCAATCCCCGGCTAGCATCTCATTGACGAGCGGTGTAGCTTCGCAAACATAGTATTGTCTCAAGTGCGTCGTTCTGGGCCTTGGAGGAGGGTACAAGCACGTCCCCGCTTGCATCGGGCCACGCAGTGAGAACACGTCGGCCGGGCGGGCCGCACACCTCGGCCCGCCAGCACGGGGACGGGTTGCGCACGGCGGCCCGCTACAGGGCACCGAGGCATTCATGCAGCAGATCGCGCCCGTTCACCCGCGCCCGGCAGGAAGCGTGAAGCACCTCACTATCGTTTTTGCACGACACGGAGGTCGTTATGCTGTCTATCGTCCCCACGTTGCCCACGTCGCACGTCTTGAAACGCTGGATTGCCGCTCTGGGGGTTGCCGCCCTGCTCGGCGGGGGCACGTACGTCGTTAACGCACAGGATCCTGTGGTGCCCCGTATTGTGGTGCAGCCGCAGGTGCTCACGGTGGCCGCGCCCACGTTCCAGGCGCCTTTCCACGTCACCCGCCAGGATCGCAACGCGATCACCGTGACGCTTGATGCCTCCGGGACGCTCCGTGCCCGCGCCACATGGGACGGCGATCAGCGGCTCGCGCTCATCCTCAACGGCCCCGGCCAAACGGGCTACTACGCCCGGAACGACGGCAGCAGCCCGCTCGCTCTTTCCTTCACGGTGACCGACGAACTGTTGGAACGCGGCACCCAATGGCGCCTCTCCATCGTTCAGTTCGCGTCGGGACGCCCCACGCAAGGCACCGTAGCCCTCACGCTGCCACGCCCACCGCCCCCCTCGGAGGAGCCGGCTGATGAGCGGCCGGCCGCAGACTACCTGACGGAGCGGTTGAATCGGGACGATCTGATGGGCCCGAACCGCTTCGCCCCCCTTCGCGAGATCGCGCCGGGCGCGGTGCTGATCAACCAGCCCGAGTTGCTTGGTAATGGATCGCTACAGTTCCGCTTGCCGAACGGACTGATCGGCCAGCTTAGCCCGTCGGATACCCTCACCATTGTGAACCCGGAGTACCCCGACTCCACGCAAACCATCATGCTCCGGTCCACGAACGTGCAGCACATCGACCCGCCGGATCCGCCCGATGAATTACTCTCGGCTACCGGCGACCTCAACACGTGGTGGGGCCTCATGCAACTGTGGATGAACAGCATGAACGAGCGCATGCGCCTGTCGCTGGAGCAGGCGTTTTCCCCGACCTCGATGGAGCAGTTCGCGTCGGTCGAAGCGGATGAAGGGATCGACTCCCCATTCGAGCGTGCGGACTACCGGTTGCGCTACCTGGAGAATGTGCTCGTCAGCCTCCTCGCACAGACGGCCACGGAGGACGCCCCACCGCCCAATTGATGACCAACGACCGACTCACCATACTCCGTGTTGTGCTGCTGACCATCCTTCTCCTTGGCGTGACTGAATCGGCCGTCGCGCAAGACTCTGTGCGCTCCCCGCTCGACTTCGACGCAATCCGGCAGCAGGTGGAGGACGACATGCAGAACCAGCCGTCCGCCCTCTCTCCCCCGGTCCTGCCGGACGGAACAGCGCTCACAGACTCGCTCACCCAGGCGCGGCAGCAGGAGGCCCTGCAGGCTTACTTCAACTATCGCGTGCACGGATTCGACCATCGGCTGCGCGTGTTCGAGTGGCAGCTGCTCTCCTCCCGCATCATCTTCGTCGTGGTAATCTTGCTCGTGCTGCTGGGCGTGTACTTCTCCGGCGTACAGTTTCAACGCGGACTTCGCGACGCAGCAGCGCGAGCAGCCTCTAGCACGGACGCGGCGACCACTGATGAGCCCGTGACGGAAATCGAGGCCTCAATGCAGGGCATCAAGGTCAGCTCCTCCACACTGGGCGTCATCATCCTCGTGATCTCGCTGGCCTTCTTTTACCTCTACCTCGTGTTCGTCTACCCCATCAAGGAGATCTTCTAACGGCCCACGCGGCGGCGGAGTGCGCAGTGGCCGCGCGCTGCTAACAGGTCGAGTGGAATAGACCCGCGACGGCCTTGCCGTCAGCCTGCAGCGCGTTGTAGCGCTCGGCGGCCTGCTCCGTCTGCAGCACGTCGGCATCCACGTCGTGCTCGTCCAGCAAAGTCAGCGTCTCGGGCTTCACCTGCAGGCGCTCGTTGACACCTTTCGACAGGATGACGACCTCGGCGCCGTGGTCGATCAGTTCGCGTACGTCGGCCGGTTGGATACCGGGCCGGTGCCGGGTGCCCGTCTCGTTCCAGTCCCATTCGCGCGCGCCGCCGGGCCACAGCTTGGCGTCTTTGAAGGCCGCCTCCTGGCCTTCTACCTCTAGGCGGCCCCATGACACGTGGGTGATCCGTGGTGATGCATCGGTCGATCTCGCCATAGCTAGTCTCCCTGTGAGTTCGACAACGCTCGATGTACCCGAACGTCCACTAAGGGGAACGTGATTCCTGCCGGGCGGTGGGCGGAGGCCGTGCTGCGCTACTCCACGATGGTGCATGTCCCCGTCTCATAAGCCATCCACAGCGCCTCGGTGGCATCCTCGCGGAGCGCCTCGGGCGACTGCGTTTCGTCGCGCAGCATGGCGACACCGATACTTACGCCGCCGGCGAGGAGGCCATCGGTGGCGGCCATCTCGCCTTGCAGGCGCTCGGCCCACGGCTCGACGTCCACCACGTCGCCGTTGTAGAACACACCGAACGTGAGTTCTCCGAAGCGCTCTACTCGGCTACGCGGTGCCGAGCGCTCCAGCCGCGCCTGCAGGGTCGACTCCGCGTCCTCCACGACGTCGCTACCCCGCTGCGAGAGCTTCTCAGCCCGGTTGAGGTGAACGAGGGCAAGGGCTAGCGGAACCGATGTGCGCTGGGCCTCCTCCATCTCCTCGGCGATGATCTCTCGCCGCGGGCGCGGTTTTTCGGGTTCAACCGGTGACGGCGCTGCCGGCGCCGGTGCTTCGTCGACCGCCTCTGCTTCGATGAGGACGCCCAGCAGCTCCGCGAACTCTGTGATGATCTTTTTCGCGCGGGGCTGGTGGAAGTCCGCGTCGACAGCATCGGCCACGAGAAAATAGGTCGCCGCCTCGGAAGGCGTAGAAATGGGGGCAAACGCAATATGCGTCACCTCCGGAACGTGCTCATAGTACCCCAGCAGGGCAGGGTCGATGCCGTCCTCGCCCACGGGGAAGGCGGTAAACGCTTCCTGACTCATGCCCGCCGACAGCAGGGGGGCGTCTGTCTCGAAGCTGCCCGTCACACGCGCGGCATCGCTGCGGCTGGCAACGGCGGCGATGCGGTACGTAAGCATCACATCTTCTTGCACGAGCAAACATGCCGTGTGACTGCCCACAGCCGCCCGCAGCGCCTGTAGAGACGGACCGAAGACAGGATGCGCTGCCAGCGACGGCTTGGGCGCTTCGGGTCGAGGTGGCTGCTCGGCTGGCTCAGCAGGGGCTTCATCGGCGCTGACCTCGGCCTGCGCATGCCCGGCGTCCGTGTTCTCAGCGCCGGCCTGCTCAGGGCGCGGCTCGGAAACGGACAGCTCGGGCGGCGGTTCGGATT
>CAYFQN010000199.1:0-5394 GCA_964345285.1 uncultured Rhodothermales bacterium
CGGCGATGGCGGCCTCGGCCTCGTCGGCGTTGGCCGCTTCGCCCACCACGTCGATGCCGTCGTGCGGAGCCAGAAGGCGTTTCAGCTCATTGCGAGCCAGCCGTTCGTCGTCTACGATGAGCGTATCCATGTACAAGAAAAAGAGTCAGTTGGATAGACAACACCGGGGCGCAGATGCAACAGGCCCCGTTCACGACAGCAAGAAAGTCACAATCAGCGTGAATAGCTCAACGAGAAACGTCGTTACGCGGTTTTTCAGTTTGTCAAGCATGGCGACGGGATAGTAGGACAATAGACTAACAACGCATTTACATCGTACGAAAGCTATGCCATCCATCCAACTGCTGCTAGACCAACGGCGTGCAGCGTAGATGACCGGGCCCTAATCGATGGTAAACTGTTCCTGTGGACGCAATTGGCACGCAACATAGTACAACTGCCGAGGGGATGACATAGCGGTGTCACCAGCGATGTGTAGGTTATGAGCGCGTGTACTCTACGGGACTGAACCGCGGCGTATCGCCGCCCCAGCCATGGCCAATCGCACCCTGTTTTCGTCCCCCCTTCGCTTGCTACGCCGCACCACCGGGCGGGACCATGCATCGCGGACGCCCTCTCTGCTTGACGAGCCGTCCCTCTTCTATGATCCGCCGTACGACAATCCGGTGGACGACGCCTTCGCGTGGCACCTCGTTAAGTACCTTCGGCGTGGCAGCGGCCTCCGCTATCAGGTGGCCGGCCCGCTGTGGGACGACTACAACCTTGCCATCGACTTCGTGGTCGAGTACAAGGCGCGGCGCGTCGGGTTCATGTGCGGCGCATCACCCGAAGGCGCCGCACACGATCGGCGCGGCGACGCGCTGCGCATTGGCCGCGGCGGGGTGGATGTGCTCTACCGGTTGCGCGCGGACGACATTGAGCAGCATCTTCACGATGCACTGCTGCTCGTTGCGAGATGGGATACCGGTCTGTTCAGTGACCGTGGGCGCATCAACTTAAACACGCTCGCCACGCCGGAGGCACGCACCGTCCAGCCCCGATGGAACGAGACCATCGTGACCGTTCACTACGCTGGGGAGGACGAGGGAGGTGGCTCTGCCGCGCTTCAGCTACAGCGTCTCAGCCAGTCGCATCCTGACGGGTGGATGCCAGCGTACGAGCAGGTCTGCCAGGACGCAGGGATAGCACCTTCCGCCGCGCAGCCGTGGGCTCGGAGCGCCTGACTTTAACAATTGGTAACAATGGGCGGTCATTCGCCCGACGAGCGGGAGACGGGGGTAACAGCCGCCTGGTCGCGCTCGCCCGTCCGGATGCGGTACACGGCTTCGAGCGGTTGCACGAAGATCTTACCGTCCCCCACCTCGCCTGTCTGGGCCGCGTTCATGATGGCGTTGATGGTCGGCTCGACGAAATCCTCGGAGACGCCGATGTCGATGACGATCTTCTCCTTGAGTTCGCGCTTGGCGCGGGCCCCACGGTAGGTCTCTTGCCGCTCCGGCTCGCCGCCGTGGCCTCGGGCGTCGGACACGGTCATTCCACGCACGTCGGCGTCATAAAGGGCGTGGAGCACGTCGTGCAGTTTGTCGCGACGGATGATAGCTTTGATCAGCTTCATGGCAGTAGAATAAAAGTCAGCAGGCCGGACAGGAGGGAAAGATAAGCGGGGGGGTGCAGAGGCGCGAGCAGCTCATGGGCAGCGGGTGCATTAAGCCGTTGCCGGCTCCTCCACCTCTTCCATGTATCCGTTCGGATTCATGGCAAAGTCGGGGTACGCGCGCATGGCATGCTCGCCTAAGTCAAGGCCCTCGACCTCTTCCTCGCGGTCGACGCGCAGGCCGAGCGTGGCGTTGAGGAGGCTGCCCACGACGCCGCAGAAGAGCACCGTAAAGGCGCCGACGGCTAGGATGCCGATCGCCTGAACGCCGAGCTGCTCAAGCCCTGCGAGTTCGCCGAAGAGGCCGACGGCCAGTGTGCCCCAGATGCCACACACCAGGTGCACGCTGATCGCGCCCACCGGGTCGTCCACCTTCAGTGTCTGGTCGACGAAGATGACGGCGACGTACACGAGTGCGCCTGCAACGGCGCCGATGATCACCGACTCCCAGATCATCATCTGATCGGCCCCGGCTGTGATGCCGACGAGCCCGGCTAGGATGCCGTTCAGTGCCATGCTCAAGTCGGGGTTGCCGTCGTGGCTCCATGAGACGAGTCCGGCGGCCAGTCCGCCGGCCGCGCCCGCCATGGAGGTCGTGACCAGCACGAGCGAGACGGTGGCCGCATCGGCCGAGAGCACCGAGCCGCCGTTAAAGCCGAACCAGCCGAACCAGAGCAGGAAGACGCCGATGGCCGCCAGCGAGAGGTTGCTGCCGGGAATCACGTACACCGTGCCATCCTTCCCGTACTTCCCGACGCGCGGGCCGAGCAGAGTGGCAATCACCAGCGCGCCCCATCCGCCGACGGAGTGGACGATGGTGGAGCCGGCAAAGTCGTAGAAGCCGAGCGTGTCGAGGAAGCCGCCGCCCCATTTCCACGCGCCCGTGATCGGGTAGCCGATCGCGAGGAAGAGGCTGGCGAAAATTAGAAAGCTCGACAGCTTGATACGCCCCGCGACCGCGCCCGATACGATGGTGGCGGCTGTGGCAGCGAACATCGCCTGGAAGAAGAAATCCGTATACCACGTGTAGCCTTCGTTGTAAGCCGGCGTGAGGAGCGCCTCCGCATCCGCCGGACTTACGGAGATGAAGTTGGGCACGGCGGCCAGCGACAGGAAGCCGTTGAAGTCGCCCGGGTACATGATGTTGAACCCGCACAGTGCATACGTCAAGATTCCGATGCAAATGATCATCGAATTCTTGAACAGGATGTTCACCGTGTTCTTCGACTGCGTCAGCCCGGACTCCAACGAAGCAAAGCCCAGGTGCATGACGAAGACGAGCATGCCGGCGATCATTATCCACAGGTTGTTGAGCGTCCACGCAAGCGTATCCACGGTCGACGGATCAGTGGCAGCGTCCTGAGCGAAAACAGGAAGTGGAATCAACAGCAGCAGGCCGGCGAGCAAGAGAAAGGTGCGCATGGCAGCACGTTGTGGTCGAAGAGTAGGGGGTCCGGGAGGCTTTTGTTGTCAGTCATATTTAATGAGGCAAAATTATCATTTCAACAAAAATATTTTGCAAAAGCGCTTCCAAAGAGCAAAAAGATTTGGATACGTGCCTATATTGGATACGTTTTACTTCTTCTTCACAATGAGGTAGGCCGTCTGTCGGATTCGAGCCCACAGAAAAAGCGCATCCACCCAGCGATGGATGCGCTTGGTTCGAATGGCGTATTGCGGAGACGGACCGATCCACCCCAGCTGGGGGGGGCGTGGGAACTTACCTGTTCCAGTTGGGCGCGAAGTGCGGATCAACGTGGCGGTCGCCTTGCGCAAGGCCGTGGATGAGCCGCATCTCGGCCTCGGTGAGGGCGAAGTCGAACACCTCGAAGTTGGCCGTGCGGTGCCGGGCGCTTGCCGCCTTCGGGATCGCGGCGACGTGGTCTTGCTGCACGAGCCACCGCAGCGCAATCTGAGCCGGCGACTTCCCGTATCGCTCGCCAAGGCTCTTGAGTACGCTGGGCCCGGTGCCGAGCAGGTTTTGGGCGGCTTCCACGATGCGTGTGGATGGCGAGCCGTTCCGCCGGAGCGCCTTTAGCGCGCGGCGGGGCGAGACGTCGCGGCGGAGTACGTCGCCCTGCGCGAGCGGGCTGTATGCCGTGAGCAACACGTCGCGCTCGCGGGCTATCTCCAACAGCGGTTCTTGACCCAGAAAGGGGTGGTATTCAACCTGATTGCAAAAGAGGGGCGCGTGGTCGAGTGCGCGGCGGAAGAGCGCGGGCGGGAAGTTGCTCACGCCGATGTGGCGGGTTGTGCCCTTAGCCTGTAGGTCGAGGAAGGCATCGAGCGTCGCTTCCAGGGGGACGGACGCGTTGGGCCAGTGGATGAGCAGCAGGTCGACGTAGTCCGTTTGCAGCTTGCGGAGGCTGGACTCGGCGGCAGCGCGCACGTCGGCGGGGGCGAGGTGCGTGTGCCACACCTTCGTCGTCAGGAAGACGGTGTCGCGGTCGATGTCCGCGTCCTGCACGCCCTGGCCGACGGCCGCCTCGTTGCCGTACATCTCGGCCGTATCGATGTGGCGGTAGCCGATATTGAGCGCGTGGCGAACGGCCTCGCGGCAGGTGTCGCCCTTGAGCTGGTACGTGCCCAGGCCCAGGGCGGGGACGTCATCGCCCTGTATCGTTTGGTGGCGCATGGTGCCGGTCAGATACCGAGTAAAAGGAAGTTGCGTGGAGCAACTGCTACCCTCAGCCCGGCCGTCTGTTTGCCCGCGAGAGGCTGCGGCGCGTCACCAGCGGGCGCGATGGCCGCGGGCATCCACGTGCACGAAGGGGCCGCGGTGCGGCGCTGGCCCATACACGCCAAGCCCGCCAATCTCAGGGGGTGCATCGCTCCTGTGCTGGAGCGACTCCACACGGCGGGCCAGCCACTGCGCGTCGGCCCGGGTGGTGGCGCCATCGCCCGTCACGTCGTCCATAACTCCGTCGCCGTCGGCATCCACAAAGACGTCGGCAGCGCCTCCGTACAGGTGGCGGCTGTAATCCGTCCGGTTGCCAATGGCGCGGTTATAGTGCGGCGTGCGGAAGCCGCTCATCACGTGCAGCGTATTGGCCGCCACGCCGTGCTCGTTGACGGCTTGCAGCAGTGCTTCGAGCTTAAGCAGCAGTTCCTCACGCAGAAGGAGATACTGCGGGTAGTTGTTTGTCTGCTTGCAGGCGAACTGCTCGAGCGTGAAGTGGGGGGACACGCGCGCGGTCCGGTTGGCCTTCGTGAGCCGAATGAAGCCCTCGGGCCGCTCGTAGATCGGGTTGTCGCGGAGGGGCTTGCGGCGGTAATGGCCGATGCGGAAGGCGCCGATGCGACGGGCTCGATGGTCGTACGGCGTCAGCACGAACACGTTGAGCTGGATGCGCTCGCCATCAGCCGCGTCGGTGACGGTGAGCGGATACAGGCCCGGCACGTTAGGGGCTGTCCACCGCCACGTGCGCGGGCCGGTAAGACGGAGAGTGCCGTGCGGCGCGTCCATCGTGAAGCGGGCGCTCGTCGAGATCGTGGAAAACGCGCTCGCTCGGGCGCCGAGGGCCACGCGCTCGCCGGGCATCACGAAGAGGCCCATGACGCGGTACGGAATCGTCACGTCACCGACCTGCACTGAGAAACGGGCGCGCTCGTCCGAGAACGGGGCCGGCGGATCATCCGCTACGGAAGGGGCCACGCCACAGGCGAGGAGCAGCACGCTGAGAACGAGACCGAGAGACAACCGGCGCATAGGCAGAAAGAAATGGGTGAACGGGCTGGGG
>CAYFQN010000200.1:0-5370 GCA_964345285.1 uncultured Rhodothermales bacterium
CGCCGCCTCGTTGCGCACTCTCGCCGTCCGACTCAAAATCAAGACAGGCTCTAGGACGAAGCGGCCTCGGCACGTTGAATGGGGTCCGAAAGAAACGCCTCGATCTGTCGCACATCGTCCCGGCCGAGGGCCAACTCGGAGGCGCTGATTAGTGTCGAGACGAGCGACGCACGGTGCAGGTCATCGTGGTTGGGCGTGCCGCGACGCATTATCTGATACTGGAGCTTGGTATTCAGCATGATCCAGGTCGACTTGTACTTTATGTAACGGATCGCCAGGGTCTCCTCAAGTTCTAGCGGGTCGTCGATCGTGTCGGCGGCATCTATCACCTCGTCGCGCAGGCTGCGTACCCAGTGCAGCGCCGCCGAAATTTCCTCGCTCTCGGGAAATTCCTGCCGCCAGTCTTCCACAATGGCGTTCCACTGCTGTTCTAGGGTACGGAGGGCAAAGGCTTGTCGGAGCTTGTCTTGCATAGCGTACGGTTGGTCTGTACTGGAATTGTTTTTGTGGATCAGAAAGCATCAGAGGGTCGCGGACCGGAGGCGTGCTGTCCTGCTCCGCAAAGATTACACCCACCGTGTACTTGGTGCTGTTCGCCATACTATCCAACAGAGCGTACTATTATGCCGTCAATAACCTTCAATGTGGGCACCGATACGGGGCCGTTCACTGTCTCTTTTCATCCATCGGACTCGGATTCAGCCCCAAGCGCTGTTTCAACCGGCGATGGATCGACCGTTTCTCTTTCACCCAACGCGGGTACATCGAACTCCCCCTCCCAGCTTGCCAGCATGGAGGCGCAGATGAAGGAGCTGTATGCCGACCGGGAGCTGCTCGAGCGTGAACTGGGTACGTCAGACGCGAAAAAGATTGTGTCGATGGTCCAAAGTCTCGAGAATCAGCTCAAGACGCTGTATCACGAGAAGGAGGGGCAACAATTGATCGAGACGATTCAAACGCCGTAATCCGTACCGTCGATCCTGCGGCCTTTCCACGACACCACGTCGTACCTCTCGCAAAGCATGACGCTCGGATGCGTCGCAGATCCGAGTTCGTAACGGAGCGTCTCACCGACGAGCCGCACCGCGCCTAAACTACGTTATCACTACAGATTAATAGTCTATTCCCATGAACACTGCAGCTTCTGAAACCTTCGTCCCCGCCGACGTGATCTCTCGTATTTCGTCGATGGGTCCGTCTGCTCTCAATGATCTCGACTTCGGTGTTATCAAGGTCGACGATCATGGAGTGATTCAGTTCTACAATCGCTACGAGTCCGAGATGGCCGGCGTGGATCCGTCTATCGCCGAGGGAGGCAACTTCTTTACGGAGGTCGCCCCCTGCGCGAACAACCGCCTGTTTCGCGGTCGCTTCAAGGACGGCGTCGCCAGCGGACAGCTCGACGAGACGTTTTCTTACACGTTCACGTACAAGATGAAGCCGACCCTCGTTGATATTCATCTGTACCGCGATCCATCGTCGCAGACGAATTGGATCTTCGTCAAGAAGCAGTAGGACCGCACCGTGGGGCGGGCCCTCATGGGTGGGGGGCCCCACGGTGTTTTGTTGATGCCGCGTTTTGTTGATACCGCGAACGCACGCGTCGGGCCCGAACGCGCGGCCTGGTGCACATGCTCGGCCCAGCAGGTGTATTGCTGCATCCTTCTTCAACCGTTTCCACTGACACGCGTCGCGCACCGTTCAAACCCTTCGTTCTGGATCGGCCGTCATCTCATGTGGAAACCGCTCCTGTACCAGCGCTTCCGTGATCAGCCCTATCCGCTGGTCGTCTTCGATCATGCGACGCTCCCTGCTGCATCGCTGTGGGTCAGCACGCGCCATTGGATCGATGTCTTTCGGCGCCACGAATTGGATGCCGGCGACCGCCTCGTTCTAGCGCTCCCTCCGAGCCCTGGATTCTTGGCTGTGACGATGGCCGCGCTGTGGGAAGGGCTCACGCTAGCCCTCGCCGCACCGTCGACCGACCTCTCCGCGCTGGTGGTGGAGCTCGACGCTCGCGTTGGGGTCGGTCCGCACGATCCTGGCCCCGGCCGGTGGACGGCGACCCCCGTGGGACTCCCTATCGTCTCGTCGTCGCGCACACTGCGTACGGCGACGGCCCCTCCGAGTCCTGATGTGCGCTTTCTGCTCCGCACCTCGGGCACGACGGGACCCGGACGCTGGATCGGACTCTCCGATGCGAACGTGCACGCCGTGCTCGAAAGCCACGGCCCTGCCCTCGCTCAGGCTGGTGCCCGGGTGCTCTCGGTGCTGCCCTGGCACCACGCCTTCGGTTTTGTGCTCGATCTTTGGCCTACCCTACTTGCTGGTGCCACCCTCATTCGGGAGCCCAGCGGCGGCCGCCGTCCTGATTCCATGCTTCGGTACTGGCGCGCGTTTGAGGCTACCCATCTGAGCGCTGTGCCGCTTACCCTCGAGCGTCTCGCCGGCAGCGAGGATGGTCGCCGCTGCCTGCGGCGTCTCGACGGTGGCCTCGTCGGCGGGGCCCCCGTCACCGGCCCCCTAGCTGACACACTGGCGACTACGTCGCTGCGCGTGGGCTATGGCCAGACAGAGGCTGCCCCTGGCATTTTGCTGGGGGCGCCCGGTTACTTTCCGCCGCGCTACATCGGCCAGCCCGTCGGCTGCGATGTGCGTCTGAGCGGTCGCGGAACGCTCCAGTTTCGGGGGCCGAACGCGTACTGCGCCCGCTGGCACGATGGCCAGATGTCTTACGCCGAGCCAGACCGCTGGGTGGACACTGGCGACCGCGTGCGCCACACGGACGACGGATACGTTTTCGAGGGGCGCGCGGATACGATGTTTAAGCTGGCCAACGGCCGTTCCGTGACGGCCAGCGTATGGGAAAGTCGACTGCAAACAGAACTAGCCAGCGTGGAGCGGGTCCTCGTGTTCCCAACCTCCACTGCGCGTCTCGCCGTGGCTCTCTGGATGCACCCGACGGCTCCTGAGCCTACAGCAGAGACCGTGGCCGCGTCCTTCGGGGACTTGGCGCGTTGGCTTGAAGCCATCCACACCCCCCCAGCTTTTACCTACCACCGCACGCCGAAAGGAGACATGGACCGCACGGCCACCCGTGAAGCGGTCCGTCGTTACCTGCACCACCAGCCCATTCCCTCCTCATCGCTCTGATCATGCCGGCCTCCTCCGCGTCCTCTTCGTCTGCGCTCCCCTCTTCTTCTGACAGCACCGTGCTCCATCTCGGGCCCGATTGCTCACTCACCTGTGAGGCCCTTGAGCAGGCGGCCCACCATCCACAGCCTCAGGTCGCTCTTACGCCCCGCGCCGACGAGGCCATCCAACGGGCTCACAGCGCATTTCAGTATCTCCAGGCAGACGGCGCGCCGATCTATGGCGTGACCACCGGGTTTGGTCCCTTCGTGCAGTATGGCTCCTCGGATGATGGTGCGCAGATGCATGGTGCCGGCCTGATCGCTCACCTCGGAACAGGCTACGGTGAGCTGGCGGCTCCCCCCGTCGTGCGAGCGACGATGATACTGCGCGCCCAGTCTGTGGCGCAGGGGCACTCGGGCATTGCTCAGCCGGCCCTACAAGCATACCTCGACGTGTTGCGCGCTGGCCTCGTGCCAGCCGTGCCCGCCATCGGTTCGGTGGGAGCCAGTGGCGACCTCACGCCGCTCGCTCACATAGCGCGCGTGGTAGCGGGCACGGGGCGCGTGCGCACGCCCGATGGCCCCGCTCCGGCCCGCCCTGCGCTCGATCGGCACGGGTTGCGGCCCCACCCGCTCGATGACCGTGATGCCCTCGCCTTGGTCAACGGCACGAACTTTCTGACGGCCTACGCCGCACTGGCATTGCAGCGCGCTCGCCGTCTCATCACGCGCGCCGAGCACCTCACGGGCTGGCTGTACCGCCTGCTCGGCTGCTCTGCTCAGGCCCTTGACGACCGCCTCCACGCCGCCCGCGGGCACGCCGGACAGCGATCCAGTGCCGCGGCCATCCGCGCCGAGCGGGCTCGCGGCCCCATCGCGGAGGCAGACCGCCCGCTGCAAGAGATCTATTCGATCCGTTGCGCCCCACAGGTGCTGGGTAGCTGCCGCGAGCAAGTCAACTACGCCGGCCGCCTCATCAAGACAGAGATGAACGGCGTCACCGACAATCCTATTACGGTCCCGGGCTCAGCCGGCGACGGCGCGGCGCCTTGCGTGCTCCACGGCGGCAACTTTCAGGGACAGCAGGTGGCCTTCGCCGCCGACGCGCTCAACGCAGCGATAACTCAGACGGGCCTACTTGTCGAACGCCAGATCGACGCCCTGCTTAACCCGACCGTAAATGACGGGGCGCCGCTGTTGCTCGCCTGGTCACCCGGCGCAGATAGCGGCTTGGCTGGGGCTCAGCTGACCGCCACGGCCGCCGCGGCTGAATTGCGAGCCCAGGCGCAGATGCACGCTACAGCGACGATTCCAACGAACGGCGGCAACCAGGATATTGTCTCGATGGGCACGATGGCCGCCCGGCGGGCCTTCGATCAGACCAGCCACTGCGCAGTCATTTTGGCTGTGGCCGGGCTCGCCCTGCATCAACTCACGTTTTTGCGTCGCGAGGGACGTGCGCCTGGCACAGCCGTAGATATGCCGGACTGGATACCGGACCTGGAGCCGTTACGTGGCGACCGCGCCCTCCATGACGATATTACGTCCTTAGCCCATACCTGGCTCGCACCCCATCATGCGTAGGGCCGTAAGCCTCGTCACGCGGAGGGGCTAGACGACATCGGTTTGGCCTCTGGAGCGCCTTGCCCCTGCTTGGTGTCCGGCCGGGCGGTGTTGACGTCGAACTCGGACGTCAGCAGGCGGACCTCATCTGCGAGTTCGCTGAGTGTGGCAACCGCGTCCATCGCCGTTTCGGCGCGCTGGGCCGCCTCGGTAGACGCCTGAGATATGGCTCCTACATTGCGCGAAATTTGCTCGCTCGTGACGGATTGTTCTTCCGTGGCCGTCGCAATGGTTTCGATGTGACCTGACATGGTTTCGATGCCGCCCGCGATTTGGTCGAAGGCCTGCCGTACGTGACTGATCAGGGCGAGGCCTGACTGTACCGTGGCCTGCCCCTGTGCCATTGTGTTAACGGCATGGTCAGTATCCTCTTGGATGCCACTGATCATGCTATCAATCTCATCGGTTGCCTGCGCCGTCCGCTCAGCGAGCTGGCGCACCTCGTCGGCCACCACGGCGAACCCCTTCCCGTGCTCGCCAGCACGCGCGGCCTCGATCGCTGCATTCAGGGCAAGGAGGTTTGTTTGGTTGGCAATCTCATCGATAGTGACGACGATTTGCCCGATCTCTTGGCTCGAATCGCCCAGCTGACTGATCATTTGCGCAGATTCCG
>CAYFQN010000201.1:0-5369 GCA_964345285.1 uncultured Rhodothermales bacterium
GTAACCATTCCCTTTAGCCAGTAGCGCAGGATGCCTCACAGTCCCGAGTCAGAACGTGATCGTCGTGTCGTGATCATTGGCCTGCCGAGCCAGGTCGCCGGCACCGCCAAACGTGGCCCATGGCGCCAGGTCGTCTTCCGTGATGTTGCGCGCCTCGGCGCACGGCTTGCAGACGACAAACTCACTGAGCGCATCGTTGGCGAGCAGTTCGTCGAGCACGGCTTGCACGGTGGGCAGGCCCGGTGCCTTCAGCTCGGCGAGGTTGGCGTGCTGCGGGCTGGCCAGGTACGTCGCCTCCTGCATGGCGAAGAGAGCGGCCGTGTCGCCCTGGCTCATCGCGCCCTTCGCGGCAACGAACGGCAGGACGGCTTTGGTGGCGTTCTCGGGGCCCGTCGTGGTGATGATATGCATGGCGGTAGGGGCTGTGAGGAAAAGCAGATTCGTACGCGATGCTCTCACAAAAGCACCCGCTGCAAGTTGCGCGCGACCGGGCCACCGTGGGGACCGGTTGACGGGGCGATCCGTATGATATTCAGACTGTCCACGAAGGCTTCTGCTGCAGAGGCGCTGGCCTGCGTACTACCTCGCAGTGCCGGACCTCGCCCGCTGCTCCCTGTTGCCTATGACCGACTACTACGAGGTGCTCGACGTCCCGCCCGACGCGTCGCAGGACGAGATTAAGGAGGCGTACCGAAAGCGCGCGTTCGAAACCCACCCCGACCGCCGGGGCGACGAGGAGGCCCACGAAGAGTTTGTGCTCGTCCGTGCGGCATACGATACGCTGTCGGACCCTCACGCTCGCGCCCGCTACGACCGCGCGCGCTCCTCGCCCGAATCCCGTCCGAGCGGGGGGGGCACCGCGCCGACCCCGTACGAAGCGCAGCGGGCCAGCCAGCGCGTGCGCCAGCACTATCAGCAGCGCCGACAACAACGCCGACAACAGCGTAACGGGCGTCGCCGCGGGCGCGGACTGGTCAGTGTCGCACACGCCTCGCCAGGCGTCATGCGGTACGCTGGAGGTATTGCCCTCGGCGCCATCGGCGTGTATGCCGTCATGGGCGCCGGCCCCATCGTTACTGTGCTCGTCTGGTCGGTGCCCACCGTCTTCAGCCTATGCGTCTTGGACTTGCTGGACGACGTTATCCTCGGCGGACGGATTAAGGATTTGCTGAGCAGCTAAGCTTCCTTAGCTGATGTGGTGGCGTATCAGCCCTCGACAGGCGGCGGTTCCACGATGCGGGCGCCCTCAGGCGGGGAGAGCCGGGAGGCGTCGAACGGGCGGCGGAACGAAATGCTATCGGCCCATGCCTCATTGCGGAAGGCGCCACGCTCGCCGTCGGAAAATGCGTAGCCGCGAAAATGCGTCGGCACGGTGAGGCCATCCACGGTCACGTAGTCTTCGTAGTAGAACAGCGTCTCTGAGAGGTCGGCGTCGGTGGGCACGTCGCGCCCGTACGTGACCGTGTAGCGGATGGCATCGACGCGGTCTGTGTTGGGATGTATGTAGAGCGTGTACGTGTCATCGTCCGAGTAGCCGACCCCGTCGCTGTAGCTGGCCTTCACGAGCTGATACGTTGTGCCATCGAGCGTCGCGTTAGGCAGCCGCTCATAGGAGAGCCCGGGGTCGGCAAGCACGAAGGGAATTTGCTCGAAGTAGTAGCCCGTCGTCGCCCAGAAATGAGGATTCGGGCGCTCGATCGAGCCCGGCGCCATCCAAGCGACCTCGCCATTCCAAGCGAATCGGGCATCTACCGGCTCTGGATCGCCGTATGATCCGAGTGTCATCAGGTCGTGGTACACGCGGCGCGTTCGGTTATCGGCCACGAGGAACGATTTGAACTGGATGTCGGCGCCGGTATTCGCGTACTCCCAGGTGTACGAACTTGTCGGCGCGCGGTACCAGGCGGCGAGCCCACCGTGCGCTTCGATAGCGCGCATCACGAGCTGCCCGCCCTCGCTGGCAGCCAACCGGTTGCGAGCGGCCTCCACCTGCTGCTGGAGGGCTGCACCGACGTCGCGGGAGGCATCGTCAGAGGGAGACGTGCAACCGAGCACCGAGGTGGCGACGATGGCGAGGAAGAGGGCCCGCGGGCGGGAAGTGGGCAGCATCGGGTGCATGACTATGTGGTAAGCGTGCGGGAGATGGCGCGTGGACGATACGCCAACATAGCGGCGCGGTGTGTCAACCGCATACGTACAAAGGGCTGGCAGGGCGTTACGGTCGGTTCCCTCATGTCTCACGGATCACATTCGCTAGGATCTTCCGCACAATCTCTTCCTGCGTGATGGTGCCGGCGAATTGGTCCCATTCGTCGCGGACAGCCAGCTCGTTGAGGTCGAGCGCGGCCATGCGGCGGAGGGCCTGCCGGTTGGTTGCTGTGTGCGACACGGATCCACGGATCACTCCGGGGTGCTGTAGGATGGCACCCGACTGGATTTGCTCAACGAGGTCGTCGCTGGCCTGGAGCAGATGCTCGAAGTCGCCGGCGTGCATGTAACCCAGAAACGCATCGGATGGATCTTTGAATAGCACGTGGCGAAACGCCGGCGTAGCGGACAAGGCATCGATGTACTCGCGAATGACCGACGGCGCGTACGAGCGGCCCACTATAAAAGCCAGCGTCGTGGCGCCCGTGTCCAGCATGTGCTGGAGCGCGCTCCGTCCCGACTTTTCGCCGCTCGATGCGGGGGTAAACGCGATCGGGGCATCGTCCGTGGTGGCTTCAACCGCTTTGGTCGCCTCATCACGCAGGGTGAGTTCGATGCCACCCCCCTTGAACTGTTGCAGCTTATCGCTGGCGAACAGGTAAAACACGAAGGGAGACAGCGCCACCACGACGTAGATCGTCTCGACCGATCGGTCGGTGGGCGGTTGAAACGACCAGGCCACGGCGGTGACGGCGGCGAGCAGGGCCAGAAAGGCGACAGTGACGGCAGCGACGGTGCGAGCGGTCGATCGATCCATAGAGCCGGTGAGATCATTGACGGGCGGCGAACGAGCAGGTGCAAATGCCTGCTGAGGCCTCACAGTTTACGAATCCCGTCTGTCTCGTGCGCCGGCTATGGGCTATGGCGGTGTCAGGCCGGCTTAATCGGTGCCGGCAACCCGTCGATAGCAAAGGGTGGTGAGTGCACGGCTCGCCTTCGCAACGTATCTACCACTTACCCCGTTCAAGCGACGGTCTCATGGCTTATGAGGTGGACATAGCTCCTGAATACGCGCTGGGCGTGGTTCGCCTCACTAGCGAGGTGGACGGCCACACCATTTTGGACGCGCTCAATGCACTGTACAACGGCGATAACTGGGTCCCGCAGTTTAATGTCGTGTGGGACGTCCGCGCCATCTCCGAGCTGTCGGTTGTTCCTCGTGAGGCCGATCAGATACTGGAGCGGCTAACCACGCTGTGCAGGCGTATGGGACAGGGGCGGACGGTCGTCGTTGCGCCGCGCGAGATGGACGCCCTCTTTTTCCGGATGCTCTTCGCGCGGAACATGTGCGCCCTTCGCGAACGCAAGGTCGTGTACGACCTCGAAGGCGCCATGGCGTGGCTGGATGAACGGTACCCCGATACTGTTCGGGGAATGCGGCGTCTCATGGCAGCTTCACGCCCCTACCCGTCTACCGTCTGACCGGCCCGCCGGCCGCCGTCTCGTGGGGGCGTCCATTCGTCAGGCGCCGACCGATTCGGGCTCGTCTGAAGCATCGGACGGAACGACCATCTTTTGGTACGCCCCGTACGCGAATGCGGCCCATGCGATAGCGACGGGCGCCGCGGCTATCGCCACGGGGAGATCAAACGCGCGCACCAATCCGTCAGTCAGGCCGGCGCCCATGATGGTGAGGGCGACGAGTAAAACAATGTAGTCACGTGTCATGGTTGATCCCATCGGGTTCCGTGCAGGAGCATCAAGACGCAAGCACGGATGCAAATGGGGGGCGCTCGCCTGTGTTGTGCGCATCCGGTAATAGACCCAGGGAGCGGAGCGTTTAGGCCTCCGCGCGAGCCGAAACGCGCTGCTTGATATAATGGTCGAAAACAAACGCGCCGAACGGGAGCACCGAGGCAATAAACGCTACCACGCATTGCTTCAAGGTCATCGTGCCTTTGATGTACACAACGGCGAGCAACGCGATGAAGACGACAAACAAGCCGCCATGTAGCGAGCCGACAAGGCGAACAGCCTCAGGCATACCGTACAGGTACTTGAGGGGCATTGCAAGGAAAAGCAAAAGCAGGTAGGAGATGCCCTCAGCAATGGCACTAGCGCGCCAGGCAACGAATAAGCGCATAATGGAACAAGTCGTAATGGCACTAACGGCTCGGGGGCTAGCGGATGATCGGGGTAGATCCGCTCAATGAGCACGCTTTCGCTTCACCCGCTGAGGCACATATCGGTTCCGGCGCAGGCCGTTGAGTAGGCGCGTTTCACTCGGATATCGCAGAAGCGTGGGTGCCTCCACAGCGCTGTCGCGGACCCGTAACGAATGGCCGGGGTCCCGGCCTAGTACCACAGCCGCGGTCAGCGCTTCAGGCACCAACCCACACGCCACATGCGCCGTGCTGGTGAAGCTCGGGTCGACTCACGGTATGACCTGAATCGCGTAATACGAGCTGAATCAAAGACGCATACCAGTGCGAATATCGCCCGGGCATGCGAAGGAGAGGCCTCTCCGCGCCGCCATGCCGTACCGAGCCTACAGCCCAACTCGGCATGACCATGGCGCCCGGTTTTCGGTTTGGTGCTCTCGATACTCATCGCCCTTCAGATGAGGATGATCTAGGAGGTGTGGTGTCTCGCAATCTTGCGCCCTAGGGCGTCGCAATCCAGAGGTTTGATGACGTAGTTGTCGGCGCCCGCGTCAAGAGCCTCTTCGACATGCTCGGCGCGGTCCTTCGCCGTCTGCATGATGATGTATACCGGATCGAAGGTCTCACGGCGCCGCACAGTCTGGACGAGTTCGATACCGCTCACACCTGGAAGCATCCAGTCGACGATGAGCACATCGTACGAGGTATCACCATCAGGGCCTGTAGCGCATCCTCAGCGGTTCGCACCGCGGTTAGCTTCTCGTAGTCCACATGTTCGCTCAGGCACTGTTTAACGATACGGCCTTGCACAGCGTTGTCCTCAACGACAAGTGCATTCATGGGGGTGGGATCGTCTCGACGGAAAATGGAAACGGCGTCAGGGAAAATTGGGTAGGCATGCAGCGAGAGGCTAGAGAAGGCTAGAAAACGGGCATCCTCAAGGCGACACCGCATGCTCTGCGGCACATGACGTACCTATCGACCGCACTCCCGGGGAATTAAGCCGTTGAGTTTGCGCTGCAGGCCGGCAGGCCGAGGGGCAGGGTGTCGCGTTAGCAC
>CAYFQN010000202.1:0-5355 GCA_964345285.1 uncultured Rhodothermales bacterium
AGGCGGCGCTACCGAGGGCTACGCCGGCGGCCGCGGCACTGGTGCGCTGCAGCCATTGGCGGCGGTTCATGGGATGGGGCATAATGACAGTAGGATCAAGTTCAAACAGGAATGTACTTGTATTCACGCACGGCGGCGCGGCCGCGCTCCGGGAGGCAGCCGCGCCGCGCACGCAGGGTCCTCATCGACCAAGATACAAAACTAGAAGGTGTAGTTGGCGCGGACGTAGTAGAACCCGCCGCTCACGCCGAACGAGTTGTCGAACTGGTTGACGTACGGGAAATTGCCGTTGAAGCGGCTGTCGAACGTCTGTCCCTGGTACTCGACGGCGCGCGCCTTCGGGGGGCGGCGGTCGAAGAGGTTGGTTCCGCCTAGCGCCACGGTGAGGCCCGACGAGAAGCCGTACGACACCTCCAGGTCCGCAATCCACGTGGGCGGCACGCGGTTGTAACCGTCCAGGATGACGCGCTCGCTGGTGCCATCGCCGTCGAGGTCGGCCGTCTCCGCGCCGATGACCTCGCCGGGCCGCCAGCCGCGCAGCATCACGCCGAAGCGACTCACCTCGTAGTTCAGCATGAGGCTCAGGTTCTGCCGCGGGTAGTTGAGCTCAAACGCCATCTCGCGCTCCTCATCGAAGATATTCTCTTCGAGGTCCGACAGCTCGGGCGGCGTGCCTGTGATGCCGATCACGCTGTTGCGCGTGAAGTTCATGCTGCCCGTGAAGCGCGCCGTGCCGGCCGCGCCCAGGTCCAGCCCGTAGCGCGCCACGATGTCGACGCCGTAGGTGCGCGTGTCGACGGCATTCGTGAAGAAGCGCCCGCCGGCGATGTTCTCCAGCCCGGCGTCGTCGAACAGCTGCGCGACCTGCGGATTGTCCGTCGCGAAGAAGTTGGACGTGAGCACGATCCGGTCGTCCACGCGGATGTTGTAGTAATCCGCCGTCAGCGTGAGCGAGCGGATCGGGTTCATCGTGATCCCTGCGCTGATGTTGCGCGACGTCTCGGGCTCTAGCTCCGAGGCCCCCAGCGCCTGCGCGGCCGGGCTGCTGATGGGCAGCGTGCGCACCTCGCGCCCTTCAAGCTCGCCGGTGGCCTCGTTGCGGAAGAAGCCCGTCTGCGTCGACGAGTAGTACGTCTGCAGCATCGACGGCGCGCGGAAGCCCGTGTTGAAGGCGCTCCGCACGGCGTAGCCATCGATGAACTCGAAGCGTCCAGCGGCCTTGACGGTGGCCGTCGAGCCGAAGTCGCTGTAGTTCTCGAAGCGGCCCGCCGTCGTCAGGAAGAGCGCATCGGTCACGTCCATCGACAGGTCGAGGTAGGCGCCGACGTTCTGCCGCCAGGCGCTCACCTCGTCGCTCGGCCGGAAGCCGGGGAAGCACTGGCAGCCGACGGCCGGCTGCTCGCCCGCGTCCGGGCCCGTTGGGATGTCGAACCCGCCGTCGATGTACGACTCGCGCTGCCCGGCGCCGATCTGGTAGTTCTCAACGCGCAGCTCCGTCCCCATGCCGATGTTCAGCGGATTGGCCATCCCCACATCCACCGTCCGCGTCACGTCGAGGTTCGCGGCGATCTGCTGGAAGGCTTTCGAGCCGACCTTCATGTACGTCGGGCTGTACTCCTGCAGCGTGGCGTTGTGCGTGTTGTCCATGTTGCGCTGGAACAGGTTGCCGCCGTACGTGGCGCTCGCGTCCCACGTCCACGATCCGACAAGGCCTTTGAGGCCAAGGGCCGCCGACGCGTCCGTCGTGTAGTTGCTGTAAAGCGGCAGGAAGCCGTTCGGGTAGAGCACGCTGTAGCGGGCGGACTGGCTGGCGCGGCGGTAGAAGCAGCCGCTCTCGGCAAACCGATGCGAGACGCCGCCGAACGTGTACAGCGACGTGGCGCCCTCGCCGAGACCAAACTCGCCATTGAAGAAGAGGCCGCCGCCGATGCGCATCGGCTCGCCCATGCGGAACGTGACCTGCGGGTCCTCCTGCCAGAGCTCGTTGAGCCGATCTTCCTGAGGTGCCTCGTAGACAATCTCCCCATCGCCGTTGCGGGTGGTGCCCCAGTACTGCTGGTTGCCGTCCGGGCCGGCGCGGTTCACGTAACCGTTGTAGCGGAAGTTGCCGCTCACGTGAAAGAAGCCGTTGGTACCAACGGTGAACCCGTGATTGAGGTCGAGCTGCGCCGTCTCGCCATCGCCCTCGCTGTACAGGCCCGTCTTCGTGGAGAGCGCTGTCCCCGGATCGTCCTTCAGGATGATGTTGATCACGCCCGACACCGCGTCCGAGCCGTACTGGGCCGACGCGCCGTCGCGCAGGATTTCGATCCGCTCGATGGCACGCTGCGGGATGGCGTTTAGGTCGACGCCCGCCGAACTACCGCCCGACCGGATGGCCGAGGTGTGCCGCCGCTTGCCGTTGATGAGCACCAACAGCTGGTCCGGGCCGAGGCCGCGAAAGTAGATGGGGCGGACCGTTTCCGTGCCGTCGCCCATGCCCTCGCGCGGGAAGTTAATGGACGGCGCCATGGTCTGCAGCATCTCGGCGGTTCCCACCTGCGCCGACGTCTCCAACTCCTCGGAGGAGAGCACGTCGATCGGCACGGCCGACTCCAGCACCGTGCGCTCGCTGACCCGCGAGCCCACGACCACCACCTCGTCGATGCCAACCAAGTCCTCCTCCAGCACGAAGTCCTTCTCCACCGTCGCTCCAGCGGCTACGTAGACCTCCGCTTCCACGGTTTCATAGCCGATATAGCTCACCGTGAGTGTGACGTCGCCCGCAGCAGCTGACAGCGTGTACCGTCCTTCCGCGTCGGTTACGGCGCCTTGCGTGGTGCCCTCGACAACCACGTTGACGCCCGGCAGCGGGCCGTTCGTCTTTGCGTCGACGACGGTGCCTGTGATGGTCCCCTCGGCCGCTGACGCCGTGCGGGCCGCCAGTGCGTCGCTTTGACCGTACGCGGCCTGCGCCCCACCGAGCACGAGCAGGACGCCGACGATCCACGTGACAATCCACCATCGCGGACACGCGCGAGAGGCGTCTACAGAAATAGGGTCAGTGTTGTGCGTGTATGCATGCAGATAGATAGTAAAAGGCCAAGCCATGATTCTTTCCTCGCTTTCGTTGTCGCAGTTGCACGAATCATCGTGCACTAGGCTGGAAGAAAGAGCGCAACGGCCTGTCATGTCACCGCATTAACACGTTAAGAAGATAAGACCATATTGCAAAATTATTAGTGCAAATAGTCAAAATGACCGTTTATATTCGCCTGTAGCTGATGTAAGCGCTTCTTTTTTGTCTGCTAAAAATGAAGGAAATGTGAATTAACGAGTGTCTTTGCAGTGGAAGGGCTTACATTTGTTGATGTTAAATAGACCGCACTACATTTCTCTTGATTGTTAACGGCCTACCCACGAGCGTATGAAGTGTCATTGTGCTAGATCGGATGGAAGACAGAGCGCGCCTGTCCTGTCACCCCCTACGCGTTCTCTTATCCGAACCGACAGTCACACATGACACGACGAGAATTTATTCTCCACGTCGCGCAGGCGGGCGGGGCGGCGGCGAGTGCGGTAACGGCCCTGGGCCTCATGCCCTCGTCGCCCCCGCCGCGTCCGGCGGTGCAGCCGCACCTTGGCAGCGGCCAGCACGTCGTCATCCTCGGGGCCGGGATGGCTGGGATGGCCGCGGCGTACGAGCTCCGGAAATCGGGCTACACCTGCACGGTGCTCGAAGCGCAGGGCCGTCCGGGCGGGCGATGTTGGACCGTACGTCGTGGCACGACCGCCGCCGAAACCGACGGTCCCGCACAAACGGCCCGCTTCGACAGCAGGCGGTACATGAACGCCGGGCCCGCTCGCATCCCACAGCACCACGAGACGACGATCGCATACTGCCGCGAGTTTGATCTCGCCCTGAACGTCTTCAACAACGACAACGAGTCCGCCTACTACTACCTCGATGGGGAAGGCGCCCTCGCGAACCGGCCCATCCGCGCACGCGAGGTCGAGACCGATCTGAAAGGCTACGCCGCTGAACTCCTGGCCAAAGCCGTCAACCAGGACGCGCTGGACGTCCCGCTCACGAGCGAGGACAAGGAGCGCCTGGTCGACTACCTCCGGCGCGAAGGCGGCCTCTCCCCCGACCTGTTCTATGACGGCTCCACCCGGCGCGGCTACGCGACCCCTCCCGGAGCGGGCCATCAGGAGGGCGAGATGGATGATCCGTACGACCTGGCAGCGCTCATCCGCACCGGGTTTGGCGACGCATACAGCGACGCGTACGCTTTCAACCAGCAGCCCACCATGTTTGAGCCCGTAGGCGGCATGGATCGGCTGGCCCATGCGTTTGCTGATCGCCTCGATAGCGTCATCACGTACCACGCCCGCGTCGATGGCATCCACAAGACGCCGAGCGGCGTGCGCGTCACGTACCGCGACCGCCACGATGAGCCGCACGACGTGACTGGCGATTACTGCATCTGCACGATTCCGCTCTCCGTGCTGAAAGACATCCCGGCTGACTTCTCGCCACCCATGAGCGAAGCCATTCGTGCCATCGACTATGCCGCGACGGGCAAGATCGGGCTGCAGTTCGCCCGCCGCTTTTGGGAGGAGGACGATCACATCTTCGGCGGCGTGACGCGGACGAACATGGACATCACGCAGATCTGGTACCCGTGCCACGACTACTTTGCCGACAAGGGCATGCTTATCGGCTATTACAACTTTGGCGAAACCGCTGAAGCGATGGCCGACCTCGACCTAGCCGCTCGCGAGGAGCAGGCGCTCGCGCAGGGCCGTAAGATCCACCCGCAATACGAGCAGGAGTTTGAGACGAGCTTTTCGGTGGCGTGGCACAAGCTTCCCTTCCAGCGCGGCGGATGGGCAACGTACACGGAAGAGACGCGCACGGCGTACTATCCCATACTCATCGAGCCCGACGGCCCCATCTACCTCGCGGGCGACCATACCAGCTACCTGTCCGGCTGGATGGCTGGCGCCTTCGAATCGGCGCATCGCGTCGTGGATGCGCTCCACACGCGCGTCGTGAGCACGAACTGACCGTGCGAACTCCTCGCGCCGTACTGAAATCCACTCCACCACGCTCTTTCTCCTCAATGCTCGCTTCTTTCATGAGCCACCGCGTTTTTTCTCTCGCCACGGCCATCCTGTTTGTCACACTCATTCCACTGAGAGCGCACGCGCAGCCTGCCGATGCGGTGCAGTTCTTCGGCAACCCCGACTGGTCGATCTCCTCCGCGGTGAAAGTGCCCCCGGGTCGCGCGCTGTACTGGACGAGCGGCACGGTGCCACCCGTCGTTGACGAGGAGGCGCCGGCGGATAGCCCCGCCCGCTACGGCGACATGG
>CAYFQN010000203.1:0-5266 GCA_964345285.1 uncultured Rhodothermales bacterium
CGCACCGATTCGGCCTGTTTCGGAAGAGCCCTGCGCACGAACCACCTCTATGGATCGGACCTCGGGCAGCATCCTACGCTGCCATCTCCTTGATTACGCGGTCGGGCCGCCCCAAGGACGCCCATCCCGGCCGATCGCTGACGGAATCCGTCAATGGTCTCGTACTGCGTTGCGACGGCCTCGGCCTTCACACGGCTACTCCCATCAGGATGAGTAGCACATCAGATAGGTACATCGGCGGAAGGGATGACGCTTAGACGCTTGGATGCTCAGATGAGCAAGGAATGCACGCGTCGGCAGGCGGGCGCACAGGTCGCTACGATCTACCTCATTTGCGTTCGCACAGGGGCCCGAACCTCGTCCGACGGTCTCCGCGCCCTCCGCGGCGCGATAACCGACCCGTCGCAGCAGGTGGTCGATGCCCATCGCCCACCCAGCTTGGGCGCCCGGTGTCGGGAAACGCTGGGCCGCCCCAGCCCCCGAGCGTGCCGTTTTCGCCAATGATCCGAACCTCACGAGGCATACGGCAAGCGTTAGCCGCTCTGTTGGCTAGCAGCGAGTCCATACGAGCAGCCCCGGCAGCAGGCTGGAGCGGCCGGGCGCAAAACGACAGAATGTACCGGCCGTGAACGACTTATCAGTGGATCATGGCAGACGAATTCTTTCAGTCCAGTTGATGACGCGTATCCACATCTCGGCCGGGTATGGCGCGTGCTGCACCATTACCTTCAGGACGCTTGCCCGTTTGGGGGGACCGGCCTAACCTGTTCGGCGCGGAGCACGACGAGCATGTGCGGCAGAACGTCAATCTCGTCCCCTACATCGAACGTCTCATCCGGCAGGTCGGCCTGAAACTCGGGGACCGGGGTCCATCCTTTGATGAGGATATCCTCGTCCGCCTCCGAGGCCGGAAGCGTAAAAGCCACGGGCTCGCTCCCACGGTTTACAATCACGAGGAACGTGTCATCGGCCCACGGGTCCCCGTACCGATCCACGTGGCGGATGCGATCGCCGCGGAGTAGGAGGCCGAAGGTGGTGAGCTCGCCATCGTTCCAGTCGTCGTCGGTCATCTCATGCCCCTCAGGATGCCACCAGTGGGCGTCGGACGAGCCGTTTTCGTCCTGCGCCCCCTTGAGGAAATGACGGCGGCGGAACGTGGGGTGCTGCTTCCGAAAGGCCGCGGCGCGCTGGACGAAGCGCAAGAACTTCTGCTCGCGCTCGTTGAGATCCCAGTCGTACCAGTTGATCTCGTTGTCCTGGCAATAGGCGTTATTGTTGCCTCCTTGGGTCTTAGACAGCTCGTCGCCACCCAGGATCATGGGCACGCCCTGCGAGAGGAAGAGCGTGCTGATGAGGCTGCGCTTGCGGCGCTCCCGGCAGTCGATCACCTCCGGGTCGCCGGTCGGCCCCTCGACGCCGCAGTTCGTGTTGTGGTTGTCGTCGTGGCCGTCCTCGTTGCCTTCTAGGTTCTCTTCGTTGTGCTTGCGCTCGTAGCTCACCAGGTCCTGCAGCGTGAAGCCGTCGTGGGCCGTGATGAAGTTGATGGACGCAAACGGCCGTCGGCCCGAGCGTTCGTAGAGGTCGCTGGAGCCCGTCATGCGCGTGGCGAAGTCCCCGTTCAGGCCATTGTCGCCGCGCCAGAAGCGGCGGGTGGCATCGCGGTAGCGGCCGTTCCATTCGGCCCACTGCCACGGGAACGAGCCCACCTGGTAGCCGCCGGGGCCCACGTCCCACGGCTCGGCGATGAGCTTCACCTGGCTCAGCACCGGATCCTGCTGGATAATCTTGAAGAAGGCGCTCAGCATGTCGACGTCATACAACTCGCGGGCGAGCGCCGAGGCGAGGTCGAAGCGGAAGCCGTCGACGTGCATTTCCAGCACCCAGTAGCGCAGGCTGTCCATGATGAGTTGGAGCACGTACGGGTTGCCGGCGTGCAGCGTGTTGCCAGTCCCGGTATAATCCATGTAGTAGCGGTGATCGTCGGGCTTCATCTTGTAGTACGCCCGGTTGTCGATCCCGCGGAACGAAAGCGTCGGCCCGAGCCGGTTGCCCTCGCAGGTGTGGTTGTATACCACGTCGATGATGACTTCGAAGCCGGCGTCGTGCAACGCGCGCACCATCATCTTGAACTCGCGCACCGCGTTGACTGAGCCGTCGGTGGCGTACTCCGGCTCGGGCGCGAAGTACCCGAGTGTGCTGTACCCCCAGTAGTTGCGGAGGTCTTTCTCCAGCAGGTACTTGTTGTGCAGCTTTGCATGCACGGGTAAGAGCTGGATCGTGGTCACCCCTAGCTTGCGCAAGTGGTTGATAACCGGCTCGGAGGCCAGCCCCAGGTACGTGCCCCGCAATGGATCCGCCACATCAGGGTGCTGCTGGCTGATGCCCTTGACGTGCGTCTCGTAAATGATCGTGTCTTCCCATGGGATGGACGGCGGCCGGTCGTCGCCCCAAGCGAAGGTTTCCTCAACTACGGCACCGAGCGGTGCATATGCAGCACTGTCCAACTCATTGAATGACAGGTCTTCGTCGTCATGGCCCAGCATATACCCGAACAGGCTGTCGTCCCACTCCAGCGGCCGGCCGATGGCCTTCGCGTACGGGTCCAGTAGCACCTTATTGGGGTTGAAGCGGTGCCCCTCCTCCGGCTCATACGGGCCATGTACGCGGTACCCGTAGAGCTGGCCCGGCCGCAAGTTAAAGACGTAGCCGTGCCACATCGGCCCCGTGCGCTCGGGCAATTCGAGAACGGCCGACGGCTCAGCGTCCGTGGCATCGTCGAACAAAAGCAGTTCTACCTTCTCGGCGTGGGTGCTGTACAAGGCAAAGTTGACGCCGATCCCGTCCCATGTGGCTCCACGCGGATAGGGCTTTCCGGGATGAACCTGCACGCCCTTTTCGGTCTGCGTTCCAGTTTTCGAGTCAATCAATGCGTTCTCCATAGTAACCGCTCAGAAACAATAAGACGCCCCCTGGTACCGACGGGCGGACTGATGCAAACTACAAAGTAGGTCGGGCGACCAAAAGCCACGTGCACCATTTCGACGGGAATCGGTCCTTGGGGCTGTTTCCGCTGATGTAACACCGCTTCCTTGACCCTCCGCCTATGCTACATTACATCACGGTAGACACTAAGGTGATGATGAACAGCATGTACCGTATGCTGTTGATATTGTGCTGTTGTAGGAACGTCTTGATTCAAGCGCAGTGCCGCGGTTTCTCCTTTACTGAAATCCATCCCCTAACCCTATGTCCACTGTTGCCTCAACAGACGCAACCACCATGCCCGGAACGTGGTCACGTGTCGTGATCACGGGCGTCCGCCCTGACGTGGACGGTGGCACCTGGCCCGTGAAGCGTGCACGCGGCGAGACGGTGACCGTCACAGCCGGCATCATCGCTGACGGGCACGAGGACCTATCCGCTGAGGTCGTCGTCCAGCATGAAGACGACGAGACGGCGACGGTGCTACCGCTTGAGAGACAGGGCAACGACGAGTTTACAGCCACCTTCACCGCTGAGAAGCTGGGCCGCTACACGTTCCAGGTGCGGGCGTGGGTGAATCGCTTTGGCACGTGGCAAGAGCAGTTCGAACGCCGCGTGGAGGGCGGCGAAGCCGAGTCGCTCTTGCATAGTGAACTAAAAGAGGGCGCCGAGCACCTCCGCCGCGCCGCCGAAAACGCATCGAACGGGGACGACGAAGAGCTGCTTACCGCTCACGTCCACGCGTTGGAACGGGGCGCCGTCGACGTCGCGCTGAAGGACGAGATTGCTGACCTTGCCCGCAAGCATGCCCCGCGCGACGGTGCCGTAGAAAGCAGGGCCCGCACCGTATTGGTCGACCCGGAGGTGGCGCGCACTGGGGCATGGTATGAGTTCTTTCCCCGCTCAGCCCGTTCGGATGGCCGGCATGCCACCCTCGATGACGCTGCCGAGCTCCTTCCCCGCATCAAGGAGATGGGCTTCGATGTCGTCTACCTGCCGCCCATCCACCCCATCGGCACCACCAACCGCAAGGGCAAGGACAACGCCCCGACAGCGGCCGAGGGCGACCCGGGCAGCCCGTGGGCCATTGGCGGCGACACCGGCGATGGCACGGCAGGCGGCCACAAAAGCGTCCACCCGGAGCTTGGCGGCATCGAGGCGTTCGACCGGTTTGTGGAGCGCGCCGAAGAGCTGGGCCTGAAGGTGGCGCTCGACATCGCGTTCCAGACCTCGCCCGACCATCCGTACGTCGAGGACCATCCGGAGTGGTTCTACCACCGCCCCGATGGCACCATCCGGTACGCGGAAAACCCGCCCAAGAAGTATCAGGACGTCTACCCGATCAACTTCGAGAACGACGATTGGAAGGCGCTGTGGATGGAGCTCAAGGGGGTCTTCGCGTTCTGGATCGAGCACGGCGTGACCATCTTCCGGGTCGACAATCCGCATACCAAGCCGTTCGCGTTCTGGGAGTGGTGCCTGGCCGAGCTGCGTGAGGACACGCCCGAGCTCATCGTGCTGTCCGAGGCGTTCACGAAGCCGAAGACGATGCACCAGCTCGCCAAACTGGGCTTCAATAATTCGTACACCTACTTCACGTGGCGCAACTCGAAGCAAGAGCTGCAATCGTACGCCGAGGAGCTCTTCCACACGAACCTTGCTGAATTCTTCCGGCCCAACTTCTGGCCGAACACGCCGGACATTCTGCACGATTATTTGGTCTACGGCGGCCGCCCGGCGCACATCACGCGCTTTGTGCTAGCGGCCACACTGTCGTCGGCCTACGGCGTGTACGGGCCGCCCTTCGAGCACGTCGATAACAACCAGCATCCCGACCGCGAGGAGTATGCGCGCAACGAGAAGTACGAGATCCGGACGTGGGACTGGAACGATCCGACGTCGCTGCAGCCGCTCATGAAGCGGGTCAATGCGATCCGCAAGGAAAACCCCGCGCTGCAGCAGATGCGCACCATTCGGTTTCACGAGACGCGCCATGAGCAGCTGTTGGCCTACAGCAAGGAAGCCGAGGGCAACCTGATCCTCGTCGTGGCTAACCTTGACCCACACCAGGCGCAGGAGGGGCTTGTGCACCTGCCACTGGACGACCTTGGACTGCCCTCCGACCGGCCGTATGTCGTAGAGGACCTGCTCACGGACGAGCGGTACTCCTGGCGCGGTACCGATAACTACGTGAAGCTCGCCCCAAGCAAGATGCCGGTGCATATCCTCCGGCTCCACCGCGAGCGCACCCAGACCGGCGATGACTTCATCGCATACGACTGAT
>CAYFQN010000204.1:0-5233 GCA_964345285.1 uncultured Rhodothermales bacterium
TCGGTCGAGCTCAACCAGCGCGTCGATCTGTCGCAACAGGCTGTGCCCAATGTTACCAACCCAGACGGGACACCGGCTACGTTTGGTCAATTCGGGGTGCCATTCCACACCGCGTTTGCTGATGCCAAGCTGGACGCAGGGGGCGCCACAGGCGTGGGCGGCAACTTCGGCGTACAAGTGCAAGCGACCGATTGGCTCCGGTTTGGGGCGCGCTACACGCTGCCCGTCAAGCTCAATTACAGCGGTGAAGCCTCTTTCTCCCCGGTTGAGACCGGCCTCGTGCTGCCGCCCAACAATCCGCTCGGTCTTCCGGGGAGGACGGACGTCGATGACGTCGTCGCCCCGCAGTTTCAATCGGGCGGTGCGCTTGTTACGCAGGACGTGGAGACCGAGATCACGATGCCGGGTCAGTTCATTGCCGGCATCAGCGTCCAGGCCACGCCGCAGCTCACGCTGCTAGCTGACTATCAATGGACGCAGTGGTCAAGCTTCGACGCGATCCCGCTCGACTTTGAAAACGACGCGCTGGACAACACGCAGATCGAAAACTATGGCGATACGCACGCGCTCCGCCTCGGCGCTGAGTACATGGTGACTGCCGACTGGACGGCCCGCCTAGGCTTCCTGACGCACAACGCCGCAGCACCGGACGAGACGGTGACCCCGCTGCTGCCCGAAGCGTATCGGAATGAGTACACTGCGGGTCTCGGCTGGTCAGTTACAGATCGGTTCGACATCAACGTAGCGTACCAATACATCGACCAACGGGATCGGCGTGGCCGCGTTGTCGAGCTTGAAACCGAGGACCCTTCGCCCGAGGAGATCGAAGAACTTAACAGCGGGCTCTACGGCTTCAGCGCCCACCTCATCGGCACGACCTTGACACTCCACTTTTAGTCTAGCTAGTAGATACTCATGACTTACGCTACATCACACACCCAACGCGGTGGCCTGCCCTTCTTGGCGCTACTGCTTATCACGACCCTTCTGGTGAGTGGGTGCGGGGAGGATGGTCAGCTCATGCCGCCGGACCCGCCCGAGACGGGTGATCTCTTCACGCGCTACGCTGCGATTGGAAACAGCATTACGGCCGGTTACCAATCGGACGGCATCAATACAACCCTGCAGCGGGATGCGTATCCCAATCTGCTGGCTCAACAAATGGGTACGAGCTTCAACCTACCGCTCCTGAACGCGCCTGGCTGTCCGCCACCGCTTGAGCAAATATTTCCTGAGCGGGTACGTTTGGGGGACAACCAAGCCCCGGCCTGTGCATTACGTGAGCAACCCATTCCACAGATCATTAACAACGTCGCTGTGCCGGGCGCTGCGGTAGTTGATGTGTTGTCGAACACGGACCCGGCCTCTAGCGCTACCGCCCTGACAACGTTCATCCTTGGTGGCCGCACCCAGATTGACGTCGTCAGCGACGTGGATCCAACGTTTGTCAGTGCGTGGATTGGCAACAATGACGTGCTGGGCGCAGCGCTGACCGGCGACACCCTTCGCGCTACGGCAGCCTCTGACTTTGCGACGCGCTATGGTGATATGCTCGATGAACTCGATGCACTGCCCAACCTACAAGGTGGCGCGCTCTTCAGCGTCGTCGACGTCACTGTCATCCCGCACCTCTCTTCTGGCGCGGCCTATGCAGCCGCCGTACCGGCAGCGCAGACGGCCGGCGAATTGCCTCCCAACCTAGCGGTTGATGCGTCTTGCGCCCCGGCTTCTCTGGGAGGGGTCGGTGATCAGATGCTCGTCCCGTTCCGGTATGGGGCAGCCCTGCTCAACGTGGCGATTTCGCTTTTCGAGAGCCAGGGGGGCGCTGCGCCAACTGTGACATTGGACTGCTCGCAGGACCGGACGGTCGAAGAAGCCATCGGCGCGACGTTCGGTGGCGTCGCGAACATCCCAGAGGGAATTGGTGCAAACATCGCCTCAGTGCGTAACTTCTCACTGCTGCAATCCGACGAGATCGTGACCCTGCAGCAACGCGTCGGAGCCTTCAACGGGTACATCAGCCAGCAGGCTAACAACCGGGGCTATGCGTACGTGGATGTGAATGCTCTGCTGAGCCAACCGGAGCTCAGTCAGCTGATCCCACCGTTTCCCGAGCTGATCGACAACCCGCAGACCCCGTGGGGTACCGATCAACCGTTTGGGCCGCTCTTCAGCCTCGATGGCGTGCATCCGAGTTCGGCGGCGCACGAAGCTGTCACTGGTGCGGCGATCGTGGCCATCAATAGCGAGTACGGGACCAGCATTCCGCCGCTCAGCCAGTAAGCAGCGGTCCACCGCGCTCTCCCCCTGGCCGGCACCACGCCCCGGTCAGGGGTTTTCTTTTGGGCCTCTGCTACGTCCCCGTTGCCGCTGTATCGGTCCGTATGCTCGTATCAGAGGGGGCTGTCCCAGTGTCGGGCCGGACCGTGTCCGGCGACGTCGCCTGCGTTGTAGTATCCATCGGCTTGATGGTCATGCTGTCGGCGGGCACGAGCGGCTCGGCGCGCTGGCTGCGCAAGGTGATGGAGCCGTTCTCCGTCTGCAGGTCAACCGTCGCATTGCCGGCGCCGAGTTGGGCTTCAAAGCGGGCTCCGGCGCCCTGCGGCGTGAGCCGCCGCGACGTGAATTGCACGTCTTGCACGTTGATGGAGCCCGCTTGCGTTTGAGCCGTCAGTTGAGCCGTGGCGGTCTCTGAGACGGCTAGCGTTAAATCGCCATTCGACGTCTGCAACGCGACCTGGGCATCGGCAGACAATTGCCGGAGCCCCAGTTGGATGCTTCCGTTACGGATGGTTACGCGAACACTGGCCGCTGCTCCTGCGATTTGCACATTGCCGCTTTCGTGCTCTACTTCGATGGGGCCCTCTATACCCGAAAGCGCCACCGCACCACTCTCATAATCGATTTGGAGCGCCGTACTCCGTGGCACGGTGCCGCGCACGGCCACCTCGCTCCGCTCGGGCTGCTCCGACTGCATCACATACTCATATCGGTCGGCGTCCCCTTGCTCTTCAAGCCGGATGCCGTTCAGCACGTTTTGGGCGGTTGCATCGTCCTGCCCGCGGCCTCGCTCGATAAACGTTAGTCGGGCAACGTCCGCGTCGGCCCCATCCAGCCGCACCGACCCATTGAAGCCGTTGAGCACGAGCGTCCGCCCCTCGGGCGATACAGCCCGCTCGACGGTGTCGGTCACTTCAGATTGGCCGAGCACAAGGTCGCCTTCCTGCGTCTGGCCTACCTCCTCGTCGGCCTGCTGCATACACCCCATGAGCCCGGTCAGCGCGAGCGCCAGGCAGATTGCTCCGGCGCCTTTGATTGCGTTGTGCATCGGTATCCCCCTTGTTCGTATGGAAAGAAATACGGTAGATGTTGGACTGCGTTGGATGGGCCGTGCTGTACAAGCTAATGCAGCGCTACGTTTTTGATAAAACGCCGCACGGCCAGGAAAGAGCCGAGCCAGCCGAGCACCATGCCCCCTCCGGCGAGCACAACAGGCAGGGCGGGCCCGGTCCACGGCGTGGGTGGGCCAAGTTGAGGGAGCTGCTGCACAGCCAGTTCGTAGCCCCCCCACAGCGTGCCGCCCGCGATTGCCCCCGCAATGATTCCTTGCAGCATGCCCTCAATGATAAACGGCCGCCGTACAAAAGCGTTGGTTGCCCCCACCAGCTTCATCGTGCGGATCAAGAGACGGCGCGCGTAAATTGTGAGGCGGATGGTGTTGGCAACGAGGAAGACGCTGGCTAGCACGACGAGCACCCCGAGTGACAGCCCCCCCGTGGTGATGAGCTGCAGGTTGCGTTGTACCTTCACGAGCAAATCCTGGTTGAACACCGCCTCGTCGACAGCCTCCCAGCGCTGGAATTGCGTCGCAAATTGCTCTAGGCTGTCAGGGTTCGCGTACGCCGGCGCAACCCGAACGCGGACCGAAGCGGGCAGGAATGGTTCCTCGAAAAAGATCTCGGCGCCCTCGCCAAACTCGTCTCGGAAGACGGCACGTGCCTCTTCTTCGGAGACGTACTCGGCCGAGGCAATGCCCGGCAGGGCCTGCACGCGCTCGTGGACGGACTCGGCCTCGCTGTCGTTGACACCCTCCACCAGAAACACCTCCATCTCCCCCACCCGCTGCCGCAACCAGTCGGACACCTCCTGCGCCTTATACGCCGACAGCGCAAACACGCCAATCAGTACGAGCGCTACGGCCATGGCACTCGTGGAGGCGAACGTGGCAAACCGCGCGCGCCGGAAGCCCGCCAGCCCTTCGCGAACACTGTACGATAGCGACACAGACGGATCGAGGTTGGTGTGAAAGGAGCACCAGCGCGGTAACATACAAACGCGGCGGCCAAATGTCGACGCGAGTCGCCGGACCTACCCGAGCGTCTGGCCCTGTGGGTACGAGCCCATCACCTTGAGTTCCGCGGTGATCTCGCTGAGATGGTCCAGCGCACGCTCCACGGGCTCCTCCGCCGCGCGGCCAGCTACGTCCAGATAGAATAGATACCGTCCCGGATGCCCCACCCGCGGACGGCTCTCAATCTTGAACAAGTCGAGGTCGCGGAGTGCGAAGACGGCGAGGCTTTTGAACAGCGCCCCGGGCACGTTCTCGCGGAGCGCAAACACGATCGACGTTTTCATCGGCGCGTCGCGGGGCGCCACGGCGTCCTCGTCCGTTCGTGCGAGGACGAGAAAGCGGGTGAAGTTCTGCGGGTCGTCTTCGATCTCGGCCGCCAGCACGCTCAGCCCGTACCGTGCGGCTGCGGCCTCGCTGGCAATCGCCAGCACGTCGGGCGCGCCGGCCTCGGCCACGTACTGCGCGGCGCCTGCCGTGTCGTACATGGGCTGCGTCTCGGCCTCGGGAAGGTGCCGGCGCAGAAACCGGCGGCACTGCCCAAGCGCTTGAGGATGCGACCGCACCTGCTGTGCTCGGTCTAGCGATGCGCCCTCAACGCCCATCAGGTGGTGCCGGATGCGCATCGTCAGTTCGCCGACGATCTGCACGTCATGCTGGCGCAGGTGGTCGTAATTGATAGGCACGCTCCCAAACACGGAGTTCTCGATGGGCACCACGGCCCGATCAACTTGCCCCCGCTCCACGGCACCAAACACCTCTTCGAACGCGCTGCACGGCATCAGCTCGGCTTCGTCAAAGAGGGCGTGCACGGCCTCTTCACTGAATGCACCTAGCTCTCCCTGAAAAGCGACGGTCATGCGAGTTCAGGGTTGGAGGTTCAAG
>CAYFQN010000205.1:0-5187 GCA_964345285.1 uncultured Rhodothermales bacterium
CCGGCCTGCTCAGGGCGCGGCTCGGAAACGGACAGCTCGGGCGGCGGTTCGGATTCTGCGGGTTCGGATGGTTCGGCGCCCGATGGTACCGGCTCGTCGACGGGGGCGTCGGAGCCGGGCCCATCGGGCGGCTCGCCTTCCGTGCGCGGCCGCACTTCCAGGATACCCAAGTCGCTCAGCTCGGCGTGACGCGGCCCCGATTGCTCCTCGCTGCGAAACCGCACCGCCTCTTGGTAGCGCCGCCACATCCGCGAGACAACGATCACGACGGCGGCCACGAGGAGAGCTCCGGCTGCCCAGTAAAGCCACGCCTGGTCTAGCACGAAGGCCAGCACAGCAATGACGATAGCAAGACCGATGAGGAGCGCACGCATCATACGACGTTGGACCGAGCCGCCGGGGCCGGGCGATGAGGTGTAAATGAGGGCACCAATGTATCGGCAGGGGCCGGGAAAGTCAACCAGTTCCCCTGCTCTACCGTGTGCCGGTCAGGATGGGACGGTGGGTAGTGGCACGAACGCATCGCCATCCGTGGGTATGGTTTCGGCCGTGTCCGGCATATCGACGGGGGGCAGCGTCACCGTAGCGGCGTCGTCCGGCGGGATGGGATTGGGCTCGGCCCAAAGCTGTCCGCTATAGCTTTCCATGATGACGTGATCGCCGCACCGCCCTTTCACGTAGTTTCGGTTCAGTGGCACCTTGCCGAAGGGCGTGTCGAGCACGTACGTGGGAATGGCAAAGCCTGAAGTCCGCCCCCGAAGCGCGCGCATGATGCCCATGCCGGTCTCGACCGACGTGCGCAGGTGTGCCGTGCCGCCGATGACTTGCGCCTGGTACAGGTAGTAGGGGCGGACGCGCATCCGCACGAGGCCTTCGTTGAGCGCCTTCATCGTCGCTGCGTCGTCGTTGATGCCGCGTAGCAGCACGGTCTGGTTGCCGACAGGCACGCCGGCGGCCTTCAGCTTCGCGATAGCGGCAGCCGCATCGTCCGTCAGCTCTTTCGGATGGTTGAAGTGGGTGTTGACCCAAAGGGGGTGATACCGCTCCAGCAGCTCGCACAGCGCGTCCGTAATGCGGTACGGGAGTTTCACGGGCATGCGCGAGCCGAAGCGGATCAGTTCGACGTGGTCGATGGCGCGCAGCCGGCTCAGCAGCCACTCCAGGTGGCGACCGTTGAACGTGAGCGGATCGCCGCCGGTCAGCAGCACGTCGCGGATCTCGTCGTGCGCCGCGATGTAGTCGATGGCCTCCTGCAGCTCACCCTTCCGCATGAAGAAGTCGGCGTCGCCTACCATACGCTTACGGAGGCAGTAGCGGCAGTAGATGGCACACTCGGCTGTCACGCAAAAGGCGACGCGGTCTTCGTAATTGTGGATCAGGTTCTTGACCGGCGAGTGGGCCATCTCCTCCAGCGGATCGACGACGCCCACGATGTCGGGCTGTAGCTCGTCGAGGTGGGGCACCACCTGCCGGCGCACCGGGCACGCGGGGTCGTCGGGGTCCATCAGCCGCGCGTAGTACGGCGTGATGTTCCACCGGAAGACGTCCTTCGTCTGCTCGATGGCCTCCAGTTCCTCCGGCGTTGGATCGATCCACCGGTGGAGCGCCTCGGCCGTGTGAATGCGGTTCTGCATCTGCCACCGCCAGTCCGTCCACTGGGGATGGTCGGGCGCGGTGTGTCGATCAAGCTCCATCGATGCGCTTCACGCTGATCCGGGTTCAATGGCGAAAAAGGACAGGGTCAGATGCGCCTGCAGCGCGTCAGAGGGCACGCGTTCGCTTGCTGTCATGGATGGTTGATTGTTCATCATGCACCGGGGCTGACGGCAAAGGATCATCCATGACGCGAGCGACAGCAAGATTGGATCCTTTCCCTACTCGTATTCCACGGAGAACTCGCTGCTCAGATCCTCGCGGACGCGCACCAGCAGGTCTTTCGTCGCCTGGATACCCTCGCGCTCGGGGAGGCCTTCGCTGCCTTCGTACTCAATGCCGACGTAGCCATGGTAGTCGTGCTCCAGCACGATGCGCATCATCCGCCCAAAATCGATGTCGACCTCCTCGCCCTGATCGTTGAAGTTCAGGGCTTTCGCGCTGACGGCCTTCGCGTGCGGCATGAGCTCCTCGACGCCCTGGTACTTATCGTACGTCTCGTCGTCACTGATGCGGAAGTTGCCGAAGTCCGGCAGCGTGCCAGCGCGCGGATGATCCACCTGCTCCATCACGCCAGCCAGCCAGGCGCCGTTCGACGACAAGCCGCCATGGTTTTCCACGATCACGTTGATGTCGTAGTCGTCAGCGAACGTGCAGAGCCGGCGCAGCCCATCGGCGGCGCGTTGCATCTGCTCGTCGTAGCTGCCTTGCTCTTGCGTCTCAGCGTTGACACGGATGGAGTGGCAGCCGAGGAACTGCGCGGCCTCCACCCACTTGTGGTGGTTCTCGACGGCCTGTATCCGTTCCCGCTCGTTGGGGTGCCCCAGCGCGCCTTCGCCGTCGCACATGATGAGCAGGCTCTGCACGCCGGCGTCGTCGGCGCGCTGCTTCATATTCTGCAAGTACGCTTGGTCAGTCGCCTTGTCCATGAAGAACTGGTTCACGTACTCCACAGCGTCGATGCCAAAGTCCTCCTGCGCCGTGCGCGCGAAGTCAAGGTGGTCCAACTCGCCACCAAAGATGGTGCGATGAAGCGACCACTCAGCCAGCGAGATGGAGAATAAAGCACCGCCTGCGCCAGTTGCAGCGCCTGTGCCCGATGCGCTGGCGCTCGATGCGCTGGCGCCGGCCCCGCTGTTGCTCTCGGAGCTGCAGCCGGCAGCCCAAAAGCCGGTGCCGAGCGCGGCGGTCAGCATGGCAGACGATTTCAGAAAGTCGCGACGATTCGAGGGGGAAGCCATGGGTACAGCGATGGGTTGATTGGGAAGAGTAACCGCGCCTCGGTATGCAGAGCGGGACGTATTGCAAGTAGGATAATGACGCGCGCTGCGTGATGCCAACTAGAATCGATACCGAATAACGCATGCCCTATGCCTCCGACCAGGGCAGGTGTTGGAGACGGGTCAGGCCTTGCGCCAGCACGCGAGCCAGAAACGGGACATACGCTTCGTTCATCAACTCGGCGATGATGGCAAAGGCGCCGTCGGGGGCAAACGTGGGTAGCGGATTGACCTCCAAGAACCAGGGCCGCCCCGCGGCATCCACGCGGAAGTCAGCCCGCGCAAAGTCGTTGCACTCCAGCTTCTGGTAGACCGCAAGCGCGTCCTGCTGGAGCTGCGCTTCCAGCTCCGGTTCCAGTTCGCCATCGAGCCTATATGCCCAGTCAGCCTCCGGCATGCCGCGGTGCTCCAGCGCGTGGAGGCCGATGCCCGTCGTGGGCTCGATGGCGCGCTGCAGAACGGGCAGTGCCTCCGGCGGATTGTTGCCGATGAGAGCAACGGTAAACTCGCCACCGCCCTCCACAAAGGCCTCCACCAGGGCATCCTGCTGATAGGTGTTGGTGAGGTGCGCCACCTGCTCCCGCAACTCGTCCTCTGTTTCTACGCGACTTGCGGGGGTAATGCCCTTTGACGTGCCTTCATACCGCGGCTTGACGAAGACCGGAAAATCAAGCAGATCAGAGGGATCGATCGCGTCGGCGCGTGGATCCACCCGGTACGGCGGGGTAGCCACGCCAGCCGCCGTAGCCAAATCCTTCGTCCATGCCTTGTCGAGGCTGAGTGAGAGCGTGAGCGCATCCGACCCCAAACAGGGGATGCCCGTCATCTCCAGCAGGATGGGCGCATATGCTTCGCGGTTGCGGCTGTGCGCGCCCTCCGCGATGGTCATGGCCGCATCCAGCACAAGGCCGTCACGCAACCGGTCGCGCAAATCGTGCGCCGTGCCGATACGAACGGGGGTGTGGCCCAGATGCTGTACGGCGCCGGCGAGCACGTCTACCGTCGCTTTGGGCTCGTACTCCGCATCGGCATCGGGTGGATCGTCGTCTCGCCATGGGTACCGGTCGAACGTGTCGTAAATCAGCCCAATGCGCATGACGGAATCGGTTGGCGGATTAGCTTGCGAATGGAAGCGCGCACTGCTACTCTACAGGCTCCTATGCGACCGGTACCTTACGGTTACTGTCTGCTCGTCGCTCAATCATTGACCCCTTAGATTTTATGGCTCTTGAGCAGCGCGCACTCGTCGTCCGCGTCGAAGCGGCGGATGAGGACGGTCTTGCCGCCTTGAACGTGGAACTGGAGCGGGGATGGCGGGTGGCTCACGTTACGCCGATGGGCGGGACAGGTTTGGACGCCTCCGGCGAAGCCTCTACCCCCTTCTTGGCCGCGCTCGTCATCATCGAGCGCAACATCGAAGAGCGGGGCGGACCGGCCGCCGTCAAAGCCGTGGAGGACCTCGAAGAGACCAACGACGACCCCGAGGATCTCGCTGATGACGTAGTGGAAGGAGATGGTGCTGGTGAGCCCCCTCTTTTGCCATAAAACGTCGTCAAAGTGTCCTTGCGGCCCCTTGCGCCAATCGCTGAGCAACGTTAGGTTACTCCTCTGGTTGGAGACTTGGGCGCTACCCGACCGGCCTGCCAGCCGATGCACCAGCACACGAGCGCCGGACGCACACCTCTTGGTTTTTCACAAAAAGCCCCACCCCAGGGTTTATCGCGCCCCCTCGTCTACCGCGCCTTATTGTGCTACCGCCACCTGTAACAACGCCCTTTTTGACACTTATTGCGTAATCGGTATGTATCGACGTCTACAGTTAAACGAAGCCGCCTCATGCGGCCAGCAGGCGACGCGTCGCCTGCTCTTCGCCGCCCTCGGTGCGGCGGCCCTTCTCGTGATGGCTCTATACCCGTCCACCGTGCTGGCTCAGGGCTTCGGCGTGTATGAGCACGGCACATGTGCCATGGGCCGTGCTGGCACCGTTGCCGCCGAAACCTGTGATGACGGCTCGGCCATCTATTACAACCCGGCTGGCCTTACCGGCGCTCCCGGGTGGACCATCAGCGGCGGCGCCACGCCGATCTTCGTCGGCGGCAGTTTTACCGCAGATCGGACGGGCGAAGAGACGGACCTGGATAACGACCCGATCATCGTCCCGCATCTGTACGCCCGGTACGGCATCAACGACAAGTGGGCCGCGGGCCTCGGCCTGTTCGTGCCTTACGGCCTCTCCACGACGTGGCCGCGCGAC
>CAYFQN010000206.1:0-5106 GCA_964345285.1 uncultured Rhodothermales bacterium
GCCGATAGGCGCCGGTGAACGGATCGTACAGCCGGCAGCTCGCGCGCGAGGCCGGCGTGTCCTCCAGCCCATCGCCAACAGCCTGCCACGTGGTGCCGCCGTCGGTGGAGCGCAGCACCCCGCTCGCGTCGTTCGCGACAAGCACGGTGCCATCGGAGGCGGCGTATGCGCTGTGGAGATAGTTGTCATCGAACGAGGCAGGCGTGGACCAGGCGTCGGCATCGGTGGCCCGGCGGTACAGGCCGTACCCGTACGTCGCAGCATAAGCCACCCCGTTCGGGGCAACCGCCACGTCCGCCAGCTCTACCCCAAACGGGCCGTTCGTACGCTCCCACGCCGTCTGGCGAGTGCGGAGTGGGTCGTCACTGGACGAGAACACGTCACACCCAGACGTTAGAGCGGCAAGAAGGAAGGCAGCGAGGATAAATCGGAGGGGCATTGGGGCTCGTCAGGAAGGGATACGTAGAAAGCGCTCGCAGAATAGCGCTCCGCGAGAAAGGTTCTCAGCGATGGGGGTGGCAGCAAAGCGGTCGCCGCCCCGCGTTCGGCCCTGTTTGTCGAGCGAGCTGGGTATCAAACAAGGTAAGCGTGGAGGGGCTCTTCCCCAATCCGCTCTTCCCCATCTAGCGTCCACCTATAGCCGCTAGCGACCGCTCGTCCAGATCGGCATTGCAGTGCTCTCCGGTCGTCGATATCTTCGCAGCGCATTCCTCTTTTCACGATGTATCCTTCTCTCCATGCGCGTGTGTGCTGCTTTGCTCGCCGCTGTGCTCACGATTGCCGTACCGGCTCAAGCGCAATCGCCGCTCGGCCTCGACCGGCTGTGCTCCTCATCGGATCCCTGCGGTCCGCCTACAGCGTCTGATGCACCGTTTGGCTACGCGCAAGAAGACTGGTCGTGGAGCTACGCCTCAGGCCGTTCGAACCTGTCGACGCTCGTGCCGGTGGCGCTCGGATCGGGACTGCTGCGCGTTCATCTCGCCCGCGCCGACGACCCGTCGCTGGGCGACCCGCTGGCCGTAACGGCCCTCAGCCTGACGGGCATGGGCGCCATCATGGGTCCGTCCATGGGAGTGTGGTGCCTGAGCACAGTTTGTGCGCGCCGAAGCCTGCTCCCACTCGGGGTGCGCCTGGCCGGCGCGGGCGGCATTGCCGGCGCCTGGTGGTGGATCGACCGCGAGATCGATCGGGCCGATGGGCTCGGGGGCATCGGCTTGATTGCCATCGCCCCTCTCGTCCTTCTTCCGGGCGCCGCCGCGCTGATGGCCGGCATCGGATGGTCGTTCCGCAACGCTCCGCGCCTCCGCTGCGGCTCTACCGGCAACACGCCGATGCTGGAGGTTGCCCCCACGGTCTCGCCCCGCGCCGGTTCGGGGCTGGCGCTGCGGCTACGGCTGTGAGGCTCGTCGGCTCCTTCGGTGCGGATTCCGTGGTGGCGCAGGGCCCTACGTCGCATCGACGTGGGCTTCCATCCTCACCCTTTACGCCTCAACCCGCGCTAGCCGCACCACATTCTCGATGTGCGGCGTGTGTGGAAACATGTCGACCGGCTGCATGGCGTCAATCCGGTACGCCTCACGGAGGCGGCCGAGGTCACGGGCCTGCGTCTGCGGGTTGCAGCTCACGTACACGAACCGCTCGGGGCGCAGTGCCGCAATCTGGGCAACGACATCTTTGTGCATCCCCGCCCGCGGCGGGTCGACGATGAGCACATCGGGCCGTCCATGGCGGCCGACGAAGTCGTCGGTGAATAGCGTTTTCAGATCCCCCGCCTCGAACGTGCAGTTGTCGGCGTCATTGAGCGCTGCGTTGGTTCGGGCGCTCTCGACGGCGCTTTCCACGAGTTCGGCGCCGACGACCTTCTGGACCCCCTCGGCCATGGAGATGCCGATGGTGCCGGCCCCGCAGTACAGGTCGTACAGCACATCGTTGGGCCGGAGATCGGCGAAGTCGCGCGCGACCTCGTAGAGCCGCTCCGCCTGCGCCGTGTTCGTCTGGAAGAACGCGCCGGGGCGGATCTCGAACCGGTGTGGGCCGATCTCATCGTGGATCACGCCGGGGCCGAAGATCACGCGCGGATCACCCTGTGGGTTCTGCGACTTGCCCGTGTGGATCGTGTTGACGAGCGTCGTCACCTCGGGCTGCTCGGCCTGCAAGAAATCGGCCAGCGCCTCCATCCGCTCCGCATCGTAGCCGTTGGTCACGAGGTTGACCATGGTCTCACCGGTCCGCTTGCCCTCCCGAATGACGAGGTGGCGCAAATACCCCCTGTGGTTGCGAATGTCCCACGGCGCCCAGCCCTTCGCTTTTACGAACTCACGCAGCGCATTGACGAACTGCGCGCTCCATGCGGACTGCAGATGACACTCCTGCAGGTCGAGCACCTTGAAGAAGTTGCCCGGCACGTGCAGGCCCACTGCAAAGTCGGTATCGAAGTCCTGGCCCGTATCGATCTCGTCGGTCGTGAGCCAGCGATCCGCACTGAAATCGAAGTCCATCTTGTTGCGGTAGTAGAAGATGTCCTCGGCCCCGATCACCGGCGGCACATCGACCGACTGGAAGCCCCCCCGGTGCAGAAAGGCCTCTTCCACGCTCTGCCGCTTGGCCTCCAACTGGGCGGCGTAGTCGACGTGCTGCCACGCGCAGCCGCCGCACGTGTCGGCGTAGCGGCAGCGCGGCTCCGTGCGCAGGTCGCTCGGCTCGATGAGCGCGTCGAGCTTGGCCTCGGCGTAATTGGTCTTTGCGCGATGGATGTACGCCTGCACGCGGTCGCCCGGCACGGCGCCCTCCACGAAGATGACATAGCCGTCGAGGCGGGCCAGCGACTTGCCCTTGTCCGCAAACTTCTCGATGTCGAGTTTAACGGTTTGTCCGCGCTTTACAGTTGGCATAAGGAATACGTCGGTGACTACAGTGAGAATGGGGGTGATGAAGGCAACACCCTGCCTGCCCAGACCTGCGAAGATACCGGGGGGCGCATCTTTACGCGCAGCATCAGCCGGCGTTGCGCTGCGTTGACGTCGTGCTGGGCGTCTGCCGACTGGGCCCTTCCTCTTCCATTGCACCACTCGACCCACCTGGTCCGCGCTGCCCTTGCGTTCATCGGTGTAATTTCCGTCCTTGTCCCTACTACCCTGCTACCCATGCTTCGTATCAGTTCTGCCATGGACCGATTCATCTTGACGCTACTCCTCGGGCTCACCGTATTTGTTGTCGGGTGCGACAGCGCGGGCCCTGAGAAGGCCGACCCTACGCCGCGGTTTACCATGACGCTCGGCGCCCCGGTCAGTGCTTCCATCGATGGCCAGGCCTCCTTCACCGACGGCTCATCGTTCGAGGAGCAGATCCTGCGCACGGTTCCACTCCCATCGCTCGACCTGACGCTCACCGCCGTCCAGCTGTTCGGCGAAGATGCTGATGGCATCGCGCACGACGTCTCGTTCGTCTACATCGCGGACGACGGGCTGACGACCGGCACGTACGATGTCAACTCGTTCCTCACCCCGTGTGCCGACGCCTCGGCGGATTGCACGCCCGGTCTGCTGTTTACCGGCTCGCTGTTCACGGCGCAGTACGCGCGGCAGACAGCCGACTCGCTGTTCACGTACGGGCTGGGTGCCGGGTCGGTCACCGTCGATGAGGCCTCGGAGGAAGCCGTGCGCGGCACGTTCGACTTGAGCGCGGCGGTGGAGGTGGCCGTCGCCCGGGCCGACCTGAGGGCGTACGTCGATTCCCTGCGCAACACCCCCTCCCGGCTGGAGCCCAGTTACTTTCCCACGCCTCCGCCATCCGACGTCCGCGTTCTCCGTGAACCGCTTACCGTCACGGGCACGTTCACGGCTACGCCGGGCGAGGTGACCGATTGGGCCGACCGCTTCGGCTGGATCGTGGGCACCGTTCCCGTAATGCCGGGTCAGCCGTGACCGGGCCGTATACAGCGCAGATCACCCCGTAAACTTGTAGCCGATCCCGTACACCGTCTTGATATATTCGGGGTCGGTTGGATCAGGCTCGATTTTTTTGCGCAGGGAGGCCACATGCCGGTCGATCGTGCGCGTGGTGATGTCGCCGCTGATGCCCCACACGTCACGAAGGAGTTGTTTGCGGCTCACTGTGCGGCCCCGGTGCTGGATGAAGTAGTCGAGGATGTCGAACTCCAGTGCGGTAAACTCGACCTCTTCCCCGTCGCAGCGCGCCGTGTGACTACCAAAATCCACCTCGACGGTACCAAAGGTGTAGATGTCTTCCTCGTCGCTCCCCGCTGTTTGGCTGCGGCGGAGGACTGCTTGCACACGAGCTGCCAGCTCCTCGGCATTAAAGGGCTTGGTCACGTAGTCATCCGCACCGAGCTCGAAGCCGCGCAGCTTGTCCTCGTCCTGTCCCTTCACTGTGAGCATGATGACGGGGGAGTCGACCCCCGCTTTCCGGGCCTCGCGAAGCACGTCGAAGCCGTCCTTGTTGGGTAGCATCACGTCAAGCAGGACAAGGTCGTACGGCGGCAAGTGGCGCATCGTGCGCAGGGCCTCCTGTCCGTCGGTCACGCGAACGACCTCGTAGCCCTTTAGGTTGAAGAATTTTTCCAGCCCCATGCCCATCTCAGGATCATCTTCTACGATGAGCAACCGTGCATTCTCCACATCACGGTATGTCTGTTCCATCGCTGTATACCTCCTTAGACGCCGTCGTTACGTAGTGAACCTCCGACGGGCACCCCCCTCCCAATGTACTCTGACTCAAAGCGGGAACGTGTCCGTCAATGCGACGCGTAGTATACGAAGGCAGATGCCGTTTTGCCAAAGTCCTAAGCTCGCCCTCAGCGGACCTTGAACGGGCCATGTCGCTGAGAGTTAGTGTAGGGCAACGCGTTCCGTACATCGATACGGCCTTCCACACGCTCACCTTTTACCGGCCCCCCACCATGAGCGGATATTTCCCTCTCATTCTAGCCACCTTGGTTGGTTTTGCGCTTCTCGCGTACCTACTTCTGGCACCCGTCTACAAGTTCTTGGAGCGCGAGCAGGAGGCCAGCCAGGAATGGACGCCGGACCGCGTGGCCGAGCGCATTCGAGAGCGCGAGGCCAGCACCAATGGAACGGAATCAACGGG
>CAYFQN010000207.1:0-5057 GCA_964345285.1 uncultured Rhodothermales bacterium
AAAAAAATAGAAACCAGCACGCGAAACTACTAGCAGCTACGCCAAAGCACCGATAACGTGTAGTGCACCTCTATTTTTGGCTCTTTCTGCCAGCTGGCAATGCTGGCATTAAAGCTGTTTCCTTTCCTGCCGAGAACCAAAAGCACTCATTCGGTGTTTTTTCACATAATAGCAGCTCAGTTACCGCTTGGCTTCACCTCAACCGGTGTACTACACGGCCCAAGAAGGATTCCTCCGGTACTCAGCCGTTCTCTCCATGACACCCTGTGCTTGCACGCCTTCCCTGCGCCGCAGCCTGCTTGGGCTGCTTATCTGCCTGCTGCTCCCTTGCACGTCGCGCGCCCAGCCCGATCCAGATCCATTGCGCCTCCTCAACCCCCGCCAGGTTGGAGACAATTTTCTTTACGTGGTGAGCACGCCCACGCGCATGGAGACGGCTGACTATCTGCGCCTTGTCGGTTTTGCGGGCCTCACCACCAGCGTCATTGCAGCGCTAGATCGACCGATTTACCGGCACGCTCACGGGGCCGGCACACCGCCCACCACACGCATCCCACATGATCTGGCGAGTCTAGGCCGCGTGTACGACCAGATTGGGCCGAGCAATTTCGTGTTTGGAGCCGCCGGTGCCCTAGCGGCTGGTGGCCTGATTACTCGGGACAACAAGTCGATCCGCACGTCGATCCGCATGATGGAGGCGGTGCTGTTCACGCAGCTTATCACCGGTGCGCTGAAGGAGACGATCGGCCGAGCCCGGCCCTTTACTGGACAGGGCCCGATGCACGCCGAGCTGCTGGATATCGAATTTTCAAACGGCCATGCCGCACGGTCCATGCCCTCGGGCCATACGTCAAAGATTTTTGCGGCGGCGTCCGTGGTCGCGCACCAGTACGACGCGTGGTGGGTGAAGGCTCCGGTGTACGCGACGGCCGCCTCAGCCGGCATCCAGCGCATCGAGAGCGGGAAGCACTGGTTCTCGGACGTCGTGCTCGGAGCCGCACTCGGTTACTTCGTCGGCGCTGCTCTGACGTCGGAGGGCGCGCAGCCCAAACGCAGAGGACTGGTGTACGCCCCCATCCTGTCGTTCCGCAGCGTAGGGCTGTCCGTCCGATTCTAACGCCGCTGGCATGTGTTGAGCCACTCTGGCCCCGAAGCACATCGTTCACACTGCCGAAGAGGCCTCCGCACGCTCTACGAGGTTGGCGGCGGCGCCCCTGAGTTCATCCAGGGCGGCCTGCTGCTCGGCCGACAGCGGCATCCCTTTGGCGCGAAGAGCCATCGCGTTGAGCCGGGGGTCGTCGGCGTAGAAGCCGATGAGCGCACCGCGCTTGATGGGCTTGAGCACCCAGAAGACGGCAATCACGAGGAAGAAAAAGAACGAAAGCCCCAGCGCCGTTGGCCATTCCTGCCGCCGAATGTCGAAAATTCGTTCCGGAGCCGTGCGAGCATACGGGTTTTGTCCACTCTGGTGGGTCGTGCGCGCACTCCACATCCACGCCGCGGGATGCGCTACATTGGAAGGGCAGGCCTGAGCAACGTTCCACACCGCCGCCATCCTTAACACGCGGTCTAGACGCCTGCCGTTACTCCGCCCGTTGTATGCCCACTACCCGCGCCGTCGCATCCGTGAGAACGTGGACGTAGACGTGGACCGGCTTGCTGAGCGGGCGGCCCTCTCGCTGGGTCCGGATGGTGATTTGCACGACGCGATCGTCTGCGTGGCGCGCACCCCGCTGGTCCAGGTAGCGCCCGATCGGCACGCCGCGGGCGGTAGCGAGCGCGATGGCCGTGCCACCCGCAGTACGCTGACCTGACAGCTCGTGCCCGTCGTGACGCAGGGTGTAAGCGTACGACGACGCCTCGGCCGATGCCAGCTGTCCAGTAACAGCGAGGTCGTCAAACGCGAGTGCTGGACCGGTTGACGGCAACGCAGTTTCGCCGGCCGATGCCACATCGACAGCAGATTGGGTTGTGATACGGAAGCGATCCAGCGGATTGATGCGGGCGAACCAGTAGCGCCCAATCATGTCGCGCCGCGCAGCGAGCACATCAATCAGGTGCGCCTCAGCGGCCGGATCCGAAATCCGCGCTGTCTCGACGATGGCGGCCAAGTCGTCGTCCGAAAAGCTCATTACGAGTTTTGCGCCCCAGAACGCGTCGCGCAGCGTCATCTTCTCAAAGGCTGGATTGGGATACGTAGGCACCCACTCGCCGGGCTTAAAGACGTCGGCGCGGAAGTACCCTACCGCTTTGTAACGTGGCGTGGGATCTACGTACAGCCAGGGAAACCGGAACGCCCCAAAGCTGAAGAGCGCCTCGGTCATGATGCGGTGGTCGATCATGTAGGCTTGCCCGTGAATCGTCCGATGGATGCCGCTCGCGTTAGCCCCCATCGTGGAGCCCATGTCAAGCAGGTGATGCCGAATGTAGTTCTGGTCGGTAAACACGTCGAGCGTGTTGGCAGCGCGGCGGTCGGCGTCGTTGAGCCATGAGCTGAGCACGCGCAGGCCGCGCAGCTCGCGGCGGTGCTCGTGCCGCACGCGGTCGTTCGGGTCGTCGTCGCGGCGACCGCGGAAGTTGAAGGGCCCGAGCGGTCGCCCATCCACAAACTTGCTCGCCATTGCGCGGATGCGGCCATCGGCTCCCCGCGCGTACGGTGCAAGCATCTCGGTGAGATCGCTTCGCCGCATGGGCCGCTCTCCACCACCATCGCTAACGGAGGCGTCGTCGCTGATCTGCAACTGGTCGGGACGGAACCGGGTGATGGTGTTTTGCGGGACGTTGTACCCGGCTGCATAGAAGATCTTTGTCGCAATCACCTCGGCCGACGATGTCAGCTCCGGCCAGTCGGGGCCGCCGAGCTTGATCAGGTATCGGTCGCCGCGCGCGTCCTGAATCTGGAAGCCACGGCTGGCGCCCTCAAACTTACCACTCGTCACCGTCCACGGCTGGCTCGTATCGGGCCCGGCGGCGACGCCGGTCGTCCTCCGGCGGTTGGGCCCGATAGCGAGCTCCTCGTAGGTCATCGGCTCGTAGAAGTGGCGGCGCGTCCACCAGCTGGAGTTGGGCGGCTCATCGAGCACGTTGACGTTGTCCGCTGGCTTCTCGCTCGCAATGCCTATGACGCGCCCGGCCTGCCGGCCAACCCAATTGAGGTTGAGCGGCTTTTCCAGCTGATAGATCACCTGCAGGTCGGCGCGGTCCCAATACATATTCTCTGTATGCTCCGCCGGTGCTGGAATGGGCTGCTGGTCGGGATCTTCCGTCTTGATGGGTCCCAGCGTGTACGGGTGGCTGCCTGCGCATCCACTAGCAAGCACACCCAACAGAAGCAGGACCAATGAGAACTGCAGCGCGTGGGGCGGCCTGCCGGCATCGCCGGTGTGATGTGGTATCAAAGACACGGCCATCATCGGTTCGCGTGGTAGGAGATGGATGGATCGATCAGCACGGCGTTAGCGCGGTAGGCGGTCCAGCGCAGGACGCACAGTGAGAATGACGTGTGTCCCTTCCACGCTGCGAGCGACCTCGAAGCGCGCCGACAGGCCTCGTCGGTTGAGCAGGTGGAGCCCACCACCGACGCTCATCTTGAAGTCGTTGACGGCGATATCGCTGAACGCGCCGAACACCTGCCCGGCGTCGACAAAGAACGTGGCGTCCACGCCAGTCCACCCCGGGTAGCGATTCGTCCAGATCGGGTACCGGTATTCGGCGGTGAACAGCAAGGACCCATTGTCCTGAAATCGGTCGCTCAGAAAACCGCGCAGGCTGCGCTGCCCCCCGAGGCGTGGTAGCTGGTAAAACGGAATGGCCTCGCCGCCCAGTAGGGGTTCTGCCTGCTCGATGCGCCCCCGCAGCACGAGGCGCCGCCCCGGCGGAAACACCGTGAGCGGCACATATTGGTGGACGGTTGCCGTGTATCGCCCGTAGCGGAAGCGGTGACGGACCAGGTCGTGCGTGTAGTCGGCGCGCAGCAGCAGTCGGGTACCGGCACTCGTGCGCGGACCGCCGCGTGTGAAGTCGAGGGCGAGCTCGGCGCGGGGCGTCAGCAGATTGACGGTAGTAAGGCCCGGCATGCCGACGGGGGACGCGCTGTCGTCCTCCGTCGGACTTGCCTCCACGCGCTCGTAGCGCAGCTCCGCAGCTGCTCCCCACGTGGCGCCACGGTACTGAAGCCGCGTCGTCGCATCGACCTGGAGGCGGGAGAAGCGGGCTTCATCGATCTGCCGGTCGCCCCTGACCCCTCCCATGAAGAAGCGGTCCTCCGGTTCGGAAAAGTAGTTCCCCTCCACCGAGAGGCGCGTGCCCGTGCCAGCAACCTCAGGGATTGTGTAGCGCGCCCCCACCTCGAAAAAATCGCGCGCACCGAGAATGGCCTCTACCCGTGCGGTGTGGCGCGACCCGAACAGGCGCCGGTCGTACAGGGCGAGGCCTCCGGTGACGCCTACGGGACCGCCCAACTCGACCAGGGGAAGCGCGCCGCGCCGGCGCGGCGTCGGCTTGAAGAGGCCCGGGTAGTTGCGCTCCAGGTACTTTACCGTCCAGCCCACCGGGCGCGTTACGCCGTGGAGCACGTACGCCGGCGCCGCCAACACGTGGTACAGCGTACTGCGGTCGCTTTCGTACGGTACCGTGTTCGGATGCGGTGCGGCGCGTGCCGGGGCCGACGTGTCAGCGCGAGCGGGCTGAGCGGCGGCGCCCTGCGGATTGCCTGCGACGATGCCGAATCCGCTTACGAGTAGCGCGCAGCATAAGACGCGATGCCAATCAGAAAGCCAATGCATACAGAAGGCGCCGACGATGCCGAGAGGATGGTGTGGGGTCTGTGTGAGACGCACCGGCGGAAAACGTTACAGCCGGTCTGTGGCCCATGCGCGCTCATCGCATCTCATGGCGAGTGAATGGGTCTCGCCCCTGATTGCGTCCAACGCTAGAGGAAAGCAGCAGTTCATCCAGACGGGTCACCAAATCATTGACACGGTCCACCAAGTGCTCTTAACCATTGGCAGTAGGGGCTACTGCCGCTCCAGCTCATCGAGCGTGCGCCCCTGCCCGTC
>CAYFQN010000208.1:0-5057 GCA_964345285.1 uncultured Rhodothermales bacterium
CGAACCCGATCGACGAGATGGCCACGCACAACCCGGCCGTCGCGCAAACCTGCCTCGCGGCCAACGGCGCCATCGAGGACGGCGTGCCCACCCCGGCCGAGCGGCAGGTCGTCATCCTAACCATCTCGACGTACAAGGACTGTCACTACTGCACGAAGGCGCACGCGGCGGCCAGTGCCCAAGCCGGCCTTGCGGAGGGCGAGATCGACGCCATTCTCGAAGGCGGCCTGCCGGCTAGTGACCGGCACCGTGAGCTCGTGTGCACCACGCGCCGCATCGCCAGAGAGGCCTCGGTGCGATCCGCTGGACGGACCGACCCGGCCGCGATGCCCTTACGGCTGGCCGACGGTGGACAGCTCCTGCTCGTAGCCGACGAGGTGCTCGCCGATGAAGTCAGTGATCATCGTGAAGAGGTGGAGGCGGGTCACACCGCCGGAGATGCCGTGATCGCGCCCCGGGTACGCCATAAACTCGAACTGCTTATTAGCCGCCTGCAGCCGGTCCACCATCTGCGCGCTGTTCTGGTAGTGCACGTTGTCGTCAAAGTCGCCATGCACAAGCAGCAGGTTCTGATCGGCCTGGAGGCGATCGGCGTAGTTGAGCGGCGCGCCGCGCATGTAGCCCTGCTCGTTTTGCTGCGGCGGTGCCATGTAGCGCTCCGTGTAGATCGTGTCGTAAAAGCGCCAGTCCGTCACCGGCGCCACGGAGACGCCGGTTGCGAAGGTCTCGGGGCCGTTTTCGTAGAGGAGCGACATGAGCGTCATGTACCCGCCGTAGCTCCAGCCCCAGATACCGATGCGGTTGCCATCTACGAACGGCTCGTCGGCAAAGTGCCGGGCGGCGGCGATCTGATCGCGCGCCTCCGGCTGGCCGAGCTGCTGGTACGGCACGTCCTGAAACGCCTTGCCGCGCCCGCCTGTGCCGCGGTTGTCGACGCTCGCCACGATGACGCCGTGCTTCTCGGCGAGGTACGTGTGCCACAGCTGCCGTGAGCTGCCCCACTGGTTCATCACCGTCTGCGCGCCGGGGCCGCCGTACACGTACATCAGCAGGGGGTGCTCCTGGCTTGGGTCGATGTCGCTCGGCCGAATGACGTACGCGTTAAGCGGCGTGCCATCCGCGGCAGGCACCTGTGTGAACTCCGGCGTGGGCAAATCGAGCCGGGCTAACGTGTCGATGAGGGCCTCGTTGCTCTCCAGCACCGCGAGTTGCGTGCCATCCGCACGGTGCAACGTAGTGGCGGGCGGCTGCGCAACCGTCGAGTGCGTATCGATGTAGTAGCGCAGGTCCGTCGACATGTCGATGCGATGCGTGCCGGTGGCCGAGGTAACCTGCGTTGGCAGGGCGGCTGTGTCATGCGGCTCGAAGCTCACCTCAGTGCGGTACAAATGCCGCTCGATAGAGCTGGCTTCTGTCGACGTGAAGTACGCCGTGTTCGATTCCTCGTCGATGCCATGAAACCCCGTCACCTCCCACGCGCCCTGCGTGATGGGACCGATGAGCACGCCGTCGTTCCGGTACAGATGCAGGTGCATGTATCCGGGGTTCTCCGTCATCCACACGAAATGCTCGCCGTCGTCGAGGTACTGGAGCTTCTGCCCCTCCACGTCGATGTACGTCTCCTCTTCCTCCTCCAGCACGGTGGTGATGCCGCCGGTGGCTGGGTTGCCATACAGCAGATCGAGCTGGTTCTGGTTGCGGTTCAGCCGGAACATCCAGACGCGGCTCTCGCCGTCGGTGCCCGGCGTCCAGCCCATGTGCGCGAGGTACTCGTGCGGATCGGTGGCCTCCGCGGCGGGGTCGAGCCCTGGATCCCATGTCTGCGTGTCGAAGTAGCGGATGGCCTGCGGCTGCCCATCCTGCGCCACATCAACCTGCGTCATGTCGATCACCCCGACCTTGATCTCGCTGTTGACCTCGCCGGCTTTCGGGTAGCGGAAGCGCTCGTATGTCGGGTAGGGCGTCCGGAAGTCAGTCATCGCAAAGGCGCGCGTGTCCGACTCATCGAGCTTGTAGAAGGCGATGTACCGTCCATCCGGGCTCCACGCGAAGCCGTCGCGCAGGCCAAACTCCTCCTCGTACACCCAATCGAACGTGCCATTGATGATGGCGCCCTCGCTGCCATCGGTAGTGAGCGCCGTCTCTGCGCCCGTCGTCAGGTCCACCACGAACAGGTTTCGGTTGCGCACGAAGGCCACGCGGTCGCCCGCCGGATCGAACTTCGCGAACATCTGGAAGCCAGCATCGCGAGGCGCAATGGGCGTGAGCGACTGATCGTCCAGATTGTAGACGTAATAATACCCTTTCGTCTTGTAGCGCCACACCCGCTCGGAGTCCGTGTAGATGAGCACCTTGCTCTCATCGGCGCTATACTGGTAGCCCTCGAGGGCAATGAGGCGATCGACGTCCTCGGCGTACAGGTTCGTGCCGTCGATGAGCCGCGTGCGCTCGTCCGTCTCCAGGTTGTAGCTCATGAGGTGCGTCGCGTCGCCATCCTCCGCCGGCTCGATGAATGTAACAACGGGCCCTTCCTCGGCCCAGCGCCCCCCGCGAAAAGACGCCGGTTGGAAGGTGTTGGACGCGTGGATGGATTGTAGCGTGAGCGCCGTAGTATCCGACGTTTGAGCCCGGACTGTATCGGGGGCTGCAAGTAGGCTGGCGAGCAGGAGGCCGAGCAGGAGGCCGACCAGGAGGCGAAAAGGGAACGTCGAACGAATCATGGAAGACGAAGATTGATGAGCAGCGGTTGCATGCACAGCCCGCCTAGCAGGGCGTGCTTCGTTCCACGTACTGCCAACAGGAGCCCGAGTTGCCCTGCAACCCATCCCCCCGATGCAACGGGCGCCACCGACATTGGGGAACTGCGAACGCCCCCAACCCTGTCAAGATCATGTGACCTTCACGCCATATGCCCCCACCAGGCAATAATTTACCCCCGTAGTGCGTACAGACGATGTTCAACGCGTTGGCTCCCGTTACCAACCCGACCTGTTTGCTATGACGCACCGCCAGATGGTTGACTTGACGTGGTATCCCTCTCTCATAATGGCGTTGCTGGCTCTGTTGCCGCTGGCTGCCGGCTGCTCCGTCTTCTCTGCGGAGGAGGAATCTGGCGGAAACGCTCCGTTAAAGCCGCTCTCGTACGAGTCCCTGGCGCAGTCGGCCGTACCGCTTGAGACGATTGACCAAGGGGCGTACGGCGGTGATCTCGTGAAGGGCGTGCGCCGCGTCATTCGAGATGACGAAACGTTCGCCACGTTTTGGGCCAGCCTCCACGGGGAGCGTGGCCCGACGCGGCCCGACGTTGACTTCTCAGAGCACGTGGTCCTGGCCGTGGTGCTCGGCGAACGCCCAACGGGCGGCTACCAAGCCGAAATTGCCAGCATTACGCGCAATACCAACCCCACGCTGGTCCGCGCCTTCGTGACTGAAATCGTGCCCGGGGCTGATTGCGCCGTCACGCAGGCGACCACCGTGCCCTACCACATCGTCAGGGTGGATGCGGTAGACGTGGACCCGGACCAGATTGTGTTTCCGGACAACGGCACGCAGACGCGCTCCTGCAACTCCTGACGGCCGCCTCTGATCGGTGCATGCCGGAGCCGCCTCTGAGTAGAGAAGGGGGCCGGGTTCACTCATCGTGACGTACCAACTCTATGTGTCCTCTTCTTTTGCAACGCCAAGCCCGTCTATTTTTTGCTCATGCGATGCGTCGCTTTTCGATTCTTTTGAGCGTGAATGATGCTCCACTGGCACCAACCAGGATCAAAGAATAGATTTAAACAACTGCAAAACAATTACATAGGGGACATAGGCTTTCATTTCTGGACCTGAGGGCGCCCGCGAATATCGTTTGAAGTTAGCGAGCCCTGAGATATATTGGGGGTACTCCCGCCAGAGCCTCCCCAGTTTCGTCCTCAGCTGCTACCGATGCGATTAGCAGGACAGACGTCGGACCTTTTCGACGCACGCACTTCTTCCTTTCTGCATTCGTCGAAGGACGCGAGCTGTTTACCGCGCTGGTGAGAGAGGCATGCCCTACGATGCGTCACGGGCCGTTTCTCGTTTCTTCACCCACTCTTTTCTGCCGCTGCTATGTTCACGACCACGGATGCGCCCGGAGCCCCCTGGAAGCTGATCACGAGCCTTGCGCTCACGCTCTTACTCCTCACCTCTTCAGCCTGGGCCCAAGAGCAATCTGACTCCCCCGTTCGCACCATCCAGCCCGAGCGCTTCGACGTGCTCCCGGCGCTGCGCGATGTCCAACCCGGCCAAGTGGCACCGTCCAAGCGAGGCCAGTACGAGGTGCCCAACAAGATGCTGCCTCAGCGCTTCGAGGAAAAGCGCGCGCTGGGCCAAGATCCGGCACGGCAGAGCTTGATGGGCCAGCAATTTGCCAATGCACCGCTCAGCAACTTCGACGGCCTTGGCAACACCGACAACGAAGCCGTCATCGGCGGCCGCGTTGCCCCGCCCGACCCCGAGTTGGACGTAGGTGAGGATTACATTGTCGAGATGGTCAACCTGCTCTTGGCCGTTTACGACAAGCAAACCGGCGAACTCGTGTACGGGCCCGTCGAGAATAACGCCGTGTTTGATGGGTTCGGCGGCGACTGCGAGTTCGACAACACCGGCGATGTGATCTCGCTCTATGACGAACAGGCCGGCCGCTGGCTGGTCAGTCACATGTCGTTTGGCGGTGACAATCCCGGAACAGAGTGTGTCGCCATCTCCCAAACAAGCGACCCGACCGGCGCGTGGTACCGGTACGAATTCGTCATCAGCGAAACAGCGAATAACGATTATCCGAAGCTGGGCGTCGGCTCAGACGCCTACTACTCGTTCTACAACATGTTTGAGGGCGGCTTTGTAGGGGGCATCGCCGCGGCGTTCGATCGTGATGCAATGATTGCCGGCGACCCGAACGCCACCGCCATCTTGTTTGGCCCGAACACCAGTCAGTTCAGCCTCATGCCGGCAGACGTGGACGGCGCGATGCCATCGCCCTCGCCGGGAGGCATCTTTGCAGGCTTCACGCAAGATGAAGTCCAGGTCTA
>CAYFQN010000209.1:0-5055 GCA_964345285.1 uncultured Rhodothermales bacterium
GGCCCCGATGGGAAAGTTGAGGCCTGAGTTCTGGATTGCCGTCGTCTTGCCGGCTCCCGGGGGCCCGATGAACATGTACCACGGCAAGGCATGCAGCGCGTTGCTGCCGCGGCGTCCCCGGCCGAGCTTCGACTGCTTGAGCTGCCCGATGGCCTTTTCGAGCTGATCCTGCAGCTCTTGAATTTCGGCCTGCTTGTCGGGGCGGGTGCTCATCCGCTGCTGCTCGGCCTGCCGCTTGATCGACTCCTCGATCATGGCCGCGCTCCGGCTCGCCCGCACGAACTCAACCGCCATCAGCCCAAGGCCGACGACGAGCAGCCCGATCACGATGAGGAGCTGCGTGACGATCGACCAGCCCAACCACGACCCGAGGAAAAACGTCAGCGCGATGAGGAGGACGAAGCCGACGCTGATGAGGAAGTATCGACTTTTTAGAACGGTTAAAAGCGACTGCATCGGTACCCTCTGATTGTCCCGAAAAGTGGAGGTGCCCCACGGCGCGCGAGGGATTCAGCGACTCACCGCGGATGGCGTCTGATTCTGGATGGCGTCGGCCGCATCGTGGGCCGTGTCGGAAATATACCACCACATGCTCGTGTAGATAATCAGCCCGATGAGGGCGGCGGCCGCCGCGATGACCCACGCGGGCATCTTGCTCTTCACCTCGGTGGCGACCTGCCCGCGCGGCGCGCCATGTGGCGAGAGCTCTTTCGGCCTCATTCCCGGCACGCGCTGGAGCTCCTCGTACGTGGTCTCAATGATCTCACGCAGTCGCTCCTGCTCGTGTAACTGGTACTTGCCCTTGAAGCCGAGCGTGAGGCACAGGTAGTACACCTCCAGCGCCTCGGCATTGGCCTTGGGCTGCTGGCGCAGCGTCTCCAGGCGCGTGAAAAACGTCTCACCGGCGTCGTACTGATTGTAGAGCTCCAACTGCAGCGGCTTACTCACCCAGCGGTCCTTTTGCGACCAGTTCGACGAGATAATGGTCTCGTCGATAAAGGCGACAATGGCGAACTTGGCCATCTGGATGTTGTCGGGGGAGACGCCGGTGCGCAGGGCGTCACGCTCGGCGTTGTCGAGCAGATCCTTGACCCGGCTGCGCAGCACCTCGGCCTCGCCGTACGCGTCGGTGGCGCGCAACTGCAGGATGAGCGTGAAGCACGTGGCGAAGATCTCCGACAACCGCTGATCGGCCGTCTCGTCGAACAGCACGGCGGTGTCGCCATTTCGTTGGCGGCTACTCTCGGCTACAGCCATCATCGATCTTTGGATTGGGAAAGGGAAAACACAGGGCCGTTGAGACGAAGAATCGAAGAGACGACGCGCCCGCGCCACCTCCTCGGTTCTCCGGATCATCGGTTCCCGTTTTCACGTGGCAGCGATCAGGTTCATCTCGACGTTCGTGAATTCAGACGGCAGGAAGATGGCGATTCCGTTCTCGTCACAGATGGATTCCCAGAACGGACCGCGCTTCTCCAGTCGGAAGTACGTGGCCTGGTTGTCAACCGGCATGCCAGTCGGCAGGCGACGTGTGGCCTTGACGGCCAGCGCCTTCGTGTAGCTCTGCAGCACCGCATCAATGGTGTTGGGGGAGGCAATGCGGAGCATGTTGGGCAGCGACTCGGTGAGCTGCTCCTCGGAGTGGGTGTCGCTGCGGGTGACGAGGAAGAGCTGAGCCTCGTCCAACAGCTCCGGCCGCACCGACGTCGTTAGCAGATTCTCGCGGGGGCGCTCCATCGTGAGGCGCTCGTAGTTGGACGACGGCGTGGCTTCGCCGAGCATCTCCAGCAGGATCGCTTCGATCCGGCCGAAGCCTGCGGTGGCCTCGGTGTGCTCGTAACTGGGAAAGTCGCGCGGACGCGCCGACGCACTCTCTACGTAGGCCGAGAGCTGCCCGGCTAGCGCGAGCAGCGTTTCGAAGAGCCGCTCTGGGTGTTGTGTGCCGCCGTTGAACTGGTTGTTGAGCAGCGGAATGTACGTGTTCACGGTGCCCAGCAGCTGGACCGCTTTGATGTCGGAGGGCGACAGCTCGCGCTGCGACGTAGCATTGCGCTGCCGGTCCGTCAGCTCCGAGCTTTTGGCAACGAGCAGTTCGATGACCTGCCGCGTCAGGTCCATCAGCCGATCCGAGGCGCTGAGGTGGAGAGCAGGGGGCACGAAGGCGTCGTCGAGCGCAAAGCCACCGCTCGCACGCACAATCTCGGCAATCGGCATCGTGCTGTACCCTTGTTGCGGTTCGCTGGTGAGCCGCAACTGGATGTTCGTACGGGCCACCTCCACGGGCCGCTCATTGGCCCCCGTGTTCTCGTCCGACACGTTCAGGCTCTCCGCCGTGAAGCGCGTCTCCTGTTGGTTCGTACCGCCCTGGAGCTGCACGTTCCGCCCGCTCTGGCGCGTGGCCGGAATGGCCAACTGCACGCCGGCACGCTCCTCGGTAGCCGGCACGAGCTCTTGGAGATTCCGCGCCTCGGGCAGCGGACTGCTCTCGGGCACGTCGAACACCAAGCCGTCGGGCATCACGCCGCTGCAGGCGCGCAGCGCTAGTTCGCCGTTGGCCAGCCGCTCCTCGTCGAAGGCGACCTGCGACACGCCCCAGCCGTATGGCGCCACCGCACGAAGACGAGCGTTCAACACGCCGTGCTGATGGCGATCCCACTGCTGGAAGTGGTGCGGATCGAGGGTCATCCCCTCGAACCAGACGATCTTTTTCCTGTCGCGCGCCATGATGAACTATATTGGATGCGATATGCTGGATGTGAACAGAGAACGGGTGACGCGCCAGCAGGGCACCGTCCTCCGGCAGTCCGCGGTGCGTTCACTGTTTGCGTGCTCCGCGTAGGCGTCACGGGGGTCAGCCGGCTACTGCACGTTGACATCCACGCGACCGGCGCCGACCCGCACGACAATCTCCTCACCCTTCACCTCCTCCACCGCGTGAATGGATCGCCATCGTTCACCATCTGGACTCCGCAGATTCGCCGCGACTCCAATATACTGCGTATCCTCGGCCACCTCAAATTCCAACGTCTGCGTTTCTCCAGGCCACAACTCCTGCTGGCGCGGGGCCCCGACAATCTCGTTGCCGAGCGCTTCCTCCTGACCGCTCCAGAACGTAGACAGCGTCGTGTTGCGGAAGTTGGTGTCGCCCGCCAGTTCATAGACGTACACGCGCGCTGCGTTGCCGCCGTTCATGTCATCCGCGCCGACGATGCGCACCGTCAATGGGCCACTGAAGATGCTTAGCGTAGATGCGCATCCGCTAACAAAGCAACTGCCCACAACGAGGCCGACGAGAAGTGCAATAGGAACCGAGCGACGAAGGGTCATCGATGCACAGAACATCTATCTAGCGAGGGAAAGTGGAATGGGGCGGGGCATGGATCGGTGCTCAGAGATACTTCTTCGACTATAGCGGATCCAAGTCGGCATTTCGGACGGCCGTCATCCGCGCCAGGTAGGCCTTGATGAAGGCCGGGCGGAAGACGCGCTGCTCTGCCACCGACCAATCGCCGGTTTGCAACTCGTTCCACCGGGTCTTTAGGCGCTCAACGACGACCGGACTTGCCAGCCATGGAAGCAGTTCGAACAGCTTATTCTCGGCCGCCGCCTCTGCTTCGGCCACCGCTGGATCCACCTGTTCGAGCAGTTCCTGGGCGCCCTGTATCGCGCTCGCCTTGTACCCGTTGAGCATGGCCACCTGGTGCACCGCCACGGCCTCAGCCGCCTCCTGCAACCGCTCGATACGCTCGGCCCGCGTCTCGTCCGACAGCGATGGGTCGAGCAGGTGCTGCTTGATGGTGTCGGTGTCCCCTTCATACAGGAAGGCCGTCTCCGACGACTGCATGATGGTCTGCCCGATGAACTCATGTCGGAATCGCCACGGGATATTGACGAGGCGCGCGACGGCTTCCAGCGATGCATCGAGCACGCTCCCAATGGCTTCACTGGGAATCACAGGCGCTGATCGGGTTGACGGCGCCGACGACTCCGGCGCGGACTCGGACGTGGATGCCGCCGCCGACGAAGCTGCGGGCACCGCGTCTGGGGCATCGCCCTCAAGCACGCCTAACAATTCGGCGACCCGTTGCGTGGCCTCGTGATCTCCGAGCGCTGCGGCCGCGTTGCGGAAGGCGTCTCGAAGCGCATCGTCGCGACGGCGCGGCGCATCGGCCTCTTCCTCGAAGACGTCTGCGATCTCCTCCAGCGCGTCCAACAACTGGGCGGCTGGCGCTTCAAACGGATTCGAGAAATCAGCCGCGAAGACGGTCCGCTCTACCGAAGTCTCGGGCGCATCGAGTACGATGAACTCGATCTCGAAATCGCCAACCTGAAACGTATCGCCGCTCTCGATGGCGACGGGCTCTTCGGGGGGGAGCCGGCTTCCATTCAAGTACGTAAAGTTCTTACTGCCGAGATCGACGAGCTGGTACATGTCCCCCGCCCGCCGAAGCGCGGCATGCTCCGTGCTCACGATCCGCTTCCGGTCGGGCAGCGTCAGATGATTGGACGTGCCGCGCCCGATGGATACCCCGTCTTCCTCGAACACGTACTCGTCGGGTTGATTACTTGACGGATCCGACTGATTGGTGACCCGAAGCTTGATTCGCATGGCAGACGTGAGCCCCCTGTTTGTTATGCACTAGACCATCATAGAAGTACGGCGCGGACCCATGACGCGAACCACGCAGCGCACGAGCGCAGAAGCCGACGCTGAAGAGCGTAACACCGGTTGGTGTGATTGTGAAGAATTTATCACATTACAGGGCTACATGTCAAGATGCTCGCCTGAACGTTGACCAACGCCCACAGCCCATTCGATCGCGCCGCGCAGGTGCCTCGGCTCATGATGGATTCTTGAGCGATCGAGGGTGGGATTTTGCCCCTCGGCCGCCGCGCCCAAACTGAGCACGGAGAAGAGCAGCAGCGCCGGCCGTCCGCTGTTGACGAAGCCGTCTTCGCACGTCACGGGGGCGGGACCGGAGCCTTCGATGGAGCGGCCCCGCGGCCCTCAGCTGCCGCCTGACGGACGCGCCGGTGGAAGCGGGCCGACAACAA
>CAYFQN010000210.1:0-1098 GCA_964345285.1 uncultured Rhodothermales bacterium
CGGTTGCGCCACGAGTCGCCCGGCCGGTCGTTCTTCTCGACGATGATTGTCGGCACGCCGAGTTGGCGCAGGCGCGCGCCGAGGGCGATGCCGCCCTGTCCGCCGCCGACGATAACTGTGTGGGGCTGCTTGGTGTAGCCGAGCGTCTCAAGTTCTTCTTCGCGCCGTTCGACCCAGGCCTTGCGATCCGGGTCGACGCCGTGCTCCGCGCCCATGGGGCGGTTCTCGGCCATCGGCTCCTCGTGACCCTTCAGCTCGTAGAGTGCCGTCAGGAGCGTCCAGGCCTTGCCGTCTTTCAGCCGGACGAGGCCCTCACCGCGTCCGACGTTCGTCTCGAAGGTAAACCAGGCCGTGACGACGCCGTCTGCCTCCTCGGCGTCTTCCGAAAGCTGAAAGTTGGAGGGGCCGACGTGCTCCAGCGTCTCGTCGAGCATGTCTTCGACACCGTCTGGATTCTCGACGGTTTTGATGTTCCAGGTGAACGCGACAAGGTCACGCCAGAAGCTGGTGTCCGTAAAGAGGCTAGCTGCGCGGGCGGCATCGCCCTGAGCGAGGGCATCGCCGAAGGCGCCCAGCCATTGTCGTGCGGTTTCGCTTGCCGGATTTGTGGAGGCACCGACCGGGCGCTCGAGGGTCTCTGTCATTTGACTCATGGAAGCGCTTCTTGCTCAATTGGGGGGTAGCAGGCACTCACTTCAAAGGAGCGTAGGTGAAGATACGATGTAGTGGAAGCGCATTCAAGACAAGCCGATAGCGGCACGTCTTTTCTTACTCTAATGTGCGCAGGCTGAGCGCCTCATTGAGCCCACCACCGCGGTGGTGGAAAGCACACGGCTCCCCGTTCGAGAAATTCCCGAGGTCCGTGATGGACATGGCGGGTGTCCAGAATGGCAAGTATCCAGAGACGTACTGCCGATCCCGGCGTGAGTGGTCGATTTCGACAGAGGCCCGTCGATCACCCGGCGCTCTCGGCACCTTTTTGCGACCTGCCCGCTGCATCAGTAAATTATAAACTGATCGTCGAGTAGCGCTTTGGCCCGTGTGCATGTCCGATTCGCTTCACCCGTAAGCCGGACGAAGCCCCCTTCGTCGCTCCGT
>CAYFQN010000210.1:1198-4996 GCA_964345285.1 uncultured Rhodothermales bacterium
TATGCTATGGATGTACGCTACGGTCTAGCGGCAGACGATTATGCTGCGCTTCCTCCTCTATTCCTGGGCTGTGCGTTTCGCAGCGCCCGCGATGATGCGGGATTTCATCGCGTCCTTGAGCGGCCCGCCCACCTGGGCACGACGGTTGGGGCTCGACTGGGTGTGACGGCAACTCTCTTCCTTGTGGGCGTCTACGTAGTGATCGGCACGCCGCCTGGCTGGAGCTATGTCGAGGGACACGTCACGCTGTGGGACACAGCTGTGTTTTTGGGCTGCGCGTTCCTGCCCTGGTACTGGGGCGGCATACCGACCTGAACAGCGCCTAGATGCTGGTGGCCCTACCCCGCGTCGCTGGTGCCATGACCCTCCGCGTCCGCCCAACGACAACGGGGCGGCTCCTGCCGTGCGCGACTCGGGCGACGGGCTCCCCTCAGATGTTCTGGCTACCATCTTTCGACTGCTTCGTGAGCAGCAACCGGAAGCCAGCTCTCTCAGCGAGCACTGGCATCGGGCTCGCTCTCGTGAAAGAGGTCATCGAGGAACGCCTTGTGCTGAACGGGCGGTGGCCTGCCCACCGTCCCAATGATCGGTCGAAAACACGCCCGGACGCACCCTGCCAGCTTGTGTCCTCTAATGCCGCTGCGCGTGGATCGCGGTACTCGCCATGCAATAGACGGGTAGTCCGATCCACGCCCAATCCTCTGGCGCGTGAGCATGGGTGGGGGCGGGAACGCCGCATCGTGTGGTAAAGACGAAGTCCGGTACGCCATATGCGGCGGTTGCGCCGGTGTCTTCGGGGGCATCAACGTCAACCCGGCGTGTCGGTTTGCCAGCAGCGGAGTCGTCCTTCTGTGGGGGAGGATGCGATAGCAAGTTGCCCGGCCTACTGCTCTTCCTCGACGCGCATGACGGGGCCGCCGGGCGGTACGGGCCGCGGAGTAGACACGGCTGGAGGCGCCGCCGGGCCGCGCATCATCGTGCCCGTGCTGTGATCGAGCAACGAGGCGCTGCCCCCTCGCTCTCCCGAGGCTGGGTCGTGGGGCTGGGCGTCTTGCCAGGCCGGACAGCCTTGTCCGCGTTCACGCGTGGGACAGCACTGGATACGCACGCGGTGCTCGGTGGATGCCGTGCCCTCGACGGCACTGCGCACGGTGAAGGCGTCCTGTGGCGCTTGGGGGCGGAGCGCAAAGCTACGCCGGTTCCGAGTGCCTGGTACGCGGCCCGCGCTCGGCACCGTGGTCGCGACTTCCGCGTCCTCCACAGCAACATCAACCCAGAGCCCATTCCGTGCCCGGATGACAACCGCGCCGTTGGGGCGGACAACGAACAGATCCTGGTTGGCCTGGCCCACGATCTGATACACGCACGTGTTGCCCTGCGGGCGGACGAGGATGGTGTGGCGTTCCTCAGCGGGCGGTGCTTGGGCGTGGGCGGTCGAGCAGATCGTCGCCCCGCCCCAAAGAAGGATGGCGACCAGCGCGGTGTAGCGGGCCGATACAGCGGCGGTGAGGAGATGGGTCATGGTGCTTTTCAGGGTTGAGGGGAATTAAGGATGTGGGTGGGGCGGCGACTTTATCCACCGCTTGCTTCGAGGGCCTGCGTGCCCTGGCGTTGACGGATGAGGCGCTGGACGCGCGGCTCGGTGCGCAGCTCGGCAAGCCACGGCGAGGCTGCCAGCTGGATCCATCCGTAGCCCCGGTCGAGCGGGCGGCGCATCCACGTGAGCGCCTGCTCCCGATTGCCGAGCGACTCGTGCAGTTCGCCGAGCGTGAATGCCGTGACGACATCGGCCGATGCGGTGTCGTCGACGAGCGCCTCCATCTCGCGAAGCCACTTGCGGGCGCTGTCGGGCTGCTGAAGCCGAACGTGGTACTGTGCCAAGCTGCCGAGGAGCATCGGCTCACGACGGACGGCCAGTTGTTCGGTGACGAGCTCGATAGCCCGCCGGTACGATGCGGCAGCAGCCTCGTGCTGGGTCGTGCTCCACCACTGTGCATCGGCCAGCGCGCCGGCCAGCCCGTGATCGTACGGTTGCTTCGCGAAGGTGCGGGCGTAGAGGCGAGCCGCATCGTCGAAGCGTCCGCGGTAGAAGTAGGCCGTCGCCAGGTTGTACTGCGCCGAGGACCGGGTCGAGTCAAGCGCCAGGATGCGTTCGAACATGCCCATTGCCTCGTCGAGGCGCTCCATCTGCCAGTATGCCACGGCTACGTTGTTGAGCAACGACGGGTTAGCCGGGGCGAGCCGCAGACCGTGCTCGTATTGACGGATCGCGTCGTCGTAGCGGCCTTGCGAGTAGTAAAAGGCCCCAAGCAGGTTGTACCCTTTCCAATACTCGGGACGCAACGCGATGGCGCGGTTGTAGGTCGACTCTGCCTGCTTCCACTTTCCTTGGCGCCGGTATACCGTGGCAAGGTGCCGCACCGCATCGGCGTTGTTGACGTCGATGGCCAGGGCGCGCTCAAACGCTTCGATAGCGGCTTCGTCCTGCCGCTGGTCGCTCCGGATGATGCCGAGCGTAATCCAGACGGGTGCAAGGGTCGAGTCGATGGTGACGGCCCGCCGGCTGGCTTGCAGCGCGGCCTCGACCCACTGGACGTTCTCGGTCTGTCGGTACTTCTTCCAGTAGGCCTCGCCCAACCCAGCCTGAGCCAGTGCGAACGCCGTGTCAGCGACGAGGGCGCGCTGGAAGAGCACGATGGCCTCTTCGGTATCGCCGACCGATGTGCCCTGGCTCAGGAGGCCCCGCCCTTGTAGGTAGAACCGCCGTGCATCGGGGTCGAAGGTCTGGCCCCGCGTCAGGAGCGCCGCCTGCTGCGGGGAGAGGCGCAGGTCGAGGATGCCAGCGAGTTGGCGCGTCGCTTCGTCCTGCAGGTCAATCACGTTCTGCCGCCGGACGTCGAACTGGCGCGACCGGATTTGCCGCTCGGTCTCTGCGTCGATGAGGTTGAGCGTGAGCCGCACGCGGTCGCGGTCGAACTGGATGCTGCCGGCCAGCACCAGCGACACGCCAAAGCGCTGGCGCGCCGCACTGGGCGTCATCGACGCGGTGATCTCCGCCGCCGGCACCACCCACATGGACTCGTCAAACCGCCCGAACTGCGTCACCGTGCTCGTAAAGCTCTCGACGAGCCCGGCAGCCAGCGTCTCTGCGCCCGGCTCCGAGCCGACCACCCGGAACGGAAGTACGGCGAGGTGCGGGGCCGCTCGGCCACCCAGCGTGAATACCGCAGCCAGGCCGCCCATCACGGCCAGCCCCAGTGCGCCAACGACCAGCACGGTTTCCCACGAGGCGAGCTGCCACCCACCGATCGGGATGGTGGCACCGGCCTCATCGGGCGCCTCATCACCGGGATCCAGCACGAGGCCGTCGGCTGTCAGTTCATACGCCCAGGCCAGCCCGCACGCAATCGGGAACCCGACACCGAGCGCGATCAGGAGCCCCCGCATCGACCAGTCAGGGAACCCAAATGCGGGGATGACGATGGCGGCCACCTGCACGAGCAACCACGCCGACACGACGTACGCCGCGGCGACTTTGAAGACGCTGCGTCGCTTCAACTTGCCGAGAAAACGCAATCCAGTGGCCATCGGCAGTGCATGAGGCGGGGTGGACAGAGCGAGTATTGCTTACGACAGCCGGCCAGAGCGCCTCCTTAGCGGGGGCCTCGGCCGACGTGGTCCGTTCCCGCCGTGTCAAGCGAGGACGGCCCTGTCAGGTACTACCCGCCTGATGCACAGCATATAGCATGCAGGCGATTTGCTAATTGTAATGCAAAAGTATGTACGTACAGTATACTA
>CAYFQN010000211.1:0-2929 GCA_964345285.1 uncultured Rhodothermales bacterium
TGCTGCGGTAGAACTGCTGCAGCTGCTGCGCGCTGATCTCGTCGTCGCCCTGCTCTTCGAAGAACGTCATCAGGTCCTCCTCGTCGACCTCGATGCCTTCTTGTTCGATGAGCGCGTCGCGGATGAGCATCCAGCGGCCCTGGCGCTCGGCCTCGCCTTCCTGGTTTTTGCGGAAGAGCTCCATATCGAAGTCGTCCGGCAACTCGCCGTCGTTGCGCTGCTTGACCTGCTCGACGAACGAGTCGAGGTATGTTTCGACGACCGATTGCGGCACGGGCACCGAGTGCAAGTCCAGCATCCGCTCGATGATGGCACCTTGCAGCATCTCGCGCGACTGCTTCTCCCACGCGTTTTCGAGCTGGTGACGGATCTCTTTCCGGAAAATGTCGGGATCTTCGAACTCCTCTTCGGTCACGGCGCGCACAAACTCCTCGTCGACTTCGGGCAGCTCACGGCGCTTCACGTCTTTGAGCTCGACTTCATAGACGCGCATCTCGGGCTCATCGTCGGCCTGCGGCCCGGGCTCGTGCGGCAGGTCGACGCGAAAGGTAGTGCCGGCTGTCTTGCCGATGAGGGCGTCGCGCAGTTCTTCCTTCAGCCGCTCGTCGTCGAGGAAGAAGCTGAGGTCTTCTTCCTTATCGCCGATGACGGGCGTGTTGGTCGACGGGTCGATGCGCTGGAGGTCGACCATCACGTAGTCTTCCGGGCCCGCCTCGTCGTCCTCGTCGACAGGGATGAGGTCCGCCTGCTTGGTGCGCATGTTGTCGATCTCTTCTTCAACGTCCTCGTCCGTGATCTCGTGGGCGAGGCGGGAGATCTGCTCGTCGGAGAGATCTTTCAGCTCGATCTCAGGCCGTACGCCAAAGCGGATGACAGCGTGCAGGTCGCCGTCCAGCTCGTAGTCCAACTGGGTAAGTTGCGGTTGGCCCAGCACCTCCAGGTCGCTACCGCTTTCCACTTCGCCTTCAAAAGCGTCTTGCACCATCTGCTCGGCCACGCCGTAGCCCAGCGCCTCGCCGTGCATCTTTTTGACGAGCGTGAGCGGCACCTTGCCCTTGCGGAATCCCTTCATGTCCGTCTGGGACCGCTGGCGGCGTAACGCCTGGTTCAGCTCCGGTTCGATGTCGTCCGCCGAAGCATGAACTTCCAGCTCGTACTCGACGGGGGAGACTTGCTTGATCTCAGTCTGCATGGTGCGTGGTTGCGTGTCGGAAAGAGAAGCACCGAGGGTGCGCAGTGGAAGCGCAGCGGGGTGCAGGGTCTTCTAATTACAAAAGAGTACAATGCACGAGCTTTTGAAAAGATCAGCCGCGCTGCGCCGGAAAAGAGTGCATCTGGTAAGAAATGGCGGGAATGGCGGCGGCTCACTGCTTTTTCACGCAGTGCACGCCGGGCCGTGTGGGTGTACCCCCGCTCATCGACGGCAGCGCACCATTCACCAGGGGCAGGGTCCGCGTCGTCGATTGAGCTGAACCGCCGCCCGGCGAGACGGGTAGGCGAACTACACCCACTGACGCACACCACGCCCCCGCTTGCTCGACTCGTTCATCACTAACCAGTTCGATCAGCCATGCGTATTTTCAGAGACTTGCTTGTGCTTGCTACCATTGCAACGCTGGTTGCGCTCGTGCCCCCGCAGGCCCACGCGCAGCACGGTGCGGACGATGACCATCACGACGATCGCGCACACCACGCCGAGCACCGGGAGGGCGGGGCCGGCTACTTTGCGATTGGCACAAATATCCTCGGCGTCGACGCGTTGAACGACCGACTGGACGCCTTTGGCTACCCCACGTTCGGGTCCGCCTTTCTGTCGCTGGGCGGCGGCGGATACGGCGTCATCGGCGGACGCGTCCTGCTCGGCGGCGAAGGCCACGGCCTGATTCGCCCGTCGCAAAGCGTCGGTGGGCGCGACGTGTCCGTTGGCGGCGGGTACGGACTCGCCACAATCGGCTACCTGGCCGTGGCGCGGTCAAGCTGGCGCGTATACCCGCAACTCGGCGTCGGCGCCGGGGGCTTCACCGTCGGCATTGGCAGTGCAGGAGAGGCCACCGAGTTCGACGACGTGCTCGACAACCCCAACCGGCGCGCGGAGCTGTCCCGCGGCAGCCTGCTCGTGAGCTTAGCGCTGAACGCGACGTATGCGTTCAGCGGAGCGAAGGGGCCTGGCGGATTCCGCCTCGGCGTGCAGGCCGGCTACCTGCTTGCGCCGTACAGCAGCGACTGGCAGCTCGACGCAGACGCGCTCGCTGACGGGCCGGACGCAGGGTTCGACGGGCCCTTCATCCGCCTGCTCATCGGTGGGGGCGGTGGTCGCTGATCGGCGCACGGCGAGGCGTCGCGCTCAGCCCGTCAGCCAGCGGCCGATCTCGCGCAGGCTGGGCTTCTTGCCGTACATCAGGATGCCGATGCGGTAGATGCGCCCGCTTAGCCAGATGGCGCCAACGAACGCGCCGGCGAGCAGAAGGAACGACCCCCCTACTTGCCAGAAGGGAACGTCGGCCATGGCGATGCGCGCGACCATCAGCACGGGCGAGAAGAGCGGGACCATCGACAGCACGACGGAGAATGTCGCGCTCGGCGCTTCCAGCATGAAGAACAGCATCACGATGGGGATGATGAGCGGCAGCATCAGCGGGAGGACGAAGCTCTGCGCATCTTGCTGCTGCTCCACGGCCGAGCCTACCGCGGCAAACAGGCTGGCGCACAGCAGGTAGCCGCCCAGGAAGAAAAGGGCAAACCAAACAAGACAAATAAGCTGACCGGGAACGCGGCAACCGAGCCGAGCACCGAGCTGCCGCCTAGCACCAGCACGCCCCACACGATGAACTGCGTCAGCCCCATCGCGCCGATGCCGAGCACCTTGCCCATTATCAGCTCAAAGGGGCGCACGGAGGAGACGACGATCTCCACGACGCGGCTGTTTTTC
>CAYFQN010000211.1:3029-4990 GCA_964345285.1 uncultured Rhodothermales bacterium
ATGACGCCCTGCATGACGCCCTGCATGACGTACTGCCCGTAGAGCAGCACGGCCATGTAGATGAGAAACGCCATTACCCAACCGACGGCCAGGTAAGCGAGTGAGCTATCGTCGGTGGCGCCTTCTTCTGTGAGCTGCTGAGTAGTGAGCGACACGTTGGATTCCAGGATGGCGAGGACTTCGGGGGGCGTTCCGCCGCTCCAGTTGCTCATCTTGCACGGCCTCGTCGATGAGGTTGTCGAGCTGAGCGCGCGTGGTGAGGCCGCCGCCCTGGCTGGACGTGTATGTGGCCGTATTGCCACCGTCAAGTAGGTTGCTGGGGAGCACGGTGGTGGCTACGCGCGTCTCGATGCGCACGTGCCCGTCCGCTGCGAGGTCGTCGATGAAGCTGTCGTCGCCCTCAAATTCGAGGATCAGGCTGTTACGGCCGAATCGGCTCTTGATTCCGCGCAGCGCGCCCTGCAGCACAATCTCGCCCTCGGCCATCAAGCAGATATCGTCGCACAGCTGCTCAACCTGCTCCATGCGGTGCGAGGCGAAGAGGATGGTGCGGCCGTCGTCGCGCAGCTCCAGAATGATGTCGCGCAGCAGCTCCGAGGTGATCGGGTCGAGCCCGCTGAGTGGCTCGTCAAAGATGAGGAGCGACGGGTTGTGTAGCAGCGTGGCGATGAACTGGATCTTCTGCTGCATGGCATGCCCTTCGATAGCTCCTCGGTGTCCATGCTGGCCCAGCCAGTTGCTTCGAAGCGCTCCAGCCAGCGATCGGCCCGGTCGGCCGCTGTAGAACGGGGGAGGCCCTTCAGTTCGCCGAGGTACAGAAGCTGCTCGCGCCCCTTGAGCTTCTTGTAGAGCCCACGCTCTTCAGGGAGGTACCCCATCCGCTGCTGGCTTCACGGTCCCACCGGGCGGCCGTCGTAATGGATCGTGCCCTGGTCTGGGCCCGTGATGTGTGTGATCATCCGGATGGTAGACGTTTTGCTAGCCCCATTTGGGCCGAGCAGGTCGAGGATCCGGCCGGGAGATGCGTCGAACGAGATGTCGTCGACGGCGACGGTGCCCCCGTAACGTTTGGTGACGGCGTCAATGTCCAGACGGGCCATGAGCGAACGAGGCGGTGGGGGTAGGGGAAGAGACTACAACTTTGCCAGCTTCTTCTGAGGAATACGAATCAAGTAGCGCTGGTCCATAATTTCTTCATGAACGCCGAACTGCCCCGTCCCGCGGAAGTCTACGGCGATGTTGGGTCCGGCGATGCGCTTCACCTCGCCAATGCCGTAGTATGCCGGGTGCGGGCCGTAGTATACCAACTGGCCCTCTTCCAACTCTTTGTCCTGGCGAGCTTGCCGGCAGAAGGCCGGGACTACGTCCAGCAGGTCCAGTTTGTACGGGCTCGATGTGCGTCCGGAGCGTCGTTTCATGGCATGATTCATCTTGTGCACGTCGCGAATACAACGGAGCGTTGGAGGACTTGGTTCACCCGCAAGAACCGTACGCGCTCGTCGCGGGCATTCGGCACGGCGTGCGGCCCCAGCCACGAACCCGGCGTGGCTTCGTCGGTAGACTGTCGATGTACACCGCGGCACACGCTGGTCACCCACCCACAGCTACGCATGCCGCGGCGCTCCTCACTGGCGCTTCTCACTGGATAGATGCCGAGGCCCCTATGCGATACGACGAACCGATGGTTGACCGGCAAACCGGTCGTAACGCCGAACTTTTTGCACAGTCGATCGCCGACATGGAGTCGAAGGAGGCGCGCTATCCCTACCTTCGCATTCTCGTCAGCTTGGTGGAGCAGGCGCATCCCGAATGGAACCAGGCGCCCCACAAGGGTGACCAGATTGCCGGCCTCATCCATCGCATGAGCAACGGCGAGCTGTCCAAGGACGAGGTGACCGAAGTTGTAACCATGCGCGACAAGGAACGCGGCTATCGGAATTGAGGAGTTCGGGTTTAGCGTT
>CAYFQN010000212.1:0-4971 GCA_964345285.1 uncultured Rhodothermales bacterium
GGCGCATGGCTGGGCGTGGTCCGCTTCCTGGGCCGGCAGTTTGAGACGCGGGCGGTGGCCCAGCGCACGGCGTCGGAGGCGGACGGCACGGCAGCTTCCGGCACGGCCGACGCCCCGCCGGAGGCATCGCCTCCAACGCCGACCGGCGAGGCGGGAACTGCCGAGTAGCCCGTGCGTGGCGTATGCGCTGCGCCTTCTGCTCGATCTTGCTTCCCCATGACGCTGCGCCGTCTCCTCCGCCCCATTACCGATCTCCGCGCCGGCGAAGAGAAGCCGGTGCTCCTGATGGGCAGCTACTACTTCGTGCTGCTCATTACCTACTACCTGCTCAAGCCCGCGCGCGACAGCCTTTTCCTTGTCGAGATCGGCCCGGAGCAGCTCCCCCTCGTATTCATACTGATTGCCGTCGTGGTGGCGCCCATCACGCGGTTGCACAGCCGCATCGCCTCGCAGACCACGCTCCAGCGGCTGCTGATCGGCGCCACGCTTGGGCTGGCCGCCGCGCTGGTTGGGATGTGGGCCGTGCTCGGCGGGCGCCACCCGCGGCTCTACTACGTGTTGTATATCGGCGTCAGCATCTATGGGGCGCTGGTGGTATCGCAGTTTTGGCTGCTGGCGAATCATGTATTCAACGCCTCACAAGCACGGCGGTTGTTTGCCATTCTCAACGTGGGTGCCATTCTGGGGGCGTTTGTCGGGGGGGAGGGGGCGAACGCCCTCGTCCGGTACTCCGCCTTGCAAACCGTCGATCTCCTGCTCGTCACCGCCGGCGCGCTGGTCGGCACGCTCGGCTTCATCCGCGCGGCCATCCGGATGGGCGAAAATGGCGACGCTGTTGCGGATTCGGATGTGTCAGCCGATACGAGCACGAGGGCCTCGTGGCAGATGATTCGCAAGTCCCCCCTGCTCACAATCATCGTCCTCATCATCGGGGTGGAGATGATAACGGTGACGTTTGTCGACTACGAGTTCAAGACGATTCTCGCGCAAACCTTCCCGTCGGAGCGCGAGCTGACCGGTTTTCTGGCGACGTTCTACGGGCGCGTCAGTCTGCTCGCGCTGGGGTTCCAGCTGTTTGTGCTGCCGCGCATGCTGATGCGCTTTGGCGTGGGGAGCGCGCTCTTGCTGATGCCGCTTGGCATTTTGGCGGGGGTGTTGTCGCTTTTCATCCTGCCCGCGCTGTGGGGCGCTGTCCTGCTCCGCGGCGCCGATCAGGGCTTCGAGCACTCGGCCGATAAGGTGGGGCGCGAGCTGCTCTTCCTGCCCATCCCCATGGAGGTCAAGCAGCGCGTTAAGGTCTTCATCGACGTGTTCATCGATCGCGGCTTCCGCGGCCTCGCTGGCGGTTTCCTATTGGCTCTCACGGCCGGGTTGGGTTGGGGCGTGAATGCCCTGGCCGCCGTCATCGTCGGGTTGACAGTGGCATGGGTCGGCGTGGCGTGGATGGCGCGGACGCGCTACACGGAGGCGTTCGAGGAGGCGCTCCGCCAGGGGCAGATGGAGATGACGACGACGTGGACGACGACGACTAGCGTTGAGCAAGCGCTCACCGTGCTGCGCACCGGCGTCATGGAGGCCGACGACACAACCATCCTGTACGCACTGCAGGCCCTCGCTGAGCGGCAGGATGAGCGCATTGTCCCTGCCGTGCGCCCGCTGTTACGCTACCCGTCGCCCGATGTGCGGCGGGAGGCGATCGAGACGCTCAGCGAGCAGCCGGAGGCGCCGCCGCTGCCAGAGGTCGAGGAGCGGCTTATGGACGATGACGCTGGCATCCAGCATGCGGCGTTTCATTACCGGTTCACGCACGGGGCGTCGGGCACCGAGGCCCTGGCCGAGTTTTTAGATCAACGCGATGCACCGGCCCTGCGCCAGGCGGCCGCGGCGTGCGTCGTGCGGTTCGGTTCGGAGGAGCAGCAGCACTGCCTTACGCAGTCGGCTGTCGACGACCTGCTCGACCACGACGAGCACAGCTTGCGTGCCGCCCTCGCGCAGGTACTTGCCAAGTCGCAACACCCCGATGCGCACCAAGCGCTGATTCAACTGGCCCATGACGAGAACGAGCGCGTGCGTCGCGTCGCCGCGCAGAGCATGGGAGCCACGCAGAACCCTGACTTCGTGCCAACGCTTCTCCGCATGCTGGCCGATGATGACGTGCATGTGGCCGTGTGGGATGCTCTCGCTGGGTTCGGGCCTGCCATCCTGGATGCGCTCGTAGAGGCGTTTGAGAACGAGGCGACGGACGAGCGCGTGCGCCGCCGTATTCCACGTGTTGCTAGCTCCATCCCCGATCAGCGAGCCGCTGATGTGCTCATGCCGCGCTTGCAATGCGCCGACCCTGTATTACGTTATAACGTGTCGGCTGCGCTGCTCCGCCTGCGTTCCCAGCAGTCCCATATCACCGTCGACAACGACGCGGTGGATGACGCTCTTGGTCGTGAGGTCGCCGTGTACTACCAATTGGCTCAATCGCTCCACCGGTTCTGCGCGTCGTTCAACCCGTCCAGCCAACACGCCGACATGGTGCCGGCCGACGACGCGCCTGTGCCCTCGACACGGTTCGATAAGCTGATCAACGAACGATTGGACCGGAGCGCCCAACGGATCTTCCAGCTCTTGGGACTGCGTTACTCCGAGCCTACTATGCGGCGCGCCTACGAGGCCATCGACAGCGACCGCGGTCAGCTGCGAGCCCTCGCGGTGGAGTGGCTCGACAATGTGCTGGACCCGCAGAGGCGCCGCCAGCTCCGCCCCATCGTTGACCCGCCCTCGATGGAGGCCGTAGCAGAAGCCGGCCGCCGCCTCGTTGGGGTGGACGTGAACGAGCTCGACGAAGCGCTCGCGCTCCTTATCACCGGCCCCGACGCGAAGATGCAGGCCAGCGCGCTTGGCATGATCCCCCACGTGGCCACGCCCGAACTGCTGCGCCTCGCTGAAAAAGCAACAACCGATCCCGACCCGCGGGTGCGAACAGCCGCGGAGTGGGTGCTCGAACACACCGACCGGGTCGCGGCTACCGCGTGAACTACCGGCTATGTGAACTGCCGACTACTGACTGCCGTTGCGCAGAACTCGATACCCGTACGGTGCCAGGTCGAGCGTGTCCGCATAGACTGCGGTGTCGGCAAAGGCGTCGCTCCAGCCGTCGCCCTGGTAAGCAGCAGGCACCGGGAGGCGGGTCGCTTGGTCACGCACGTTTACGGCGATGAGCACCGTCTCGTCGTCGAACGAGCGGGTGTAGAGCAGCGCGTCCTCGGCGGCGGGCGTGAGCACCGAGAGCGTGCCCCGTCGCAGCGCCGTGCTCGCCTGGCGGAGGCGCAGGTAGTTCGTGTAGAATGCCGTCAACGGGTTGTCGGCGGCGCGGGACCAGTCATATGGCGTGCGTGCAAAGAACGACACAGTGTCCTGCACGCCAAGCTCCTGGCCGTTGTAGACGAGAGGCGCGCCGGGCATGGTCGTGGCGAGCACGAATGCTGCTTCCGAGCCGGCCAGGCCGCCGAAGAGCTCAACCGGCGTCGCGTCCCACATGCTCTCGTCGTGGTTCGTAGTGAAGCGGAGGCGCTGCGCATGGAGCGGTAGGTCCTCCAGCGTCGTATCCACCTGCGTGACGAGCTCGCTAACGGGGCCGCCCTCCCACACGGCCTTCAGCGCGCCATAGAACGGCCAGGCGTACGTCATGTCGAAGCCTGCTGCGTGCATTTCCGGCTCAGCGGCTTCGGCCAGCATGAGCACCGGCTTGATGGTTTCAACCGAGTCGATGGCCGCCGTCCAGAAGTCGACGGGCACCTGGTGGGCGACATCGGCGCGATAGCCGTCGATGCCGTACTCGCGCACCCAGTATTGCATCACATCGATCATCTCCTGGCGGAGCGCCTCGCTCTCGTAGTCGAGTTCAACGACATCCGTCCAGTCGGTCGTGTCGCCGTCAAGCAGCGGGACGGTGAAGCCGTCGATGGGGCCCTCAGAGTACCACTCAGGATGCTCGTCGAGCCACGGGTTGTCCCACGCCGTGTGGTTCGCCACGAGGTCAATGATGAGGTGCATGTCGCGCGCATGCACCGAGTCGACGAGCGCCTGGAAGTCCTCCTCCGTGCCATACTTGGGATTGACGCCGTAGAAGTCGCGCACGGCGTACGGCGAGCCCAGCGCGCCGATGTCGGTCTTGGCCCGCTCCTCGCCGACGGGATGGATGGGCATGAGCCAGAGTGTGGTGACGCCCATCGCCTCCAGCTCATCAAGCCGGCCGATGGCACCGCGAAAGGTGCCCTCCTCCGAAAAGTCGGGGATGAACACTTCGTACATGGTGGCATCCTGGACCCAGTTGGGTTCGCCTACGCCGTCGGGGGCCGTATCCGGCGTGGCCGACGGCTGGCAGCCGATGACAAGACCCAGCGTGAGGACCAGCGCCGTGCCCAGTGCGCGGACGGACAGCTTATGCATGATGCGAAGGGGATCCGTGAGGAAGAAACGCGGGCGCTCAAAACGTGCACATCACCAAGTATAAGGCACAGTGATGGTCCTGTCAGCGGCGGCTGCCGTGCTTTTCCAGAACCTTCTCTTTCTTCGCCTGGACGGCGGGCTGTTTGCGCAGGTCCCAGATGCGGTCTTGGGCGTGGTGGTAGGCCGCGTTGTGGTCCACGATGCGCTCCGGGTAGTCGTCGCCCACGACGCAGCCGGCGGCGTGCTGCTCGATAGGGGGCATGGTCCAGGGCGCATGCACGCTCGCCGCGTTGTCCACGCCGCGCAGTTCGGGCACCCAGCGGCGGATGAATGTGCCGTCCGGGTCGTGGTCCTTGCCCTGCTTCACCGGGTTGTAGATACGCACCGCGTTGATGCCCGTCGTGCCCGATTGCATCTGCACCTGCGGATAGTGGATGCCGGGCTCATAATCGGCCATGAGCTGGGCGTAGAACGGGGCGAAGCGGCGCCAGTCGAGCCAGCAGTCGTACGCGGCGAACGAGCAGAGCATCG
>CAYFQN010000213.1:0-4956 GCA_964345285.1 uncultured Rhodothermales bacterium
CGCACGCAAAACTCAACGAGGCGCTTATCCCAGTATGGATACCGCTTCTCCAAGGAATATGCGGCGGTCGTTTTATCGAGAACCTCGAGGTACCAAGGTTGCAAGCAACCCGTGAGAATGTTCACATGCCGCTCTTGCTCCCCCTGAGCGGAGACAGACCCCGTCTGCCGGAAGGCGCGTATCCGCTCCTGCAGGTCTACCGTACGCGCAAGCGGAGTCGCAACGGTGCTTGCGCCCCGCTGATGGGTGTTTCCACCACCGGCGTTCGAGGAGTCTGCAAACGCGGCCACCGTTCTCGTGATATGGTACCCGAGCGACGAGATCCGGGACGGTTTATGACGAAACCCATATTGGAAGTACTTCAGAAGCAGGAGCGCGAAGGAGGTCTCATCATAAAGTGCAGAAACTCCCCAAAGCTCCCGGGCTAATTGTACCCACCTGCCATCCCGTGCCAGCTCCTTGAGGAGCCCCCAGCCGTGGGAAACGGTTTCGTCGCCACCATGTCCGCTCAGGATCACTCGAACGTCCGACTCGCTCATTGCCTGAAGTCGAGGGAGCCCTCCTGCAAGATTTGGTGCTTGAAAAGGCTCGTCCTGATAGGGTAGGATGCGTTTTAAATCCGAGATGGGCTGCTGCACGTCTCCCGGCGCGTAATGCGGAATGCAGTCCCAGCGATCGAGAACAGAACTGATATACTCCCGCTCATCACACTGGGTGACGGTGTCGTAGATGGTGGAGAACGTGTGCAGCCGCGTGCCCTCCTCTTCAGCGAGGAGATGTTGCCCGACACAAACAATCGAGGATGAATCAAGACCTCCGCTGAGCTCAGCCCCAACCGGCATCCTACTTCGCAAGCGGCACCGAACCGCTTCGTGAAAGATCTCCCGAAATTCGCGAACATAGTCCTCTTCTGAGCGCTGGTGCGGGGACGCACCGGGCCGCAACGTCCAGTACGGACGACTGCGAATACCGTCGGGCGTTATCAGTAATTGATGCCCCGGGGGAAGCCGACTGACATACCGATAAAAGGTATACTCGTTGTTCAGACAAATGAATGCGAGAAAATCAGCAATCCGCTCCTCGTTAACCTCCCTGGGTATCGAATCGATCTGAAATAACGCCTTAATTTCGGATCCAAAAGCAAACAAGCGCCCGGGCGCGTGGTGATAATAAAAAGGCTTGACCCCGAAGTGGTCGCGCGCGCAGAACAGCCGCTGCTCGGTCTCGTCCCAGATCGCGAACGCAAACGCGCCGAGCAGGTGCTCCGGGCAGGCCGCCCCCCACTTCTCGTAGGCGGCCAGTATGAGCTCGGCGTCGGTGATCGGGCGTTCCTCCGGCACGGGAGGGCGCAGCGCTTGAATGAGCTCATCTCGATTGTCGATGCGCGCATCGGCCGTCAGGACGAGGTGGCCTCGGCGGTGAACCAGCGGCTGCGTCGCATACGGCGATTCGGGCGTGGTATGCAGCGCGCAGTGGCTCAGACCAACCGATCCGTCGCGCCACACGGCCTGCCCGTCGGGGCCGCGATGGGCCAACGCAGCGGTCATCCCCGCAAGCGTCTCCGGCGCGACCGGACGGCCATCCAATCGATAAAGCCCTGCAATACCGCTCATAAATAGCTCATCATAAACAGCTCAGATCAACCAGCCGCCGACCTCCAACGCCCGATATCGCACAGGACAAACAGATACAGGTCATCACGAAACCACCCCATTCTCCACGACCTGAACGAGCCCGAGGGTGCCCATCTTGCGCACAAAACGGATGACATCGGCGCGCAGCTGCTCGGTTGACACCTCATACTCTTCCAACAGCTGATCGACCACATGCTGCAGCGTTATCTGCTTGTCTGTCAACTGTAAGATGCGCGCCCCGACCTCGTTGAGCCCGTAGTACTGACCGCTTTGCACGTCGAGCACCACCATTTCGCCGTCAAGCTCCGCAATGGAAAGGTCGTCGGCCCGCACCACAGTCGTTTCCATCGTGACGGGCGTGAAGTCTTCAGACATAGAAACGTAAACCGGCGAGTGAAAATTTGCTTCTCGAAATACACTTGCTATAGACGCCCAAGGTTCGAACCGCGTGTTCTCCTTTTACCGCGAGATTTGCCGCGAGATGCGCGGAAGGTCGATTCGAATTGGCGGCTGTCCGAGGCTACGAATGTCCCAGGCAAAGAATGAACGTACAGCCTCACAACCCGCGTGCTTGTTCCGCCGTGACCAGCGAGGCAGGCCCCCCATCTTCCTCCCGCCTTTGTTCTTGCGTCCGCCGCGCGTTCGCGCGCGCCCCTCCGTCTTTGCCTGCACTGGTACCGGCTCGCCTCGACCTTAACTGCCACTGCACGGCAACACGGAGCCGACGAGTCGTCCGCGAGAAGGGATAGCCGCGAACATATTCGAGCCGGTACAACCACCCTACGGTGGCGATCGCCGTGATGCCTGCGACCCCGATGCTCCATAGGGTCGGGAGAACAGCCATGAGTATCGCCGCTACGCCGTACCATACCGCCGCCGCGTACGCCACCAGCACGGCGTGGCGCTCCGTTCGGTGCCGAATCAAGCGGTGGTGAATGTGATTGCTATCCGGATTGAACACGGAGGTCCGTTCCACGAGACGTCGCAAAATCGCCAGGGCGGTGTCGAGCACGGGCACGCCGACGGCGATGGCCGGAATAAGGAGGGCGACCCATTCATTCGAGTGCGCGGGATGCTCCAGCGTAAACGCGGCGAGCATGTAGCCCAAGAAGAGGCTCCCGCAGTCGCCCATGAATACAGAAGCAGGATTGAAGTTGAAGAGCAAAAAACCACCAATCGCCCCGACAACGAGCGAGGCAAACAGTACGAGCTCGTCGTGCCCGGCCAGTCCGAAGACGGTCGCCATTGCGATAAAGGCAATTGCCGTGATCCCGCCGGCCAGCCCATCGAGCCCATCGATGAGATTGACGGCGTTGGTGATTCCCACGACCCAAAGCATGGTTACAGGGATCGTGTAAAGCGCCTCCTCGAACCCCCCTCCTTCAACGAACGGGATGTCGAAATAATACCCTGCGTGCAGGAGCAGGTAGGCGGCCAGCGCCTGGATGATAAATCGGATCTTGACGTTCAGCCCCCGGACATCGTCGACGAACCCGGTCACGAGCAAGAGGAGGCCCCCGACCCATACCAGGGCATCCGGCCCGACCTGGGTCCACGGATGAAACGCCCGCATGCCCAACAGGACGAGGGTTCCCGCCACGATGCCCCCCGCAATGGCGAGACCCGCCGCGGTCGTGGTCGGTTTGTGATGAATCTTTCGGAGCTCATCCGGCGCATCCACCCATCCGTAGCGACGCGCAGCGCGCCGGACGACGTAGACAAGTCCGGCAGTCACACTGAGTCCTAAAATAAACGCGACTGCAACCCAGGCGAAATGAACGGTCATGCCTCTGAAGTACTAATCGATGGGTAATATAGGAAACCGGCACAGGAGCACCGCACGTGATACGACGATCTGCACCTGAATTGAAGCGTCAAACTATTCAAGCAAACGAGGACCAACCCACGCCAGCTGTAGACTGGGGTGATCCGAAATGTCGCACTATATTACCGCGGTATTTTGCAAATACACACAGCTTACGGCATTGGCCACCTGTGCTTTTCCGAAACGCTCAGCTTGGACATTTGGATGATGGAAGTGTAGGCCGCTTCGGCTGGGCTTGCGCGCGCCATGCTCCCTGCTTAAGAAGCATTCCGGACATACGCCGAATCGAGCACGCCCGTCAACACCTCCTCGAAGGCCTCAACAGCATCCTGGCGCGCCGACTCCACAGCGCGCCGGGCCCGGCGCCCGGCCGCCTGCCGTTCGCCACTTTGATCTTTCCAGCGGATGATCCGATCAGCAAGGCGCCGGCCCGTGGGATCGTCTAGCACGTCTCCGCACCGATGTTCCCGGAGCACCCGCGCGGCTTCACTGTCCGGTGGCCCGAGGAAAAGACACGGGCGCCCCGCCGCCAGCACGCCGTACACCTTGCTCGGCACCACGAGTCCGTTCACCTCGCGGCGCATGCTCACCAGATGCAAGTCGGCTGCGCTGAGGCTTTCGGCGAGCCGCTCCTTCGGCTGAAACGGAAGAAGCACCACGTTATCGAGGCCGCGCTCCGCAACGTGCTCCTCGATCCACGGGCGCCGGGGCCCCTTCCCTACCAGGACGAGGCGCACCTCCGGATGCGTATCTTCCAGATACCCGGCCGCATCGAGCATGGCGTCGAAAGGGTGGGCCAGCCCCATGTTGCCCGAGTACATGACAACAAACTGATCGTTAAGATCGTGCTCCGCCCGGAACGAATTATCCTCGTGCGCTACAGAATCGACGGTCTCCGGCGGCCAGTTGGAAATGACGTGTACGCGACGGGCGGAAAGGCCCCGCGCCGTCAGGCGCCGCTTCATGCACCGCCCCACCGCAATCACCCGATCGTGTCGCCGGAGCGCCCACGTCGATACGGCCCGACAGGCCTCAGCCACGAGTCCCCGCGTCCGGATGACGCCGAGCGCTTCTGCGACCTCGGGATAGAGGTCCTGCGCCCAGTGCACGAGAGCACTCCCCTTTATCGCCTTGATGACAGGCCCCAACACGAACTGCAGGGGCGGGTCGGTTTTGGTGATGACCACGTCGTGACGCGGGAGTTGAAGCGCTCTCTTCAAAAGAAGGGGATAGAGCGACCCGTAGGCCAGCGCGCGCTTCCAGTGACTCATCCGCGAAAACGGTACCCCGGCCACGCGGTGCACCACCACGCCGGGCTCGATAACGGAGCGCTCCGGCGCGCCGCTGGCTTGCCCGGTCAAGACGGTTACGTGCCACCCCCGGCGCGCAAGGTCCGTCGCCAATTCCTCCACCAAAGCACCTGTCGCCCCTTCCGCCGGAGGAAAGACCCGGTTGATGAACAAGACGGAAGGGGCCGGAGCAGCGATACGTGCCGAA
>CAYFQN010000214.1:0-1443 GCA_964345285.1 uncultured Rhodothermales bacterium
GCTCTGATCTGGCACGGCACCGACGGTCCTCGATCGTTCTCGGAGATGATGGGCCCCTTGCACGAAGCCGCGGGGACGGGATCCCTCGCGGCAGTACAAATGCTTGTTGGCGCCGGGGCCGACCCGGCTGAAGCTACTCCCGATGGCGAGACCCCGCTTCACCGGGCTGCTGCCACGGGAAACCTGGCGCTTATCACCTACTTGCTCCAGCAAGGCGCCTCGCCCACAGCGCGGACTGGCCAGGGGGATACATCGCTCCTCCGGGCCGCATGCGGCGGACACATCGCAGCTGTGAAACGGCTCATCCAGGCGGGGGCCAACCCTACCGCGTCGCGCCCGGAAGGATGGGGGCCGCTCCACGCCGCTGCACGAAGCGGGTCACTGGAAGCCGTGCAGTTCTTTCTTCAGATGGGCGCTGATCCAGCAGAGGCTACAGCCACAGGGCGCACGCCCCTTCACGAGGCTGCCGGGCATGGAACAGCAGCGATGACGCGCCTTCTACTGCGCCTCGGCGCGCCCGTCGGGCAGGCCGACGGAAACGGCCGGACGCCCCTGCACGAGGCGGCCCAGGGCAGTAGAGCCGAAACGCTCCAGGTCCTGCTGGCCTGCGGCGCGGACGCAGCGCGCGCTGATCACAGCGGCACAACGCCCCTCCACGCCGCCGCTCGGCGCCTTCCGCTCGCCGACATCCAGCGTCTTATTCGGCGGGGCGCCGACGCCACCCGCGCCAACCAGGACGGCCGTACGCCGCTCCACGAGGCGGCGCTGCACCAGAACACGACGGATGTACTGGAGTGCCTCTTGCGCTGCGGCGCCGACGTGAACCAGGCCGACGCCAACGGGCAGACGCCACTACACCTGAGTATTGGCGTCGTAGGCGGCGAGGATCGTCTCGACGTACTCGTCGCACGCGGCGCGGACGTGACCTGCGAGGATCATTCGGGTAATACGCCGCTGCACCGCGCTGCCGAAGCGATGAACTACGAGATCGTACCGGTGCTCATCGAGGCGGGCGTTAACCCGCGCGCCGTCAATCGACGCGGTGAGACGGCGCGCGACGTAGCCGTGGCGGCTGGGTGGGCGCGGGCCAACCGTGACCTTTTCAATGGGGCGAGCCCCACAAAATCATCAGGTCCGGCCGCAAGATAATACCTGATGGCGTAGCACGGATGCGAGACAGCGCACGCTTAAGAATGAAATTGCACGGATGACAGGGACGACACATGACGATTGATGCGTGACGAACACCAACGGCAAACCGGCACGCTCGCTGACCGGCAAGTGTGCATGCCAATGGAAACGCGGACAAGCACAAACTCTTAATCAGTGATAACGGAGGTCAACGATGCAAACAGATACGTCGTCAAACCAGGGAGAAGTGTCCTCGACGGGGGAAACAGGTTGCGGGCGGGATGGAACGCACGAGGAGCATACAACCGGGCA
>CAYFQN010000214.1:1543-4941 GCA_964345285.1 uncultured Rhodothermales bacterium
GAATCCCTGAAGCGCGTAATGGCCATTCAGCGGGCAGAGCAGCACATCCGGTTTCATGAGGCAATTGAGTCCGGCGCCTTCGAAGAAGTGCAAAAGTGGATTGAGTGCGAAATGGATCCCAACGTGGGAGATCGATACGGTCGCACGCCCTTGCACAAGGCGGCCACCTGCGATTCGAGCGATATCGTAGACCTACTACTCGCACACGGTGCGGATGCCATACGTGCAGATCGGTATCGGTCTCTCCTCCGTCGGTGCACCAAGGCCCTACCTCTTCACAGAGCGGCGAAATGGGGCACCCTAGACAGCGTCCGTGTGCTGGCGCGCGAAGGCGGTGTAAACCAGGTGGATAACGCGGCCGCACCCCCCTTCACTACGCCGTATCTCGGGCAGAGGCCGACACATCGGCGGAAAACACGCGCAGCCTAGAAGCGGTCAAGGTGCTGGTTGAGGCCGGCGCGGAAATCGACCGGCTGTACAGAGGCCGCACGCCGTTAGAGACTGTAGTATGTAACGGTGATGACGAGGTGGCTCGTTTCCTTGTTGCCGCTGGGGGCGATGTTGAGCAGGTCCGAATGGAGAGGCTGATCCGAGCAGAAGTGCCGGCGCACACGATCGCTGCAGTGATCGAGGCGGGGATGGACCCTGTGAAGGTCGATGAATCGGGAAAGAGCCTACTCCACGTGGCTGCAGAGCTTGGGCAGGTCGACCTCGTCAATCGCCTGGTGAGTATGGGGGTCGATCCCCAATCGGTCCACACTACCGAGTCTCCTGCCACCGAGTCCTCCGCTACTGATCCTGCTGACACTGGTTCACCCTCTTTGTTTTAGATCCGTGCCGGATATTCCCCTGAAGTTCGCTCGAAACTGGAGGCCGCCAATGCGGACATCCGTATCGGGGCCGACGAGCGCCATGAGTTGCTGTTTAAAGCTGCTCAAGAGGGCGTTGAGGTGATGATTAACCTGCTGCTGATGCGCGGTGCGGACGTCAACAGGCGGGATGAGTCCGGCGAGTCCGTGTTATGGAAGGCCGTGCGCGGAGGAGCCTGCGCATCGGTTGTGGAAACGCTCCTCAAGGCGGGTGCAACCCTGGGCCGTGATGACGAGGCTGATGGTGAAATCGACAGTCACCGAGCGGATGACAGCAATCAAAGCAATAATCGCTACAACGTACTTAGCGCTGCGGCCCGGAACGGCGACGTTGAGGTGATGCAGCTATTACTTCAGGCTGGCGGGCAGCCCAATGTGACTGGCCGATCGGCTGTAGATGGCCGATCGGGACGGACGCCTCTTCACGAAGCCGCGGAGACTGGAAACATCGATATGATGCGGCTTCTACTTCAGGCTGGCGGGCGGCCTGATGCGAGCACTCAATCGGGAAGGACGCCCCTACATAAGGCGGCGGAGTCTGGAAGCGTGGATGCTGTTCGCCTCTTAATGAATGAAGGAGCCGGTCTCAACGACAGTTCGGACGGCAGGTCGCCTCTCCACTACGCGGCTGAGAGCGGTTCGGCGGATCTCGTGCAGTTTCTAATAGAGCAGGGCGCCGACCCTGCCAAGCCAGATGAATCCGGGAACACCCCCTTGCATCTCGGCGCAGAGCACGATCCTGTGGTACATGCGCTTCTAAAGGCGGGAGCCGACGTGACCTCCACAAACGACCGTCAGCGCACGCCACTCCATCATGTAGCGCGGTGCGCGTACTATGCGTCCGATGCAGCTTATCCAGCTATGAAGCGTCTCATCGCGGCGGGAGCCGATGTGAATGCGGCTAATGCTGATGGGAAGACGCCGCTTCACGGTGCAGTGTCCTTCGGGGCCTACCAAGCCATGAAGCACCTGATCGCGGCCGGGGCCGATGTGAATGCCGTTGACTCTGATGGGGAGACGCCGCTCCACAAATCTTTGCACTTAATGAAGACAGGAAATGATTTCGTAGATGTCGGGACAGCGATGCTGTTAGAGGCCGGGGCCGATGTGAATGCCACTGATACCGATGGGAAGACGCCGCTCCATTTAGCGTCCGATCACGGGATGGCGTCTGCTGTGCGCCTGCTCCTCGACGCCGGAGCGGACGTATCAGCTGTTGCGGATTATCCGGAGTCTGACCTCAAAGGGCACACGCCCCTGCATCGGGTAGCAGATGCAGATGCTTGGTATTTGATAGCCGATACGTACGTTCTGCTCCGCATTGCAATCGATCTGATTCGGGCCGGGGCTGACCCCGTGGCAACGACACAGGATGGAATAACACCCGTGGGACTCGCCCGCCAATACGACGACGAGCCTATGATCCAGCTCCTCACAGACGCTGGACCAGAGAGCGACATTAGAGTGGCGCCCTAGCTATAATTTTCACATGCAGAGGGGGTACAAGCTCAAAGATGGCACTGCCTCGCTTCTTTACGCTCACTCATGTATACGCTTTATCACGAGAGGGATGGGTGTAGCTCTTGGCGGCGCGTGGAGACGATGCGGCCGATCTCCCCACCGATCTCGGAAATCACCCAATCCAGGTAGGAGGGATCCTCGTCAGCAATATCCCTGATGGTACGGCCCTCGTGTTTCCCGAAGCAGACCACAATCTGCTCACCCTCGGCCTTCAGCTTCCGGTCACCATCGAGGTAGGGATACCGGACGGTAGCGATGACATCACGGAGCGAGCCGGACAGCTCATAGCGCGCAAGCTGGGCGGCGAGCACCTGCGTCGTGGCCTCCACGTCATCGAGCGCCTGGTGCGACTGGTGAAACGGCCGGCCCGTGTACTCGGCCACGGCGCGCTCCAGGGTGTGCGGCTCCATAGTGCGGTAGATCTGGTAGACGTCCAAGACCTGCTGGTCTTCGGGCTTATCCAACGGAATGCCTACTTGCTCCATGGCCTGTTCGAGGAAGGGCAGGTCAAACTTGAGGACGTTGTACCCGCACAGGTCGGCGCTGCCGAGCAGTCGGTTGATCTCGGGCGCCACGGCCTCCAGGCTGGGCGCACCGCCTACCATGTCGTTAGTGATACCGGTCAGTTCTTGCACCTCGTCGGGAATCAACCGGCCTGGATCCACCAGCGTACTGTACGTTGTCGTCTCACCGTCAGGGTTCAGTCGCGCAATACCGACCTGGATGATGGCATCACGCCCCAAGTCGATGCCCGTCGTCTCGAGGTCAAAGACCGCGAGGGGACGGCTGAGATCGAAGAGCCTTGCGCAGAGAGATAATGCGTCGGTGTCAGCCGATGTATTCGCGCCTGATGTGTTCGTGCCAGAACTGTTTGTATCCATTGTGTTCATGCCTGACGTGCTCATATGCTGGTGGATGTGCGGCTCAGATGGGCTTCGAAATTGGATTTAGAGTATGGTGGGTGTCGCGCCCTTCCCACGGTTCCGCTATATACTCCGCAGTTGCGCC
>CAYFQN010000215.1:0-2784 GCA_964345285.1 uncultured Rhodothermales bacterium
TAGCATGGACGTGCTTACGCCTGGAAGACGGTTGAGGCGGCGCCTGGTGGCCGCCTCAAGGTGGTGTGCATCGGTTGGAGGTTTTCCATGCGTATTTAACGGTTTGATGCTGCCGCCGATAACCTGGGTCCCTGCATCTACGCGTCGCATATCCCCGCGTGGTTCACACTGATCGTGCATGAGGATTGAACGGAATGATCTCAACGGATAAGGAAGTGCGTTCCGCATGGCCCTCTGAGGCGCTGCTTCAAAGCGTGCTACGCGCTGCATCGATATTGCAAGCGTCGGGCGACTGGAGCGCGGCGCGGTGCGGCCTCGGCGTAGTCGCGAAGGCATTGGGCGCGGACGCGGCCCATCTGCTTCGGCAGGGCGAGCCGGATCAGCAGGATCCGGAGTCGACCCCGTCGCAGCGCCCCCTACTCACGTGGCATCCGCCGGATGATGACCCGGGCGACGGGGAGGCTCCGGGCGGATCTTCGCACGATTCAGCCGCACCGCGGGGTCTTCCCGCCGGCAAGGCGCCGCGCCTCGACCGAGTCACTAGCGACCGAGCCACTGGAGATCCACACCAGGCGGTGTGGTGGATGCACGCGCCCATCGTGGTGGAGGGCGCCGTGTGGGGGCGTGTTGCATTCCGGCAGGGCGCCGGTGACCGCTCCGGTGAAGCCGCTTGGACAGCCGACGACGCGCAGCTCCTCGAGCCGCTCGCTGATCAACTCGCAGCCTGGCTCCAGCGCACCGATCGAGCGGCCTTGAGCCCCGTCGAGTGGGAGTTGCAGAAGGATGGGGCGAGCGGCGCGCTCCCTAACCTGGAGGCACGTCAGCTGCAGCGTCGCGTCGAGAGTCAGCGGGCCCTGGTTGAGGCCTCCCGGCTGCTGGTCTCCCCCGGTGAGGTAGCCATGGACGAAGTGCTCCGTATCGTGGGGGAGACGACGGGGGCAGACTATGCGTACTTGCTCGCCATTCGCCCGGAAGAAGGCGCAGTCCACTCGCCGCTCACCGACCTCCGGCCAGACAACCCGTCGCCGATCGATCTGGACGCGTACGCCCACTACGAATGGCACGACCCGTCGAGTGCGCGCCCACGTCAGAGTCATCCGCTGCGCCGCGCACAGCCCGATGGGCAGGACAACCAGGCAACGCTCGCCGTCCCGCTCCTGTCCAGGCAGCATCTACTGTTTGGGTACCTGGGCATCGAATTCGACCAAGAGCCGTCTCCGCTGACCGACGAGGACGTGCGCCTCTTGAACGTGCTGGGCGACATGCTCAGCGCGTTTCTGCAGCGCGAGATCACTGACCGCGCCCTCCGAGAGAGCGAGCGCCGGTACCGACACTTTGTAGGAACGATTTCCGAGGCCATCTGGCGTGTCGACCTGAAGCAGCCGGTAGCCGTCGACGCGGCCCCCAAAGCGCTCGTGGAGGCCGTTCGACGACAGGGCGTGATGGCCGAGTGCAACAGCGAACTGGCGCGGCTCTTTGGTGCCGCATCGCCCGATGAACTGGTAGGGTGGTCGGTGACCCGCCTCATTGAATTTACCGGACAGCGGATCCTGCGGGAGGCCGTCGAGGCGGACTTTCGCTTGCAAGCTCAGGAATACGTGGTCTACGACGAAGACCGCAATGCCCGGCACTTCATCGTCAATACGAGCGGCGTCGTCGAGGACGGCCACCTTCTTAGCGTGTGGGGAAGTACGACGGAGGTCACGGCGCGCGTTCAACTCGAGCGGCGCATGGTGGCCGCCCTGGAGCAGCAGCAGCAACGCATCGGGCGCGACCTGCACGATAGCGTCGGCCAGCTGCTGACGGGGGTGCGAATGCTGGCGCAGAACCTAGAAGAGCGGCACGTGCAACCGGGTACCGGCGGGCACCCGCAGATCCAAAGCATCATCAGCTACGCCGACGAAGCGGCCAAGCACGTGAGCGACCTGCAGCGCGGTCTCATGCCCGTTCAGATGGAGCGCGCCGGGTTGGCACAGGCCCTCCAAGAACTGGCGGGCAACACAGACGTGCTGCCCGACGTTAGCTGCTCCTACGAGCATGACGGCTGCACGGACGTGCACGCGCCCGAGACAAAGTTGCAACTGTATCGCATTGCACAGGAGGCAACCAACAACGCCTTAAAGCATGCCGATCCCACCGACATTGTAATTACCCTTACGTCTGCGAAGGGCATGCTCCACCTCAGCGTGGAGGATGATGGAATCGGGTTCAACGTAGACAAACGAGCCCACGCCTCGCTCGGCCTCCACAGCATGCACTACCGGGCGCGGGCCATCAACGCCGAGCTGGACGTGCAATCGACCGAAGGAGGGGGCACCACCGTGCGGTGCCGGATGAGCCTCGACGAGCTGCAAGCGCGCCCTGAGTCCGGCCACGCCGCGTCCGATCCCCCCACGTCCGATTAGGGCAGCACCGACGCTCCCCGCAACCAGGCCTTCTCAGGAGCCGATGTGCCGAGGAATGCCCTTCCGATTCAACGCCTTGCTACTATCGGCATGACCATCGCAAACAGGAAGCGACAGGGTCGTGATCCATTAACGCACCGGGTGGACAATGATTGGTGCAGGTGATATGTTACCATCGTTAGTGGGGCATCCCCAACATGCACCTGTATAACCGAGCCCAACGCCGGCTAGATGAACAAGGAGTCCATTCCCGTTCGTTCCGCGCCGAGTGAAGCTGACACGCTTTTTGCTCGGCAACACCGTGTTTCGTGGATAATCATTTCATGCGCCAGTGCCCAGCAACGCGATACGCTCTAAGACGCACCGCTCTAAGACGCAC
>CAYFQN010000215.1:2884-4889 GCA_964345285.1 uncultured Rhodothermales bacterium
GTCGATCTGTTCAGGTCAATCTGTCCAAGTCGCATCACGAGTTACCTAGAGACTTATTCTACTGATTTATGAGCCAGTCAAGCACCAATCGTTCCGGTGAGCAAAAGGGGAGTGATCGGATCCGTGTGTTACTTGTCGACGATCATCCGGCCATCCGGGAGGCTGTCGCCGACACCATCAACGGAACGATGGACATGGAGGTGTGCGGGGAGGCGAGCTCCTCCGACGGCGCATTCCGCCTCGTCGAGAAGCTCGAGCCCGACGTGGCCATCGTCGATATCTCCCTCGAGGATGCGCACGGCCTTGATCTCGTTCAGAACATCCGGTCGCAGTATCCCGACGTGAAGATGATCGTGTTCTCGATGTATGACGAGAACGTGTATGCCGAGCGGGCCATCCGCGCTGGCGCCTCGGGCTATCTCATGAAGGCCGAGCCGACCAAACGCCTCATCGAGGCGATCCGGAGTATCAACCGCGGCGAGGTGTACCTCAGCCGCCGTATGGCGTCGCGCATCCTGAACAAGGTGGCGATGGGGCGCACCTCGGAGCCCAACTTTGCCATCGACGAGCTCACCGATCGGGAGATGGCCGTCTTCCAGATGCTTGGCGAAGGGCACAGCGTGCAAGACATCGAAGAGCGGCTCAATCTCAGCCGGAAGACGATCGAGACGTACCGGCGGCGCGCGAAGGAAAAGCTCGGCTTCGACACGGTGTCCGAGCTCCTCCAGTACGCCGTGCAGTGGACGTACGGGCAGGGCACGCACGGGCGAGACAGCGAACATCCCTCGCCGAAACCGCCCGCTGAAAAAGAGGACGACGAGTAGGGGAGAGCGCCACGGGGTCACACCCGCGTAGTGCCTAACGCCCATGGAGCCACATCCGCATGGTGTCGACATCGACACGAGGGGGGTGACACGAGGACGAGAGTGGGTCCCCTCATCAGGGAGTTATTAATCATGAACGGGCGCCCCGGAAGGAGAGTGGCCGTGGACGGCTACAGAGAATGACTGGAGCATGGAAAAGTGATCTGGGCCCTGCGCTCAAGGTGCGCAGGGGAGATGCGCCAAAGATCCATGTGCCCTTTCGCTGAATCTCAAGCATCCGCTCTTTGAATTACGTATACGTTAAGGGCATCACATTCTGTGGTGCCCTTTTTCATTGCGGGCATCTCGCCAGCACGACCCCTCTGCCGGCCACGCCCACCACGTATTTTTGTCATGACAGAGCGCGACATAGCTGAATGAACTCCTCAAAGAGCGACGCCCCACCATCGCCCGCCCCGGAGGGCACGCCCCACCGCACATCTGACGGCCTTAAGGTGCTCATCGTCGATGATCATCCCGCCATTCGGGAGGCCCTCACGTCCAACATCAACAGGCGCCTCGGTATGCGCGTCATTGGCGATGCGGGCTCTGCGCAACGGGCATTGGAGCTCCTCGAGCGTCGCGCCCCCGATGTGGCGATTGTAGATATCTCGCTCACCGACGCGCACGGGTTGGATCTCATCGGCGAGATTCGCGAGCTGTACCCGGAGGTTCGTGTGCTGGTGTTTTCGATGTATGATGAGGGCGTATACGCCGAGCGCGCCATCCGCGCCGGGGCCAATGGGTACCTAATGAAACGTGAGTCCACCGACCAGGTGATCGAGGCAATCCGGAGCGTGCATGACGGCGAGGTCTACCTAAGCCAGCGTATGTCATCGCGCATTCTCAGCAAAGTGATTCGCCAAGAGGAATACTCTTTGGGTTCGGCGACTGAGGATTTGACCGATCGCGAAATGGACGTCTTTCAGATGCTGGGTGAAGGGCACAGCATGAAAGATATTGCGGCCGAGCTCGACCTTAGCCGGAAGACGATTGAGACGTACCGGCGGCGGGCGAAGGAGAAACTCGGCTTCGACACGGTGTCCGAGCTCCTCCAGTACGCCGTGCAGTGGTCCTACGGACGGGGGCAGTTTGATGGGCACGATGAGTCTGCGTGACAAGCGCTGTTGGACAGCTGGTAA
>CAYFQN010000216.1:0-4887 GCA_964345285.1 uncultured Rhodothermales bacterium
TGGCGACAACGTCCGACAATGCCATCATTCTAACGGACGGCGTGATCGTGCGGCCGGGGTATCCAAACCCGTTCCGCGCGACGACGATCATCGGTTTCGCCGTCGACGAGCCGCAGCGCGTGCAGGTGGACGTGTATGACGCCGCGGGGCGCCGTGTGCAACGGCTGTTCGATGGCTCCGTGCAGGCCAACACGCTCCGCGAATTTCAGCTCGGCGACAGGGGATGGGCCAGCGGCGTCTACTTCATTCGCATCGTTGGCGACCGGTTCGACCGCACGACGCAGGTCGTCCGCGTCCGGTAGCCAGCTTGGCGCCGTCCTACGCGCTGCCGTTCGTCACGACCTTCACGTACCGCCGCTTACCCACCTGCAGCACGAACGGCGCCTCGTGCGCCACGTCGATGTAAAGGCTGGTGTCCGCCACCTTCTCTCCATCGATCGACACGGCATTTTGCTCGATCATGCGGCGGCCCTCGCTGTTCGATTCAGTCAGCCCCGCCGCGCGCATCAGATTGAGCAACCCAATCTCCGAGCCGCTGCTTACGTCCGGCGCGAATTCGTCGATGTCGTCCGGGACTTCGCCTTCAACAACGGTCCGCTCGAAGTGATCGCGCGCCGCGTCGGCCGCCTCGTCGCCGTGGTACATCGCCACGATGGTGTGGCCCAGCTGGTGCTTCGCATCGCGGGGGTTCTCCTCAGCAAACGCTTTCACCTTCGGCAGATCAGCCGTCGGGATGTCTGTGACGAGCTCGGCGTAGCGGTAGATGAGATCATCCGGGATGGAGAGCGTCTTGCCATACATCTCCTCCGCCGGCTCGGTGATGCCGATGGCATTGTCGAGCGACTTCGACATCTTCTCCGACCCGTCCGTGCCTTCGAGGAGCGGCAGCGTAAGGCACACCTGCGGCTCCTGCCCGGCCGCCTGCTGCAGCTGCCGGCCCACGAGCAGATTGAACTTCTGATCCGTGCCGCCGAGCTCGACGTCCGCCTCGATGTGGACGGAGTCCTGCCCCTGCGCCAGCGGATACAGAAACTCGTGGATGCCGATCGGCTGACCCGCGCTGTAGCGCTTGTCGAAGTCGTCGCGCTCCAGCATCTGCGCGACCGTGACCTTGCCAGCCAGCTCAATCACGTCGCTGAAGGACATCGCCTCCAGCCACTCCGAGTTGTACAGGATCCGCGTCTTGTCCGGGTCGAGAATAGCCGAAGCCTGCTCAAAGTAGGTGCGTCCGTGCTCGCGTGTCTCTTCTAGCGTGAGTGCCGGACGCGTCTTGGAGCGCCCCGTTGGGTCGCCGATCATCCCCGTGAAGTCGCCGACGATGAGCACCGCCTGGTGGCCGAGGTCCTGGAACTGGCGCAGCTTGCGCAACACGACGGTGTGGCCGAGATGCAAGTCGGGGCGACTCGGGTCGCAGCCAAGCTTCACAATGAGTGGGCGGCGTTCCGTCCGCGACGCCTTCAGCTTGTCGACCAATGCATCTTCGGGAAGGATCTCTTCGGCCCCGCGGCGAAGCCGGGCCAGTTGCTCGTCAACGGGTGGAAATTTCATTTGTGCTTCCAGATCGCAAAGTGGTGGTTTCTAGTTTCTGACCTCACCGGTTATACCGGCGCATCTCTTCGTCCATGCGGCGCTTTTGCTCGCGCTCCTTGATGGCCTGCCGCTTGTCGTGCAGCTGCCGGCCTTTGGCGAGGCCGATCTTGAGCTTGGCATAGCCGTCGCGGAAGTGGAGCTGGAGCGGGACAATGGTGTAGCCTTTCTGCTCAGCGGCCTGCCCCCACTTCAAGATCTCGTGGTGGTGCATTAGCAGTTTTCGGTTGCGGCGCGGCTCGTGGTTGGCGTGCAGTCCGGCCTGCTCGTACGGCTTGATGTACATGCCGTGGACGATCATCTCACCGTATCGATCGACCGAGCAGTACGCCTCCTGCAGGCTGACGTGGCCCTGTCGGATGGATTTGACTTCCGTGCCTTTGAGCTGAAGGCCGGCCTCCAGGGTGTCTTCGATGTCATATTCGTGGCGCGCCTTTCGGTTGCGGGCCACGACCTTAATGCCTTTACCCATATTGACAGCTCGTGATGAGGCGGTTCGATGCGACGCGCAGGCGCTCGGGCGTCAGGACTGCGCTTCGGACTCTTCCTCTTCTTCGTCCTCTTCAATCGACGCAAAGGGCATGTCGGGGATTTCGCCCATCACATCGTAGTAGAACAGGTACGTGCGCAGCTCGGTGAGGCTAGCGATACCGAGTCGGTCGATGCGGATGCGCAGATCCTCGCGATAGAACGGCTCCAACGCAGCCGGTGGCTCCTGCGCTTGCACCCACATGTCGCGATGCTCCTCGGCCGCCTTGGCGTTGTCGATGAACGCCTCGATCAGTTCGTTGTCAGCCTCGCCGCGGCGCGTGACGAAAAGCCCCCATACCATGGGGTAGTTGGTGAGCTCGTACCACTCGCGCCCGAGATCCATGGTGAAGCCATCGACTTGCATTGACGGCACATCGGGCCCAACAAGCAGCGCGGCGTCCTCGTCCGCGTTGAGCAGGTCGGTGGGTGTCGTCGTGCCATCGTACGCAATGAACTCCGGATCCTGCTGGTAGTGCTCGTGCAGGATCACACGGGCGACGAACTTCTCCTGCGCGTGGCGTTGGTTGTGCGCGATGGTCTGCGGGAAATCGTGCAGGCCGCCTGACCAGGCCAGGCGTGCGAACGGGTACTTCCACGCGACGAGCCCAACGGTCGGAATCGCGTCGATGTCGTCGTAGGCCTGCAACGCCATGCTCGTGGGCAACAAGGCCACATCGACTTCACCCTCTACAAAGCGGGCGGCACACTCTTCCGGTGGATGCCGCTCGATGTCAAACGGCGCGTCCACGGCGCCCGACGAAAACCCGGACACCAGAAACTCAGCCGCTGGATAATTCCAGATTGCCAATCGCATAAGGACGTCGCGTCATCCGATGAGCAAGTACCGCAATAACGCCCTAGCTGGGCGCGTCGCCGCGTTACTGGCGCATGCGCTCTTTGATGCGGGCCGCTTTGCCTTTCAGGTCGCGCAGGTAGTATAGCTTGGAGCGGCGCACGCGACCCCGGCGGCGTACATCAATCTGTGCGATCCGCGGCGAGTTCAGCGGGAAGACACGTTCCACACCAATCCCCCCCGAAACCTTTCGGACGGTGAACGTGCGGCCCGCGCCGGCGCCATTCATGCTCAGCACGATCCCTTCGAACTGCTGGATGCGCTCCTTCTCGCCCTCAACAACACGCAGGTGAACGTTCACCGTGTCGCCGGGGTCAAAGTCCGGCAGGTCGTCGCGGTGTTGCGTGGCTTCGACGAGGTTCAGAAGATCGGTCGCCATGACAAGTTCCTCTTAAGATGGATAGTGGGAGTCAATAATTCAGTCGTCAAACAGGAAGCGCCGCTCCACCGCGCGTCGCGGTCGGATGGCGCATAACAAATGGGGGCAGCTAGAACAGGTCCGGCCGCCGTTTTTTCGTCTTTTGGATGCGCTGTTCGTCGCGCCAGGCGTCGATGCGCTGATGGTTACCGGAGCGCAATACGTCCGGCACGGTCCGGCCGCGGTACTCAGCCGGCCGGGTGTACACCGGCGCGTCCAGCAATCCGTCCTGGAAGGAGTCCGTGAGGGCTGATGAAGCGTCGCCCAGCACATCCGGGATGAGGCGCACGACCGCGTCAACGAGGACCAGTGCCGGAAGTTCACCTCCGCTGAGCACGAAATCGCCGATCGAGATTTCCTTCGTCACGAGCGCGTCACGCACCCGCTGGTCGATGCCTTTGTAGTGGCCGGCGATCAGCACGAGGTGGCTCGTTGTCGACAGCCGGTTGGCCATCGACTGATCGAGTGGCTCGCCATCGGGCGTCAGGAAAATCACCTCATCCGGCTCGGTGTCCACATCCGCCTGAATGGCTTCGATGCAGGTGAAGAGCGGCTCGGGCTTGAGCACCATCCCCGCTCCCCCGCCAAACGGGTAGTCGTCAACCTGACGATGCTTGTCCGTCGCGTAGTCGCGCAGATCATGGACGCGGATATCTACCAGCCCCTTCTGCGCGGCGCGCTGCAGAATGCTCTGCTGCAGCGGCCCCGACACGATGTCCGGCAGTGCCGTAATGATGTCGATACGCACGGTTCTGAGTGTAAGTGTGTGAACGTTTGGGGGTTCGGGGAGAGGGATGGGACGCACACTCGTCCGCCCTCCCACACGCTCAAGCTCAATCTAAGAGTCCTTCGATGGGCCGAATCACCATCTGCTCGGCGTCAAGGTCGATGGCGACGATGAACTCGTCGACCGCTGGAATCATGTGCTCGGGGTGGCCGGATCGATGTACCACGTACACGTCGTGCGCCGGGTGCGGCAATACGTTGGACACCATGCCGACCTCCTCACCGCCTTCGGTCACCACGGTGAGCCCAATGAGGTCGTGCACGAAGAGCTCGTCGTCCGCCAGCGGCGGCAGGGCCTCCTCGGGCGCGTAGAGGTGCTGCTTCGTGATCACCTCCGCGTCGCCCCGATCCGCAATGCCCTCCAGTTGGAGAATCACCGTGATGCCGCGTTTTGTCTCTTGGTAGCGGACGGACTCAATGCGGCGCAGCATCACACGGCCCGGATCAGGACCGACGTACACAGCGTCGAGCGTCTCAAAGCGCGTCGGATCGTCCATGTCGGGCGCGATCTTAAGCTCACCGCGCACCCCGTGCGGCCGGAAGATACGCCCCAGCCGAATGAGCGTCTCGGGCGCGGGCGAGTCCGGTGTGGTCGAGGGGGACGACATGGTCAATCGTCGGGAGTCCATTCAGCGGAAGAGGTTACTTCTCTTTCTGGTCGTCGTCGGCCTCGTCGGCGTCTTCATCGGCCTCATCGGCCTCATCGGCCTCA
>CAYFQN010000217.1:0-4834 GCA_964345285.1 uncultured Rhodothermales bacterium
GCGTTGAGGTCGATGGTGGCGCCGGTGGCGTGATCGGCCAGACCGCTGGCGAGGAAGGCGGCGGTCGGTGCGATGTCGGCGGGTTCGGTGAGGCGGTTCAGCGCGAGGTCGTCTGTCGCATAGTCCTCGCCGTATGTGTCGATGAAGTCCTGCGCCATGTCCGTCCGCGTGAAGCCGGGGGCCAGCGTGAAGGCCACGATGCTGTCACTGCCACCCCCGCGAGCGATGGAGCGGGTGAGCGCCACGAGCCCGCCTTTCGACGCCGCATACGCCATGTAGTCCAGCGTATCGCCCCGGAAGGCGGCCCGGGACGCGACGTTGATGATCCGCCCGCCCCCATGTTTGCGGAAGTGGCGAATGGCGCGGCGGCACAGCAGTTCCGGCGCCCGCAGGTTCACGTGCATCGTGCGCGCCCAGCCCTCGGCCCAGGTTTCATCCGCGTCATCGAGCGGAAGCTGGACGGCGACGCCCGCGTTGTTCACCAGCCCGTCGATCCGCCCGAACGCCGTGGTCACGTCGTCAAACAGCTGCGTGCAGCCCGCAACCGTCGCGAGGTTGGCCTGGAATGGCTCTGCCTCGTCGAGCGCTTCCGCGAGGGCGTGCGCCGGCTCGGCGGAGCGGTGGTAGTGGATGGCGACTTGCGCGCCCGAGGTGCCCAGCGCGTGCGCGATGGCCCGGCCGATGCCGCGGCTCGCGCCGGTGACAAGGATGGTTTGATCGGAGAGGTCGATGTGCATGAGGAAGCAAAGATGGGATCAGAGGAGCACGCATCCGCATGATAACCATGCCACTGCCAGATCGCGAGACCGTTAGTCGTGCTGCAGCGTGCGGAGCTGGAGTGGCCGTGTCGAATCGGGCGGGGCGATGCGAAAGCTGATGCGGCCGAGCACCTGGCCAGTTGGGGTTTCCACGTCCACGCGCCACGGGCCCGGCGGGGCGTGCTGTTTGAAGGTCACGCCGCGGTATCCGTTACGCCGGCCGCCTGTCACGTCGTAGCGGATCCGGTCCGTCGTCATCCACGCCTCGCGCTCAGGGCTGAAGCGCTGCCAGTGGTGCACGATCTGCGTCTCCAGCGCTGTCGGGGCGAAGACGGCGGCGAAGCAGTACACCGTGTCGCCCGGCGCTGGGTGGAAGACGTCGTCGGCGCGGCGCCACGGCAGGTACCACGGTGCGGGCTCGTACGTCAGCGTAAACGCGTTATCCTCCACCTGCACGTCGTGGTACACGCCGCCGGAGCGGAGCGCGAGGGGGACGGGCGGAATCCAGTTCTGTGCATAGAAGAGGTGCATGGTGAGCAGCAGCAAGATCACGATGCCACCGGCGGCGGCGAGCTGGGTGTCTTGCAAGGCCGCCTCTCGGCGCACGTAGTAGAGCATTCCGCCCACCACGCCTACGCTGATGAGGCTGCTCAGGACAAACATCCCGTAGCCTGTCGTGCCAAACAGCACGGGCAGAAAGAAGATGAAGAAGGTGAGCGTCGCCAGAAAGTAGACGCCGATCAGCACGTACAGGTTGAACGCCCGCGCCCAGATAAATTCGTTGGCGACGAGCAATCCAATCAGCACGACGAGAAAGATGGACGATGCCCACGACACGCTTTGCGCGTAATAGACGACGTATGCGCTGAAGAGGGCGCCCGCGACGAACTGGATGATAGGCGGAAACCACGGTCGCAGGCGCCGCAACTGCGGATGGCGCAGCTGCCCGTTCTGGTCCAGGATGGCGAGCACCGTGAGTGCGCCGAGGACGAGCAGATAGCCCAGCAGGAAGAGATTGTCGAACCACGCGTCGATGCGGCGGAGCGTCGTTGCATCCCATGCCACGCCGCCGACAAAGAAGGCGACGAGCCCGGTGCGCTCATTGCGATAGTACCGGCGGCGCAGCAGCCGAAAGTAGGGGCTCCGGCTCAGGCGATCCGCAAACCGATCCAGCATGGTGCGTCAGCCCGGCGTCGGCAGGTTCGGCTTCCTCACGCCAACGGCCTTGGCGTCGGGCTTTTCCTTTTCCGGCTTTGGCCGGCGCCACAGTGGCACCGACGAGCATGGCTCGCCGAACATGAGCTTGCGCGCGACGCCCTGCAGCTTTTGCGTTGCAATCAGGTAGGCCACGTCGGGCACGCGGTCGCTGCCGCAGCCCTTCACCACAACCGGCTTGCCCTCATACGCAGACCAGTCCTCGTCTTCCAGCATGCGCACGTAGTAATCGTGCACAGCCTCTTTCTTGCGGCCGAATGAGACCGAGCGGGCAATCCCCTCCAGCTTCGAAGCGATCAGCATGTAGCCCCATGTGGGCACGATGGCGTCCGTTGAGCAGTAGAGCGCGACGTGGTGGCCGTCGTACTGCGACCAGTCGTGCGCTTTCACGTCCTCGCGGAAAGACTGCTCCTTCAGCATGAGGCCTTCCACCAGAAACGGGCTGATATCCAGCTCAGTGACCGGCTGCTCGTCCCAGAGGTCATCCAGGTTATAGACTTCGATCTCGCCCTGCGCGACGCGGTTTTCGATCGGCTCCATGGGGGTAGCGGGATGAAGGAAAAGGGTAACGTCAGAGCAATAAACCCGCGCTGTCGGGTGCGGGTTTCGACGGCGGGTGGCCGAGGCCAACAGAAAGCGGGCATCCCACTAGGGTAGCGTGGGACGCCCGCAGGCCTCGTCGTCAGACGATTCGAAGAGAGCGACCGGAAGCTGGCCCTTACAATGGCCGTTCCGGCTACCTAGTGGTGAGTGGGGGCTCTCTATAGTACCAAGTTGGGTCTCCAGTATACGTGCTAATCTAGACTTATTCTATATAGATACGAAGGCGAATTAGAAGTTACTGGAAAGATCCGCGCCAGCCGGTCGGTCGGCTCTCTCACGGGTTGGCTGTGCGCATATCATATGTTGCCTCTGTGTACAACCTAGAACCTTCCTCACGAACGCTCAGCTGTCATGCCGATGCAAATCCGCCCCGTCGAAAACGAGTCCGACTGGGAGCACGCCAAGGCCATCCGCGAACGCGTATTCATCGAGGAGCAGGACTGTCCACCGGAGGAAGAGTGGGACCAATGGGACACCACAAGCCGCCACGTGCTGGGCACGATCGATGGCACGCCGGTAGCTACCGCCCGATGGCGTACGGTAGCTGATGGGGAGACGCTCGTCGCCAAGCTGGAGCGCTTTGCCGTGTTACCCAGGCATCGCGGAGAAGGCTACGGCCGGCAGCTGGTGCGCTACGTATTGCACGACGCGCGACGGGCCGGCTTCGACCAGTTCGTGTTACACGCGCAGGCGCATCTGGAGCACTTCTACGCGAGCTTCGGCTTCGAGCCAGTCGGCGAGCCTTTCATGGAGGCCGGCATCCCGCACGTCAAGATGGCAAAGCCTGGCGTAGCACGCACCGCATCGGATGCCGCATCGACGTGGGGCGTGTAAGCACTGCACACAGCAAAACGCCCGCACACAGCAACGCCCTGCCAGCATAGAAAACGCCCTGCCAGCATGGAAGCTGACAGAGCGTTTGACGTGAGATGTTGAGGAGAAGGCGCGTCAGCCGTCAAGGTTGGCTTCCACGATGCTCGGGTTGACGCGCACGGTAGCTTCTGCGAGCAGTTCGTCGCGCTGATCTTCGAGGACCGTCCGGCGCCGCTCGTTCATGAGGGTGCGGCGAGCCTGAGAGGTATCCATCATGGCCTGCATGCGGCGGCCCGTCAACTGCACGATGTGAAAGCCGTAGCGGGTGCGAACGAGCTCATCAGCGACCGTACCTGAGTCGGACAGCGCAAAGGCGGCATCTGCAAAGGGCTCTACCATGCGATCGCGGGTGAAGTAGCCGAGGTCGCCGCCGCGCGAGGCCGTCGGACCGTCGCTGTGGCGGCGGGCAAGGCCGGCAAAGTCGGTGCCCGTCTGCGCGCTGTCCAGGATGGCCTGGGCCACGGTCTCTACCGAGTCCACGGCGTTCTGCGGAGCGTCTTCGCTCACCTGAAAGAGAATGTGTCGGGCGCTCACTTCTTCCTGCTGCTGGTCGCGGCGGTACTGGTCGATCTCCGACTCCGACGGTGCCTCGACGTTGTTCGCCATCTCCTCCTGCATCATCTGGATGCGGATGTTGGCGGCGGCCATGCCCCGGAGCGAGTCGGCCGTCATGCCGCTAGCAGCGAGGGCTTGCTGAAACTCCGCCTCACTTTGAAATTGGCTACGCATCTGGCGCATCTGCATGTTCACGCGGGCGCTATCTACGCTGATGTCGCTCTGGCGTGCTTCACCCAGCAGCACGTGCCGGGTAGCGAACTGCTCGATGAGGCTGCGGTGCAACTCCTCGCGACGGTCCTCATTCATTTGATTCGGTGGGATGCGACGCATCAGCATCTGCGTCTGGCTACGGAAGTCGGCCGTGGTAAGGGTATCACTCCCGTACTCAGAGGTCACGACCACCGCGTATGTGGTATCGCTCAGTGGTTCCCCAACCTGGTAGACAATGGGAGCATCGTCGTCATTGCTATTGGAGCCGCTGCTGTTGCCGCACCCGGCGAGCAGGAGCGCGGTGGCGACCACGAGAGCAAGCGTGGCCGAGAGGGCCGACGAGAGGGCATGGGGTCGAGACATAAATCGGACAGGATTGCGTGTGGTGGCGGTGAGCATGCACGTGCGGCGCCGGGCCGCGTGATGGCAGAACAACGGGTGGATGCACGCCGACGGCAAGTATGTGTTTCTGAAAGCCGCGTGAGATGTAACGGACCGTGCAATTTCAGTGAATGCTGAAACTTGTCTCTGCAGGTCATGTTTTGTGCTACCGGAATTCGAAGAAGACGCCGCGTTCGTCTAGGGGTTTAGGACGCCAGCCTCTCACGCTGGTAACG
>CAYFQN010000218.1:0-4764 GCA_964345285.1 uncultured Rhodothermales bacterium
GGCACGACGTTCGGCGTCTCGCTGACGGCCACACCCAATTTCATTGACATCCGGTCGCAAGACGGCGCGTATCCGGATCATCCGTTCAACGCCTCCAACCCGCTCCAGACGCGTGACATCTTTACAAACAAGGAGACGGTCAACCGCATTATCACCGGCGGGCGGCTGGAGTACAACCTGCTGACGACGGAGCAGCAGTCGGTGCGCCTCGTAGGCGAGGCCGGGCTGGATTACTACTCGCTCTCGGGGCAGGGGCTTTTCCCGCGCTTCCTGCAGTTTGAGCGCACCAGCCCGCAGCCGGGCACGACGATCCTCGGCGAAACGACCTCGCTGAATACCAATGTGCGCCTGGTGGGCGTCCACAGTTACAACTTCTCTGCGTCGGGGGTGACGCTTACGACGCAGGCGGGAGTTACCGGATTCCGCACCGATCAAAACATCACCAACATTGTGGGAGATGGGCTGATTCCGGGTCAGCAGAACATCGATCAGGCCACGTCTGTCAACCCCAACCAGGACCAAATCGTCCAGAATGATCGCAGCTTCTTTGCGCAAGAGGAGATCAATTGGGACGACCGCATCATCGCCACAGTGGGCTTGCGCGGCGACCGGAGCACGCTCAACGGCGATGTAGAGGAGTTTTTCCTCTACCCGCGTGCGTCGGGAGCGTTTAACCTGCACAACTTCGGCTTCTGGACGCTGGACGCGTTCAACCAGTTCAAGCTGCGCGCAGCGTTCGGCCAGACCGGCAACATCGCCGGGTTTGGAACCAAGTTTACCTCGTTCCAGGCGGCTTCCATCGGGGGCACCATCGGCACGCTTATCGACACCGAGCGCGGCTCGGCCTCTATTGAACCTGAGCGCCAGACGGAGATTGAGGGCGGCATCGACATTGGCTTGTGGGACGGGGCCGCTAGCCTCGCGCTTACGGCCTACCGCAAAGAAATCACCGACCAGCTGCTGCGCCGCGAGGTGCCCTCGTCTACCGGCTTCCGGCAAGAAACCTTCAACGGCGGTACGCTGGTGAACACCGGCTTCGAAGCGTCGCTCACGGTGCTGCCGGTGCAGTCGGACAACGTGACGTGGACCTCGACAACCAACTTCTGGACGAACGACGCTGAGGTCACCGATCTCCCGGTGCCGGCCTTCCGGGCCATCGGCGGCGGCTTTGGCGCCACGCTGGGTGAGATCCGTATCGAAGAAGGGGAGAGCCCGACGCAGATCGTGGGCATCGACGACCGCGATGGCGACGGCACGTCCGACGGCGTCTTCAAGCTTGGCGACGCTGCGCCCGACTTCCAACTCTCCTTCTCCAACCAGGTCGAGTTCCTAGATGGCTTCACCCTCTCAGTGTTGGCCCACTGGAAGAAGGGCGGCGACAACCTAAACCTCACCAAGCTGCTCTACGACCTGAGCCAGACCACGCCCGACTTCGATGACGACGCAAACGGCAATGGCACGCCTGACGGCGTGGACCGGCTGAACCTGCTGGGCGTTTCGGCGCGGCAGTTCGTGGAAGATGCGTCGTACTTCCGCATCCGGGAGATCGGGCTGAGCTACCGCCTGCCCGATCGCCTCCTGCAAAACGCGTTCAACGGACTGGTGCGCTCGACGAGCATCGGCATCTCGGCGCAGAACTGGTTTACCATCAGCCCTTACAGCAGCTACGATCCGGAAGTGAATAACTTTGGCACTCAGCCGGTGGCTACAGGCGTGGAGGTCACGCCGTATCCGCAGACCCGGCAGTTGTACTTCAAGCTTAACATTGGGTTATAGATTGGATTATAGCCGCCTGCCCGCTGCATCGCCTGCCGCCACCTTTTACGCTAATGCCTTTTACGCCAATGCTATTTTTTAAGACGTTATCTCGTTCTGCTGTACTCGTTGGATGCGCCGTCCTGCTCTTGGCCGGATGCGACGCGTTCACCCTGGATGAGGAGCCCGACCCCAATGGGCCCAGCATTCAGGACATTGTCAACAACCCGACCGCCGGCAAAATCATCAACCTCGCGACCGGGGTGGAAGCCGGCATGCGCACCGATATCAACTTGTACCTGACCGACGTAAGCACAATTGGGCGCGAGGTGTATCGCTTCAGCGCATCCGATCCGCGCTTCACCGCCGACCTCCTGGGCGCCGGTACCGCGGTGCTCGACAACAACACCTTCTACATCACCCGTCCGTGGGCGGAGCGCTACCGCGTCGTCCGCAACGCAAACATCCTGATTGAAGCCCTGGGCAACACGCCTGACGCTGCGTTCAGCCCGGCCGAGCGCGCCGCCATCCGTGGCTACGCGCAAACGATCATCGGGTATCAGCTCCTGTTGAATGCGAACCTCACCTTCCAAAACGGCCTCCGTGTGGACGTGGCTGGGGACGAGCCGGGGCCGCTGGTGGATTACGGCCAGGGGCTTTCGGGCATTGCCAGCACGCTCAATGACGCGCAGTCGCAACTCGACCAAGCTGGCGAGACGCTGCCCTTTAGCCTCTCCGAGGGCTTCAGCGGGTTCGACACGCCCGCTGGCCTCAGCCAGGTGAACCGGGCCCTCGCTGCGCGCGTGGCCGCTTATGAGAGCGACTTCCCCCGCGTACTGACGCTCCTCGAGGACTCGTTCATCGACACCGGCGCCCCGCTGTCCGAAGGCGCCTACCACGTCTTCTCGACAGCGCCCGGCGACCAGGTCAACCCTTGGTTCATCAACCCGCAGCAGTCGGGTGAGCTGATTGCTGCGCAACCGGACTTCGTGGAAGACATCGCGCGAGACGATGAGGGCACCATCATCGACGAGCGCTTCTCCAAGGTCGTCCAGCGCGAGGAGACCTTTGAGCAAGTGGGCCTGCGCTCGGAGTGGGGCTTCTTCGTATACAAGTCGCAGACCTCACCCATCCCCATCATCCGGAACGGTGAGCTCATCCTGCTCCGCGCCGAGGCCCGCATCCAGACCGGCGCCCTGGATGACGCCGTGGCCGACCTCAACGTGATCCGCAACGCCGCCGGCCTGCCGGACTACGACGGGCCCGTGACCGAGGCAGCACTCACCGATGAGATGCTGCGGCAGCGCCGCTACGAACTCTACGGCGAGGGCCACCGCTGGATCGACATGCGCCGCTACGACCGGCTCGACGAGCTCCCGACCGACCGCCCCGAGGATGACGTGTGGACGCAGTTCCCGATTCCAGCGAACGAAAACGTTGGCTCCTAATCTACATATCGTCAGCTGCGTTAAATGCCTCCCGCACGCCACCGCGTGCCCCCGAAGAGGTCCGGGCACAACCCGGACCTCTTTTACGTGTATGCATCTTTGGTAATTGCCTTCAACCAATAGTTCGTATTCCCATGGCTGCTGATCCGTTTGTCCGCGTTCAATTTGTGTGCCTCGGCAATATTTGCCGCAGCCCGCTTGCTGAAGCCGTATTCCGTGAACAGGTGCAGCACGCCGAACTTGAGGACCACTTTGAGATCGAATCCTCAGGGACTGGAAAATGGCATGTGGGCGATAAGGCCGATGGCCGTATGCGCAAAACCGCTCGGAAGCACGACCTCTCCTTAGAGGCGCACACCGCCTCGCAGTTTGCGCCGGGCGACCTGGAGGCCTACGATCACATCTTCGTGATGGATAAAAGCAACCTGAACGATGTGCTCTACCTCGATGAGGACGACCAGTACAACGGCAAGGTGCGTCTCTTCCGCGAGTTCGATCCCGAGCCGGGCGACTTCCAAGTCCCGGATCCGTACTATGGCAGCGGCGATGGCTTCGAAAAGGTGTATCGCATCGTAGAGCGCACGTCGGAGGTTTTGCTGGAGCGGCTCGTGGAGGAGCATGAGCTGGCGGCTAAGCAGTCGTGACGGGCGCCTCCTTGACAGTAGCCCCTGCCCGGACGCTCCTTTTGCTAGCGCCCCTCGTCCCGACAAGCTTGACGTGTTATGTTACCCGACGCCTTGCGCGCGGCTCTGGAAGAGTACCTCGGTGATCCCATCGAAGAGCATGCGAGCGTAGGAGGCGGCTGCATCGCCAACGGCTGCCGCATTGAAACCGACACGCGCTCCTACTTTCTGAAATGGGGCGACGCATCGGTTGCGCGAACCTTTCCGGGGGAAGCCGTCGGCTTGGAGGCGTTATCTGCGGCGGCGTCGGCCATCGAGGTGCCTACGGTGGTGCATCACGCCCCGCCCACGGACGATACGCCCGGCTTCCTGCTCATGCAGTGGATCAACTCCGGGCGGAAGGGACTCGACTTCTGGTCCACGTTCGGCGAAGAATTGGCCGCACTGCACCGCCACACGCATGACCAGTACGGCTTTGCGGCGTCCAACTTCATTGGACGGTTGCCGCAGGACAACACGTGGACCGCACCGTGGCCGAGTTTTTTCCGGAAACGACGCTTGGCGCCCCAGGTACAGATGGCCCAAGAACGGGGCTACTGGCGGCCTGAATGGGATCCTGCTCTCCGCACGCTCTACCAGCGCCTTCCAGACCTGCTCCCGGCTCATCCACCCGCGTCGGTGCTACATGGCGATCTGTGGAGTGGCAACTTCATGGTGACGGCCATCGGCGTCCCGGCCCTCATCGACCCGGCGGTTTACTATGGCCACCGAGAGACCGACGTAGCCATGACCGAGCTCTTTGGCGGGTTTGACGCGTCGTTCTATGACGCCTACCGCCGCGTATGGGCACTTGAGCCGGGGTATGAGAAGCGGCGCGACATCTATAACCTGTACCACCTCATTAACCATCTCAACCATTTTGGGGCGCGGTACGCTGC
>CAYFQN010000219.1:0-4631 GCA_964345285.1 uncultured Rhodothermales bacterium
GCTGCTTCTGGTGCCTCGAAGCGGTCTACGACCGCGTTGAGGGTGTCCACGCTGTTACATCCGGTTATGCAGGCGGTCACGTCACCGATCCGTCGTACCGGCAAGTCTGCGCCGGCACCACGGGGCACGCCGAGGTGGTGCAGCTGGAATACGATCCGGACGTCATCTCATACCACGATTTGCTGGAGATCTTCTTCACGATTCACGACCCGACCACCAAGAACCGCCAGGGCGCCGACGTGGGCCCGCAGTACCGCTCCATCATTCTGTACCACAACGACAGACAGCAGGATATAGCGGGCGCCGTGATCGACGACCTGGAAGCCGACGGCGTGTTCGGTGATCCTATCGTTACAGAGGTCGAACCGCTCGGCACGTTCTACCGGGCCGAAGAGAAACACCAGGATTACTACGCCAATCACCCTGGGCAGCCGTACTGCCAGGCTGTTATCGCGCCGAAAGTGAACAAGCTTCGCAAGAAGCACGCGAAGCGCCTCAAGGCCACGGCGTAGTCTCCAATGGCCGAGACGGGGGCTTCACAGGCGCCCGCGCGTCGAGCCAATGTCCATACGTTCTTCAAACAGATTGGCGAAGACCCCTCCCAGACGGTGTTACTTCGCCATGGCGCGCGGCGGCTTCAGTAGTCTAGTAAGGGGCTGTTTTATGCCGCTTGTGTAACGGACTGCTGAATTTCTGCACAACTTGCATAGAAGTTCTGTTTGGGTCGTGCTCGTGCCGGACCAACCAGAAATGCCGCTCCGTTGACTGCGACGACTATCTGACCGTGATGGCAGGGCCTGGCGTCGACTGCCTCGTCTTGCCGTGCTTCAGATTCTCAACATACCTTCTCCGATCTCTACCTTTTCATGGACGCTGCCCTCACCAAACCGCCTGCTGACCGCTCGCCGGCCGCTCTAGGAGGTCGGCCTCGGCGCGTAGCACTCTTTACCGGTGCGTACAACCACATTGCGGACGGCGTATCGCTCACGCTCAACCGGCTCGTCGGCTACCTAGAGCGTCACGGAACAAAGGTGCGCGTCTTTGCCCCGACGGTGGATAATCCGCCGGTCGACCACAACGGCACGCTGGTACCCGTGCCGTCGGTGCCTGCGCCGGGGCGGCCGGAGTATCGCATCTCGCTTGGGCTGACTGCTGAGGTGCGCCGGCAGGTGAAGGCGTTCCGGCCTTCGCTCTTTCATATCGCTACACCCGACCTCCTAGGCTACCAAGCGCTGCAATTGGCCCGCGACTGGGACGCGCCTATCGTTTCGTCCTATCACACCCACTTCAGCTCGTATCTGAAGTATTACCACCTTGACATGCTGGAGGGCCTGTTGTGGTCGTACTTGCGGTGGTTCTACGAGCCATGCCGCCACGTGTACGTCCCGTCCCCGTCCATCGCCGAGGACCTGCGTCACCATGGCATCACAGAGGGTATCCGGCTCTGGCGCCGCGGCGTGGACACCGCCCGCTTCTCTCCAGAGCACCGCTCCATGGCGTGGCGCCGCGCGCAAGGCATCGATGACGACGACGTGGTAATCGCCTTCGTAAGCCGCCTTGTATGGGAAAAGGGCCTCGACGTGTACGCCGATGTCATCGAGCGGCTCGAAGCGCAGGGCGTCCCGCACCGCAGCCTGATCGTGGGCGACGGACCCGCCCAAGACGAACTGGAGGCCCGGCTGGAGAATACGGTCTTTACGGGCCACCTGTCAGGCGACGAACTGTCGCGCGCCTACGCGTCGTCGGATGTCTTTCTCTTCCCCAGCGACACGGAAACGTTTGGCAACGTAACGCTCGAAGCGATGGCATCCGGCATACCCACCGTCTGCGCCAATGCGACCGGCAGCAACGCCCTCGTCGATGACGGAACGACCGGCTTTCTCGCCCCCACGGGCATCACGGATGCCTTCTACGATGCCGTGCTGCATCTCGTGACCGATGCCGGGCAGCGTAAGCAGATGGGGATGGCGGCCCGTGATGCGGCCCGTGAGTATGAGTGGGAAGCGGTACTCGGCCGGATGGATCAATACTACGACGAGATCCTCAGCCCAGCTGTCCCGTCCGGTGACGGTGCATCGCTCGCCACGCCGACCTTCCAAGGCTGATTGATCGGCGCCTCCGCCCGCAACGAGTCAACCGCGCCGCCGTCATCGCTCTCCCGACTTGCCGTGTCGTCTGCTGACGTTATGCAGACCCTTTTCGTCTCGCACTCGCTGCCGCCCGTGAACCGCCCGCTCTCCAACATGGGCGGTATGCAGCGCGTCGCCTCGAAGCTGCACGACGAGCTCGATGCCCACCCGGACATCGCGCTCTCGTCGGTGCTCCTTCGCAGCCCATGGCGGTGGGTGCACGTCCGCGTCGTACCTTTCCTCGCCCGAGCAGCCTGGCAGATCCGCCGAGCCGTTCAACGGGGCGGTGTCGATGTCGTCCTCTTCTCATCGATGGTGACGGCGGCCCTCGCTGTTCCACTGCGTGGGCTCTTCGATCGGCACGGCGTGACGGCCGCGACCATCGTACACGGGCTAGACGTTACCACGCCGTTTCCGCCGTACCAGTGGTTCGTCCCCAAGGTCTTTAGCGCGCTGGATGCCGTGCTGCCCGTGAGCCGAGCCACCGCTGCCGCATGCGAAGAACGGGGCCTGGAGGCGAGCAAGATCCACGTCGTTCCCAACGGGATTGACCTGGAGCGCTTCCCCCCTTTGGCCGACCAGGCTACCATGCGGGATGCGTTGCGCACAGCCCTAGCCACGGACCGCCACCCTCTGCCCGACGAGGTGCTGCTGCTGTGCAGCGTGGGGCGACAGGTTGAACGTAAAGGCTTCGCTTGGTTCGTGGAGCACGTCATGCCGCACCTCCCAGCACACGTCCACTACTGGCTGGCCGGCGACGGCCCTCGCGCTGAAGCGATTCAGGCGGCCATCGACCGGCACGACTTGACCAATCGCGTGCGACTCCTGGGGCGGGTCTCGGAGGAGAACTTGCTTCGCCTCTACCGCGGCGCGGATCTCTTCGTCATGCCCAACATCCCCGTGCGAGGCGATATGGAAGGCTTCGGCATTGTGATGCTGGAAGCCGGCCAGTGCGGCTGCCCCGTCATCGCCTCGCGCTTGGAAGGCATCCGCGATGTCATCAAGGAAGGCATAAACGGCCACCTTGTAGAGCCGGAAGACCCGCAGGCCTTCGTGGACGCCATCCGCCACTACAGCGACCATCCGGAGGACCTAGCTGCCATCAGGGCGCAGACCGCTGGCTATGTAGTCACGACGTTCGGTTGGGAAGCCATCGCCGATCGGTACGTCGGAACCTTGGCGGCTATTCACGCCCCGTCTGCCCCGTCGTCGCCAGCACGGGCCGCTCAGAGGGCCGACTCGTAGGCTCCTATCCCGTCGTCGTCATCGGGTGCGCTGTACGCCGGTGCGCCCCAGCCCCTGCGCCTCTGTAAGCGGCAGCTTCAATAACGCCAACCCATCGGCGGTGCCCCGCGTCCACCCACTCCCGGAACGACGGGTCGGGCCCGAAGGACGCCGCCATCATGTCCCGCATCGGGTCCAGCTTGAAGCGCGGCGTCCAGCAGCCGGCGCCGGCGCGTGCGATGTCGTGCGCGTTGCAGTGCTGCTCGAAATGGCCCGCCACGGGAACCACCTGCACGGGCTTTCCCATGTAGCGCGCCTCGGCCACCGACTCGAACCCCGCAGTGCTCACCATCCCTCCACACCGAGCCATCATCGACACGAACCGCGGACCGTCCAGTTGATGCAGTACGAGCGTGTCGTCGAGCCGCTCCTGCGTCGGCGCGTCCGGGCGCTGCACAAAGCAATGCAGCGGAACGTCGGGATGACGGTCGTGCCAGTCCCGCACCTCATCGATGTAGCCGCGGTTGAGGAGATAGAGCAGCACGAACGACTCGGTCCGCACCGGCTCCGATAGGACGGCCGCTCGCAGAAGCGGTGGGTGTACCGTAAGCTGCTGCTCCGGGCACGCGGGCGCGGGATACAGCGAGAGCGCGATCCGCTGCGCGGCTCCCCACGCCGTAATCCGTGCGAAGGCCCGGGCCGCCCGCTGGCTGACAGGCCAACCACTCGGAAACTCGTACGCCGGATGCAAGAACATGTACTGATGCCCGATGCTTACCATCGGGGGCTCGGGGCGCCGCAGCCCGTAATACAAGCCCGCCAGCGGCTCGAAGAAGTTCACCACGACGTCGGGCCGGGTCTGCTCCACGAGGTGCTCCAGCATGTCCAACCGCTCTGCGAGATGCGGTAGATGCCGGAGCGCGTTCCATAGCGTGGCCCCAGGGCGCACGCCCCGGCGGGCCGCATCCGCCACGAAGCTCGGACTTGGGAGGCGGTGGATGGGCGCCCCGATGCCTTCCTCGAAGAAGCTGGGCAGGGCCCGCTGCCGGTTCTGGCCCACGACGACAGCCGGTACGGCATGCCCCGCGCGCCGGAGCACTGTGCGCAGCGCCAGGGCCTGGGTCAGGTGACCGCGCCCTTCGCCCTGAATCATGAAAAGGCACTTCATCGAACCCTCGCTCCGTTGCAAGCAGAACCTGTCGACTAGGCGTGCTCTAATTCCAGGGGAACGGACAGGGTTCGGTGCGCCAGGTTGCACTTCCGTTACGCCCCGCCGGG
>CAYFQN010000220.1:0-4619 GCA_964345285.1 uncultured Rhodothermales bacterium
GAGGAAATCAACGTAACAAGTCGTATGATTGGGTGCAAGGTTGGTTCGCTGGCGCTCCTGTTTTTTGTTTGAAGTGTTCGTGAGTACATGCGGGAGGCGTCACGCCGGTGGGGTGGCATCCTCCCACAGCGTGTGCATAGGGCGGCGCATCACGAGCAATCCCTCCAGTACCTGCCGGTCAAAGTTGATGAACCCGTGCGCGGTGTAGACCTCCTTCGGATCGCAGTCATGCAGCAGCTTCACCTCCTGGTCGTGCTGTCGATAATCCGTTGTCAGGATGGCGCCAACGAGCCCGGTGCGGGCGGTGCCTACGAACACGTCAAGCGCCTCCCCGTCTGTGCCTCGGGTGCCATTGACATACCCGTAGTCCAGCGGATAGATGATCCGGGGGTAGTCCGGGTGCGGCTCATGCCGGGGTCGGTCAATGGTGATGCCCGCCTGCGCAATGAGGCGCTCCCATCCGCGCCAGTGCCAGTGGGCCTGGATAATCGGGCGCAGTGACGAGGGCACAGCATGTGGACGGGATGCCCTGGAAGCGAAAGAGTGTGAGACCATACCGGATTACATCAATTTGCGCCAAAGGAGCATGAGAGGCGAGGGGGCGTATGGCTAGATAGTACACGCCTCGGCATAGCGATTCTCCCGTCCACAAAGCCGTGGTGGTTTGGCTGCATGTCTGTCCTGCATGTGAACGCATGCTGGCTGCACGGTTTCCACATCCCCCTGCCTGTATCGTTTGTGTATCTACCTCATGGCTCCACGCTGCAATGCGCGCCTCGTTGCCTGGATCCTGCTCGCGGCAGCAATTAGCGGGTGCACACTTCCCGACGCAACGGATCCTAACATATATCCATACCAGCTTGAGGAGCGCCAAGAGGTCGGAGCGTTCATGCCGGTCGATCTAGAAGGCGACGGGCGGGATGAGCGCATCGTGACCCGTCGGCGCGAGGGAGCCAATAGTTCCCCGGATGCGGTCGTTCTCGCTACGCTAGATCGGCGTACCATCCAGCAGGTCAACTACGCAGCCTCCGTGACGGACAGGGTGCAGGCCCTCGACCTCAACAGTGACGGCACCCTGGAGATCGTGGTGCCTCTGGTGCGTAACGATTCCCTGTTTCTCAGCATCGTATCCGCCGAGGGGCGCAAGCAGGGCCAGCTCTTCGTGACCTCCGGGGCGCCGCGCACAGAACCCGAAGGGACGCTCCCATGGGACCCGGCTGTCCGGTACGCCACCATGCTCGATGTTACTGGAGATGGACGCGCCGAACTCGTCGTTGCTGTTGTGACCAGATATGCGCGCCTGCCGCGTGGCGTGTGGGTCTTCTCGTGGCCGGAGCGTCAGCTGCTAGGGCAGCAGGTAGTTGGTGCGATGATCACGGGTGACCAGTATGTCAGCAATTTCGATGACGACGGCTTCATAGAGCTCTTCTTTACCTCGGCGGCCAGTGATAACGGCGCCGTGGCGGGCGGGCTTGACGACCAACATGCTTACATCGGTGCGTTCGAGTTGCGCGGCACGCCACGGGTAGAGTGGACGCGCGAGATCGGAGACATCTGGTCAACTGCCCGCGCTGTGAAAGGCGACGTCGATGGCGATGGAGTAGTCGACCTACTTGTCTACGAGTGGAAGCAGCGCGGCCGCGCGACGCCCGTTGCTCTCCAGCACATCGACCCGAGCACTGGGCGGGTGTTGCGGCAGCGCACGTTCGACCAGCAGATCCGTGATGTGGCCACCGTCGATCTGAACCAGGATGGGCGCGACGAGGTGCTCGTCGTCAACGGCGAAGGGAAGGTGGAGGTGCTGAGCGGCGACCTGGAAACCCGGCCGCACCAGCCGGCGGCTTCCGGCATCCAGCGCATCACCGTGCTCCCGGATGCAGACGCCGATGACGTCGGCGAAATCATCCTCACGGCTGAGCAGGGGGCTCTGCTCCTCGACCGAGACCTGCACGTGAAGGCGTTTTCGCCGGTTAAGAGCGGCACCTGGAAAATCGTGCGGCGCGGCAGTGGGCAGGCGCCGTATCTATACGCCCAGACTGGACAGCGGGCGACGCTGTTTCAACTCACCTCAAACCCGCTGTACCTCTGGCATCGGTACGGGCCGTGGGGAGGGTGGCTGCTTGGAGTGCTCGGACTGGCCGGCGTGGGATGGGCGGGCCGCGTGGTTCACCGACGCGTGCGCCAGTCGCGAGAGGCCCGCGATCACATGGTGGCAACCAGCAACGACGGAATCCTGGTCCTGCGGGGCGCCAAGATTGAGGCCGCAAATCCACGGGCCTGTCGCCTGCTCGGGGTGAGCGAAGCGGCACCGAGCTACGATCAGCTGTCCCAGCAGGCCCCGGCGGTCTTACGCCTGGTGCACAAGGCGGCTCGAGAGGGCCAGTCTAGGGCGCGTGATGTGCCTACCCCCGGCGGTTCTGCCGACACGGCCCATGTGACGGTTACGGCCATCGGTTCAGGGCACGAAGAGAGAGCGGCTACCGCGGGCCAGTGGCTGGTTCGCATCCGGGCCGCTGAGGCAGCAGGCGCCGGAGCATACCGCGCCTGGGGGCTCATGGCGCGCCGCGTCGCGCACGATCTCAAGAATCCGCTGACCAGCATGCTGCTCACGCTGCAGCGCCTGCAGATGGAGTACCGCGATCGCACGCCCGAGGCGGCCTCCGATCTAGATGCATACACAGTACGGATCGAAGAGCGCATCGAACACCTGCGCCGCATGACGAAGAACTTCTTGAAGTTCATCAGCGCCGAAACGCCGACACTCGTCCGGACGGACGTGAATGCCCATCTAGATGAACAGACGGACCTGCTACGTAGCAGTCTACCCCCCGACATTCAGCTTTGCGTGAACCAGGATTCAGGCCTGCCACCGGTTCGGATCGACGCCGAACAGATGCAGTCTGTACTCGAGAATCTGGTCGCCAACGCCGTCAACGCGATGCCGGAGGGGGGGCAGATCACCGTGGCGACGCGTCTGGAACGCGGCTTGCGGTTAGATGCTGATACACCGCCTCGGGACTACGTGGAGCTGGAAGTGCTCGATACCGGAGTCGGTATGGATGCGACCGTTCGCGAACGGCTTTTTGAGCCGGGCTTCACCACGTCCGACGAAGGAACGGGCCTCGGGTTAGCCATCGTGCAAAAGGTCGTTCGCGATCACGGCGGCCACATCCACGTGGAGAGCGAGCGCGGCACCGGCTCGGCCATCAGTCTACTTCTTCCAGTGGACCGGGGCGGCGGAGAACCATCAGCATAGCCAGCAAATCAGCCATGCATACCAAGGCCTCCACCGATGCCCGTATTCTCGTTGTTGACGACGATCCGCATGTACGAGCGGGCCTATCCGACGTCTTAGAGCATACCGGATACACCGTGCTAGAGGCTGAGGATGGGAAAACGGCTCTTGACCGCATCACGGCCGACCCGGTTGACCTTGTTCTGCTCGACCTGCAGCTGCCCCGTGTGGGGGGCATGGAGGTGCTGCGTGAGGTGACGGCAGAGCACCCATCGCTTCCCGTCGTCATCGTCAGCGGAAAAGGAACGATCCAGGCAGCCGTGGAGGCCACTAAGCTGGGCGCGTACGACTTTCTGGAGAAGCCGGTCGATGCACAGCGCGCGCTGCTCACCGTCCGCAACGCGCTCGAAAAAGCCCACCTGCAGCGGCAACGGGATCGGCTGCTGGACGAGACCAAAGCCCGCTACCGCATGATCGGGTCCAGCGACCCGGTGCAACGCGTGTACACGCTCATTGACAAGGCCGCGGCTACGAACAGCAAAGTGCTTATCACGGGGGAGAATGGCACCGGGAAGGAACTGGTCGCCCGAGCCATCCATCACAACAGCGCCCGCGCGGGCGAGCCGTTCGTGACGGTCAACTGCGCAGCGATCCCCGAGTCGCTTATCGAAAGCGAGCTGTTTGGGCACGAAAAGGGAGCCTTCACCGGCGCTGATGGCACGCGGAAGGGTAAGTTTGAACAGGCCGACGGCGGGACGCTGCTCCTCGACGAGGTGGCCGACATGAGCCTCATGACGCAGGCCAAAACGCTGCGTGTGCTGCAGGAAGGCCGCATTCAGCGGGTAGGCGGAGAGTCGGCCAAGCAGGTTGACGCGCGCATCATCGCGGCCACCAACAAAGATCTGCGGTCTGAGATTGAAGCGGGTGATTTCCGGCAGGATCTCTACTACCGGCTCAACATTATCGCCATCCACGTCCCGCCACTGCGTAACCGCCGGGACGACATTCCAGACCTGGTAAATCACTTTCTATCGCATTTCAGCGCCGAGATCGGCGTGCCGGAGCGGTCCGTCACATCCGGGGCGATGGTCGAACTCATGAGCCGCCACTGGCCCGGCAACATCCGCGAGCTGCGCAACGTGATCGAGCGGCTTGTTGCGTTGAGCGACGGGCCGATGATTGGCAGTGAGGCCGTCCAGGCTGCCCTCTCTGGCCCGCCGGTACGCGACGACGTATCCGCTGCGGCGGACCTGCGCGGGGCTCGCGAGCGGTTTGAGCGGGCGTTCATCCGGCAGGCGCTGGACCGGCACGGTGGAGCGATCCAGGCCACGGCCAAGACGTTGGGCATCGACCGCAGCCACCTGTGGAAGAAGATGAAGCAGTA
>CAYFQN010000221.1:0-4604 GCA_964345285.1 uncultured Rhodothermales bacterium
CGCGCCGAGGTGGAGGCCGTAGCTGATGACGTTTTCTCCGTCGAGGCGCCAGAGGCCCGCAGCAGGCCCGGCCACGGCGCTCGAAGGCAAGATCGTATCGCAGTTCAAGAGCCCCTCCCCATTCGGTTTCCTCGAAGGTATCGGTGAAGAGCAGATGGGAGCGCCCTTCCGTCTGCGTTCTGTAGTCGTGGATGGTTTCGTAGAAGAGGCCCGTAGCGCCGGTCAGGTACAGCGTGGCGGTACCTGGCGTGGCTACAGCCACTCGCATCCCTGCCGTGGCGGAGAAGACGGAGTAGGCCCCGCCGTCGAGCCGGAGGTCCAGTGCGTCGAGCCGCCCGCCCATGAACCGATCGACCGGCTGTGCGGCCACCGGCGAAACCACACGCAGAAGCGCCGCCATGAACCTGAAAGGGACACGCCGAACGAATCGCTGTGGCATACATAAGGTGCTGCGGCGCATCACGCTTGTTGAGATATCCGGACAGGCCGTTCTCCAGGAAATGGCGGATGAATCGTTCCTCCTCGCACGCACTGTAACTCAGCACGGGAACGGGTTTTAACCGTGCTGCAAGCTGGAGACCAGAGAGATCCGTCGACTCCGTCTCGGTCACGACCACGTCGGGCGGTTGCGCGCGGGCTAGCGGGAGCGCCTGTCGTCTACTGTCCGTTTCACCGACGACCGTAATGCCTGCCGTCGGTTCCAGAATGGCCCGCGTGCCGATGCCCGCTGGGGCCTGGCGATCGACGATCACCACGCGAATCGTCTGCTCTTGAACTTTCGTCCCCCCCTGGACGTGGATAGAGAAGTGCGGCACGACCAGATGCGAGTACGTTCAATAAATATACTACCCCCCCAACTACAAGTATTGCTATTCGGATTCCAAGGCGTATCGCGATCTGCTCTTCAACGTCCAAGAGGGGTGACTACCTTACACGCTGCACACCCGCACCGTCCGCGCACTTCCAAATACCGCCTTCATCACCCCATGTCTCTTGAGCGCCACCTCCGCCGCAAACTGACTCTGCGGGCGCACGGCACGCCGGTCGTCTTCATCAAGCGGAAGCAGGAGCGCATCGAGCATGTGTGGATGAAGGCGTTTCTGTGGGCGCTCTACCTGCCGGACTATCCCGACCTCAGCGTCGAGGTCTCGATTGGCGCGAAGTATAAGCCGGATGTGGTGCAAATGGACCGGCTCCGTGGGCGGCCGCGCTTCTGGGGCGAGGCCGGCCACGTCGGCGCCGACAAGGTCGCGTACCTCGTTCAGCACGAGCCCCATACGCACTTTGCCATCGGCAAGTGGGCCACATCCTTGGACCCGTTTATTGAGATGGTAAAGTTAGCAATGGCTGGCGCCTCACGCCAAGCGCCGTTCGATCTCATCCGGTTTCCGGACGATAGCGCCGAGCGATTCCTTGACGCGAAAGGGCGCGTCACCATCACCCATGACGCCCTTGACTGGGTGCGCCTCGGTGGCTAAGGCTACACCTGCATCCCCCCGCCGCCGCTCGACTCCAGGAATGGCATAAGGGCTGCCGCCCCGGCAAACAGGAAAATGAAGATCATGAAGGCGACGGCGAGCAACAGCGCCACGGCATTGATGATGAAGAACATCTTGAACTTGCTGAGCATCCGCAGGAGCGCCGTGTCGTCGCCCCGTTCCGCGGCTGTGCCGGCCTGAAAGAGCAACACGCCCAGCCAGATGTTAAGCGCTCCTACCAGGACGATGAGCGAGGGGATGCCGGTGATGATGTACGCGACCCCTAAGAACTTGAGCCATCCGCTCATGGAACGGGCTCGCTCTTTCAACAGGGCAACGAGCGTGGAAGCAGATTCGGGCGAGGCGTCGTCGAATGGCATGGATGCGCGCGTGCGTTGTTGGAGACGGGCGTGTCTACGAAATACAAGACGAGTCCCTTTTTCGCCACCGTACTGCTCCTAGATAGCGGCGATTATTCCACCGACCGCTGCCAGACCAGCCGAACAACCGCTGCCGGGCCCCGATGGTACGGTCCCTCGTCGAGCGTCGTTTCCACTGCGCGAAGCACCTGCATGCCCTCCTCGGGAAAGTGCGTGCGCAGTTCGTCAGCGGTGACCATCATGTCGACAGCCGGCGGGCCGCCGCTATCATATCCATCGGTAATCTGCTCGGGGCGAAACCACTCGGCCACGAGCACACCGCCCGGACGCAACGCGGCCTGCATCGCCTGGTAAAGCGCAGGGCGCTCGGCCGGCGGCAGGTGCAAAAACGTATTTACCACGCCATCCCAGCGGCGGTCTGGCGTCCACGCCATCACATCGGCCTGGGTCGTGTTTACCGACACGCCCCGCGCCTCAGCCAGTTGGTTCAGCTTGTGGAGGCCTTCCTCCGCATAGTCCAGCGCGGTGACGTCGAGGCCCTGCTCGGCCAGGAAGATCGCATTGCGCCCCTCGCCGGCCCCCAGTTCCAGCACCGAGGCGCCCTTTGGCCATCGGCTAGCCTGCGCGCGCACGAATTGGTTGGGCGCCGTGCCGTACACGTACGTATCCGACCGGAAGCGGTCGTTCCAAAACGTAGCACTCATGGGCTCGAAGTGTTGGCAAGTGAATGTGCAGCGACGCCGAAGTTGACGCGGTCGGCATCCATAGCAAGCACACGTACGGCGGTCGCCCCTGCAGCCGGTGGCGTCAGCGTCGCCTCGTACTCGCTGGTGGTACCTGTGAATGTCATCGGGGCGGTAGCTACCACGGTGCCTTCACTCAACAGCTGTGCCGTGAGGGTGTACGTGCTGGCATCCCACAGCCCGCCCGGCTCGGTCGGACATCCGCAGAGCATCCGCACCCGCGCGCGAACCGGGATGGAAGCCCCCGCCGCAGCGTTGCCTGAGGGTTCTAGGACCTCCACGATAAAGCCGTGCACGGTCAGCACGATGCCATCGCCGGTGATGTCTTGCCCCGGCATCACCCACAGTGTTTTGGAGGCCGACTGCAGGGCCTGCGGATAATCGAGAGGCGCCTCGGCCGTCACCTCGATGCGCGTAGGCTCTGTGAGCGCGAGTGTGGCCGTATACGAAGCCGCACCGGGTGTGGTGTAAATGCTTTCCCCGCGGCGGTGGGGCTGCCGCATGATCTGCTCGGTACTTCCCGAGTTGCCCTGCTGCACGCCCTCGGCTAGCACGTCACCCGTCTCCACGTTCCGGATGGTGATGCGCGCGCCCCCGACGGGGTCTTGTAGCAACTTGGCATCATTTGAGCTCACGTGGACCGTGATGGTCGTCGGCACAGGCTCAGCCGGTTGCCCTACGACTGATGAGGGAGCCAGCGCGATTGCAAGCGCACAGACAAGGGCACAGGCAAGGGCCCACCTGGCGAGTCGGGCAAAGGAACGAGGAGAATGACGCATGATAGACCATTTTAGTTGTGCGACTATGTAAACTATCTTGGACTACGCGTGCGGGACGTCCAGGTTATTTAACTAACTTGTAATTACAGGACATTATTAATAGATTCACACCGTGTAGATTTGTTGCTCGACGATACCAGCTTCCACCCGTTGGTCATTCACTTACACCAAAATCCAAAGAACCCTGACACGGAGCGGGGTCCTGCCCCTCGGTCAGGCCACGACGTGTTGCGTAGTCTGTTGAGTCAACAGCCCACATGCAGTCAAATCCAGACAGTGTTCACGGTATGACGTGGTTCTATCTATGACGTGGCGTGCTTTCCTTTTCGTACTAGCCAGCATCGGCCTCGGTGCTGTGATGGGCTGTAGCGAGCCACCGACGACGGACTCAACGGCGCAGCCCGCCCCCGACTCGGCGCTACAGACGGCTGTACAGCGCGAGATTGAAGCGCTCGATGCCATGCGGTCTGGCCTGGCACGGACGATCGACGAGGAGTCGGTCGACCAAAGCACGTTCGCCCGGGTGTGCAAGCCGGTTGGCCAGCGCGCAAAGGCGCTTTCCGACAGCACCGGGTGGATGGTACGGCAGATCGCTGCGAAATACCGCAATCCGGCGAACCAGCTGGATGATGCTGGAGCCGATGTGTACCCCCGCTTTGCCGACAATCCGTCTCGCCGGCGCCTCTGGACGCGCACGACTATGGACGGCACACCCGGTTGGCGCTACTATCGGCGCATCGTCGTCGAGCCTTCGTGCCTGGCATGCCACGGCGCACAGGCCGACCGCCCCGCGTTTGTGAAACAGAACTACCCCAACGACCGGGCTTACGGCTTCTCGGCCGGCGACCTGCGTGGGCTGTACGCCGTGTTTGTACCGGACAGCCTGGCCTTCCAGCATTCATCGCTCTGATCTACCTTACTTCCTCCCTAGCGGTTCAATCTTTCCGGTTTCTATGAAAGCGCTTCAACCCCTCATGTTGGTCGTACTCGGCACGGCAACCGCCTGGCTGACCATGACGCCATCTGGGGCAGCCGCCCAGTCGCCTCGTTCGATGGCTACTGGTCAGCCGTTTGCGCCGTACGTTGCGAACGGCGATACGACCCATGGCCTGTCGCAGCGTGAGGCCCAGCAGCTTCTCGCCGGCCGCGGCATGGGCCTGGCCCGCCCCGCCGAGATGAACGGCTACCCGGGGCCGAGGCATGTGCTCGACTTGGCCGATGAGC
>CAYFQN010000222.1:0-4556 GCA_964345285.1 uncultured Rhodothermales bacterium
TTCCGATTCTGTCGCACCAATCCGCTCCGCTCATGCGCGTAAAACCGAACGACGCCGAAGACTTTTCCAGCGGTGAGATCAAAGAGTACGGCGGCATCTACGCCGCTACGGCCGAAGACTTCGCCGACGCGCTCGACTGTGACCCCGAGGAGTTCATCCAGCTCGTCCTCTCGTCCGATATTGAGCCGCTCACGGCCGTCGGCGACGAAGACAACCCCGCTCGTTTTAACCTCTCCTTCGAGCGCGACGAGTACAAGCGCCTGCAAGAACTCATCGACGGGCAGTAGTGGCTGTCCGCTGCTGGCCTCCAATGTCTTGTCGAAGATCTATGACGACGAGGCCGCTCTGGGTCCATGCCCGGGACGGCCTCGCGCGGTTCTAGCCCGTGGACGAAACCGGAAGACGGAGCGTCGAGAGGCTCTTCTCGAACGGACCTACTCTTTGACGCTCCAATCCCCCGACCCGTTGGTTTTCCGGTCACGCCTCTTCCAGCGCACCGGCCTCAGCCACGATATCTTCCTGCACGTTGCGCGGCATCTGCTCATAGTGGCTGAACCGCGCGTGGTGGATGCCGCGGCCCTGCGTGATAGAGCGAAGCGTCGTCGAGTAGTGATACAACTCGGACTCGGGCACTTGGGCCTCAATCTGCTGGAAGAGTCCCTCGGCCTGTATGCCCTGGATGCGAGCGCGGCACGTGTTCAGGTCGCTGATTACATCCCCCGTGTACTCCTCGGGCACGGTCACCGTTAGGTCGTGGATGGGTTCTAGCAGGGCGGGCCGGGCGTCACGGAACGTGGTGCGAAAAACGTTGAACGCCGCCGCCTTAAACGCCGCCTCGTTGGAGTCGACCGGGTGCATGCCGCCATCATATATGATGACACGGACGTCGCCCACCGGGAAGCCAGCAACGGGCCCTTCCTGGGTGGCATTCAAGACGCCCTTCTGGATGGCGCCCAAAAAGCGCCGCATGTCGATAACCCCACCCACGATGGCGTCCACGAAGTGGATCGTTGTGCCCCAATCGGTGGTGACGGTTTCTTCACCGCGCACCTTGATGTCGTCCGGGGGGTGGAACTCGCCGTTTAGCGGCGTAACCAGCATCGAGATATCGGCGAACTGGCCGGCGCCGCCCGTCTGCTTCTTGTGCCGGTACGAACCGCGCGCCGACGACTGGATCGTCTCCAGGTACGCCACCTTCGGGCGGTAGAACTCGACCTCCACTCCGAAGCGGTCCGCCAGCCGGTACTTGGCAATCTGTAGATGCATCTCGCCCTGCCCCGCCAGCGTCATCTGCTTGAGATGCTGCTGGTGCTCGAACAGGAGCGATGGGTCCTCTTCGGTGAGCTGGTGGATGCCCTGCGCCAGCTTGTCCTCTTGCCCTTCGTGCTTGGGCCGGATCGCGGCGCGGTAGCGCGGCTCCGGAAACTCGATGGGAGGAATCTCGACCGTCGCGCCCTTGACGCGCAGCGTGTCGTTTGTGTGCGTGTCCTTGAGCTTCACGAGCGCTCCGATATCGCCCGCCGGCAGGCGCGGCACGTTGTCGCGCTCGCGGCCGTTGATGGCGTACAACTGCCCGATGCGCTCGGTGCTGCCGGAGCTGGCATTCTCCAGGTCCATGCCGGATTCGAGCGTACCGGCAACTACGCGGCAGAACGAGTACTCGCCCACGTGCGGCTCGGCCATTGTGCGGTAGATGAACCCCACCGTCTCGGCATCCGGGTCGGGTGGAAGCGCTTCGCCGCCGGCCGTTTCAACGGGCCGCTCGGCGGGCGAGGTGCACACGCTATCGATGAAGCTCATCAGCCGCGAGGGGCCGATCTGCTCCGTAGCGCTCGTCACAAAGATGGGGAAGAGCTCCCGGTTCAGCATGGCAGTGCGAAGGCCATCGCGCATCTGGTCTTCATCCAGCTCACCCTGCTCAAAGTAGCGCTCCATCAATGCCATGTCGTTCTCGGCGATGTCCTCCACGAGCGTTTGGTGCAACTCTTCCGCCTCCTCGCGGAACGCGTCGTCGATCTCGCTGATCTCCGGCTTGGTGCGCCCCGCCGGATACGTGAGCTGCTGCATCCGGAGCACGTCGATGATGGAGCGGGTGCCGGCACCACCCGGGATCTGGACGACAGTGGCCCCGCGCCCGAACCGCTCTTTGATCTGCTCGACGAGCAGCCGGAAGTCGGACTCGGCCTCGTCGAGGTGGTTGACCACGAACATGGACGGCTTGTCGGTCATCTCGCCGAAGGTCCAGGCCAGTTCAGTACCCACCTGCACGCCTTCGCAGGCGTCCATCACGTAAATCGCCGTGTCGGCCACCTTCATGGCGGCGACGACCTCGCCCACGAAATCCGGGTACCCCGGCGTGTCGAGGATATTGATCTTGTGCCCCTTCCACTCGGCATGCAGCAACGAGGTGAAGATAGACATCTGCCGCTCTTTCTCGCTCGGGTGGTAGTCGCTCACCGTCGACCCCTCGTGAATCGATCCCATTCGCGGAAGCGCGCCGCTGGCGTGCAGCATGGCTTCGGCGAGCATCGTTTTGCCACTGCCTTGGTGGCCAACGAGAACAACGTTGCGGATGTGGTTGGCATCGTATGCTTTCATGGGACCCTCCAGTTGATGAGGCCGCGCCCGAGACGGCGGCGGACAGATGATGCGACGGGCCGGTGCGGTGCCTGCCGGGGCGTGCGCTTCTCCCCTTTGGTCGCGCACGGGGTGATACAATAAGGTAGGACGTTAAGAAATAGTCAAGAACAACGGCGCGATTCGGGCGGGGTCGAACGCTTGCGCTGATCCCGCTTTCAGTATGCCCTGTTTCACACCCAACTACTTTCATGCCCACGACGCTCCTCGCCCTCGAAACGGCCACCGATGTGTGCAGCGCCGCCGTTCTGTGCGATGGTGCGGTGACGGCCCACGCCAGCCTGCATCGGCCGCGCGTGCACGCCGAGCAGCTCGTGCCCCTCGTGGACAACCTGCTGGAGCGCGCCGCTGTCGCGCGGGCTGACGTGGACGCTATTGCTGTGTCGATGGGCCCGGGCTCGTACACAGGTCTGCGCATCGGCGTGAGCACGGCCAAGGGCTTGGCCATGGCGCTCGACGCAGCCCTCGTCGGCGTGCCGACGCTCGAAGCGCTGGCCGCCTCCGTCCAACCGTTCGTCGCAGAGGGGGACGTGGTATGTGCCCTCCTCGACGCCCGCCGCGATGAAGTTTATGCCGCTGCGTATCAGGCGGCCAGGGGGGCCCTGGCTCCCTTCGCGTCGACGTCGGCCCGCACGGTAGGTACGCTCCCCGACTGGCTCGGCACGCCCCCCAGAATGTGCTGGCTCGTAGGCGGTGGTGCCGGTAAGGCCGCGGACGCGCTGGGTGAGGTGGAGATTCCCCTTCGTGTGCTCCCCCCCGATGTGCATCCGCCCTCCGCTGCCTGGGTTGCCCGGCGCGCGTGGCCGCGAATGCAGCGCGGCGCGACCGAAGAGGTTGCTGCCTTCGAGCCCTACTACTTGAAAGCCTTTGCGGGTGAGCAGCCCGACCAGACGCCGTTTGAGCGACTGTCCTTCTGATACCCGGCCTTCTAATCAAGGATGGCGCCTGATCAAGGATGGCCTGATGTGACGCACCCGTTCCCTTCCGGGCAGTCTGGTGGACTTTCAGCTCCGCCTTTTACATTTTGCTAACGTCACGGTCCACCACCCCCCCACAAGTTTCTCATCGGCGCCTGATTCATCATGGCATGGTTTCGACGTAAAAAAGCCGGCATCCAAACCGACCGTAGCGAGCAGAACGAGGTGCCGGAGGGCCAATGGGTGAAGTGCCCAGAGACGGACGAAATCATCAACCGGCGTGAGCTTGAGGACAACCTGCTTGTCTTCCCCAGCTCGGGCTATCACTTCGGCATGCCGAGCCACCGGTACTTCGACTTCTTGTTCGATGACGGCGCGTACGACCTGCACGACACGCATCTCTTCTCGGTCGATGCGCTGGAGTTTGAGGATCGCAAGCCGTATACCCAACGCCTGGAGAAGGCGCAGGAGAAGACGGGACGCAACGAAGCCGCAAGTGCAGCCACCGGTACCATGGGCGGCTATCCGATATCCATCGCTGCGATGGACTTCTCGTTCATCGGCGGCTCGATGGGATCCGTCGTCGGCGAGATCATCGCTCGAGCCATCGAGCGCGCGTACACCGAGCAGCGGCCCCTGATTATCATCTCGCAGAGCGGCGGCGCCCGCATGATGGAGGGCGCGCTCAGTCTTATGCAGATGGCCAAAACGAGCGGCCACCTCGCCCGCTTGGACGACGCCGGCCTTCCGTACTTTTCCGTCCTTACCCACCCGACAACCGGCGGCGTAACGGCGTCATTTGCCATGCTCGGCGATGTTCACATTGCCGAGCCCGGTGCACTCATCGGATTTGCTGGGCCGCGCGTTATTCGCGAGACGATCGGCTCCGACCTGCCTGATGGCTTCCAGCGAGCGGAGTTCTTGCAAGAGCAGGGCTTCGTCGATCTCGTCGTTGACCGCCGGCGGCTCCGGCGCCGTATTATTCACCTGCTGGAGCTCATC
>CAYFQN010000223.1:0-4552 GCA_964345285.1 uncultured Rhodothermales bacterium
CCCGCGCTGCAGTACGCCCAGGCCGTGCTCGATGGCGAGCCTCCGGCCGAGGCCCCATCGCCGTGAATCACCTGTTCGCAGCGGGTAGATTTTGCCGGCTGTTCTTTCCGGTAGGCACTCCCACAGCGCAGGCCGTGGGGCCTTGCATGCCGGCCGGCCGGGGGAACGGCGCCAAGCAGGCCATAAGCGGCAAGGTTTGCCGGCCGATCACTTGGTTGCACGCACTGCGAGTTGTTTCCGAGCGAATGGAATATTTGTTGCTGAAGGCATGAGAAATGTCGTTGACCTTTTCGTTCAACGCCGGCCCATGTACATGCTGCGGCTCCTTCGCCAGGGAGTCCAGAACGAGCATCCGCCTGCTGCGCAATGGAAATGCGCCGCTAGCAGGCCCGGACCTGTTCGGGTGTGCTGACCGGTTGGAGGAGTGCGGTTATTTTACACTCAGTGACGCGCTACATTCGCAGGATCGCCAATCGCTTTCAATCTGCTTGGACGCGGCGAAGCCAGCCGCCGCCGGCGAAGGTGGGGGCCATCTCGAAGTTTAGGGAGGGCATCGCGGCGAAGTTCGCGCTGTTCTTCTCCCTGCTCGTACTGCTCGCCACAGGCACCGTGGGCTTTCTCGTCTACCAAGGCGCCGAGGACTCCCTCATCGACGCGTCAACCGATCGGCTGAAGCACACGGCGGAGGTTATTGACGTGCGGCTGGGAGCGAGCGTCGAGGCTATCGCTAAAGACCTTCGCTTCCTCGTCGCCACGCCGCCTGTGCAGGGGCTCGTTCGGGCGCACGTGGAAGGGACGCGGGTACGCGACGCGCATCGCAACCGCACCTTCATCGATCCGGAGACCAACATCGACGACCGGGAGTGGCGCGATCAGGTGGCGAACACGCTCACCGTCTTCTTGGACAACCGGCCCTCGTATGTGCAGGCCAGCTTCGTTGCACTCACCAAACGCGGCGGGTTCGAGATCACCCGGATCGAGAAGCACGCCGGGACGGTGGGCCGGGTGTCGCCGGCGGCCCTTCGCGCCCGGTTGCAGGACGACGGGTTTCGCACGGCCATCCGGCTGCCCGAAGATGCCTTTCACCTGTCCGACATCACGCTGAGCCCGATGGCGTCGGGCGATGCCTCGCAGCCGATGGTCCGCGCCATCATGCCGGTGTACGCGTCGAACGGACGGGTGTACGGCGCGATCGTAATTCATGTCAACATGAGCTCGACGTTCGACGCGTTTAATTCGCTCGTCGACGAAAACGTCTCGCTGCACCTGGCTAATGGGCAGGGTGAGATGCTTACCGCGTCATCCGAGGAATCCTTCGAGACGCAATTCCCGGGCGCTGCCGACTGGTTCCGCAGCCGCCGTACAGCGTGGCTGACGCTAGACATGGAGAGGCCGGGTATGCCCGAGCAGAAGGCCTACTTCGAGCGCATTGCGTTTGGAATGCCATCCAGCCGGCATCACTTGGTAGCCGGAATCACATCGCCCTACGAGACGATCTTGGCCCGCGTGGAGCGGGTGCGCACGCACAGCCTGCTGATCACCCTTTTCTTCGGTGTGATCGGAATCGGGCTGGCGTTGGCCTTCTCGGGCTACTTGATGTATCCACTCCGGCAAGTGACGCAGGCCCTCTCGCGATTTGGGCGCGACAGCGAGGAGCCGCGCGTTGCCATGAACCTGCCCACCCGCCGCCGCGACGAGATCGGCGTGCTGGCCCGCACCTTCGATGCCATGACCCAGCAGATTAAGCGGCAGATGCACGAAGTGGCCGACAAGGAGCGCCGCCAGCGCATTATCCTCGAAACCTCCGCCGAAGGCATCATCGTGGTCACGGACGACGGCGCGATCGAGACATTCAACCAGACGGCCGAAACGCTACTTGGCCGCACCGCTGAAGCCGTTGAGGGCACCTCCGTCGATGAATTGCTGGCCGTGCCGGGCGATATGCCCGCTACTGAAGACGACCCGGAATGGCTGCCCCCGTGGAAGCAGGTAGGCAGTGGCCGCGAGGTGAACGGCCGCCGGGCCGACGGCTCGGAGGTACCGATGTCGCTGGCTGTGAGCGCGTTTGAGCTGTTCGGTGAGCAAAAGTATGCTCTTTTCTTGCAAGACATCAGTGAGCGCAAGCGCTACGAGCGCGTCCTGCAAGACGCCAAAGAAAAAGCCGAAGAGGTGGCCCAGCTCAAGTCCACCTTCTTGGCCAACATGAGCCATGAGATCCGCACGCCACTCACCACCGTGATCGGGTACGCCGGCGTGCTGGCCGAAGAGGCGTCCGACAAGCACCGCGAGTTTGCGCAGTTCATCCGCAACAGCGGCGAGCGGCTCATGGAAACGCTCAACTCGGTGCTATCGATGGCCCAGCTCGAGGCGAGCGGCATGGAAATCCAGCTCGACGTGCTCGACGTGACGGGCGAAGCGCGCGAGATCGCATCCCTGTTCAAGCCCTTGGCCGACGAGAAAGGGCTGGCCCTGCGCTTTCAGGCAGCGCCGGCTACGCAGCCCCTCATGGCGCACCTCGACCGGGGCGCCCTCAGCAGCATCCTGCAAAACCTCATCGGCAATGCCGTCAAGTTTACTGAAGACGGCAGCGTCACCGTCCGCGTCTCATACGACACCGATGAGGTGCACCTGCACGTCGCTGATACGGGGGTTGGGATCGACCCGGACTTCGTGCCCCACCTGTTCGACGAGTTCGTGCAGGAGTCGACCGGCGTACGACGCTCGCACGAAGGGAGCGGGCTGGGCCTCGCCATCACCAAACGGCTCGTTGACCTCATGAACGGCCGCATCGCCGTGGAGAGCGCGAAAGGGGAAGGGACTGAGTTCACCGTGTCCTTCCCCCGCGCAGAAGTGGTGCCTGAGGCGGCGGAAGATGCCGTGTGCGATGCACCCGCTGCGGCCTCCGAGCATCCGGAGGTGACCCCCCGGCTCCTTCTGGTGGAGGACAACACCGAGACCGCTTCGCTCATGCAGGAGCTGTTGCACAAACGGTACGACGTGACGGCTGTGTCCGACGGCGAGTCGGCGCTGCGAGAGGCGCAGGAGCATACATTCGACATGGTGCTGCTCGACATCAACCTAGGGGGCGGTCCCAGCGGCGCTGATGTGCTGCGGCGCCTCCGTGCACAGCCCGCTTACGAGGACGTGCCCATCGCTGCCGTCACGGCGTACGCGCTGCCCGGCGACCGCGATCGGCTGCTAAATATCGGCTTCGACGCGTATCTCGACAAGCCCTTTGCGCCCGAGGACCTCGCTGCGCTGATGCAGCAGTTGCGGGACGAAGCTGCGTCGGGGCGGCGGCACACTCGCGAGGCGCGCCCCCGCTCCCGCACTCCAGCCAGCGGCGACCTGACGGCCCCAAGCGACCGGCCATGAGAGCACTCGGTGCTTGCTGCCTGGCACCGCGGCCTGCATGTCCGTCACGCCGCGCCGACCGCGTGCGATTTGCCTTCGTCTCCGCTAGCGGCTTCTTTTCTCCAACGCGCTGTTACCCAGAGAAAAGAGGCTGCCCCCATGCCAAACACCGAGCCACTGATCATCGGCGTCGACCTCGGCGGAACAAACATCGAGGCCGCTGCCGTGCGGGAAGGAACCGTCCTGGCTGCCAAAAAGAAAAAGACGAAGGCCGACCGAGGCGCTGACGTCGTCATCGCCCGTATCGAAACGACCGTGCGGAAGATGATAGACAAGATGGACGCCACGCTGTCGGACTTTGAGGCGCTCTGCATCGGCGCCCCTGGGGCGGTCGACCCTGAGACGGGCGTCGTCCGCGAAGCGCCCAACCTGAACTGGGAGGACGTGGCGCTGGGCGATCAGCTTCGCAGCCGCCTGGACCTTCCCGTGATGGTGGACAACGACGTTAACATCGGTGTGATGGGCGAGTACGCGTACGGCGCCGGCCAGGGCGCGCGCCACATGGTGGGCATTTTCGTAGGCACGGGGATCGGCGGCGGGCTCATCATCGACGGCAGGCCGCATTATGGTGGGCGCGGCGCCGCCGGGGAAATCGGCCATATCGTGGTGAAGCCGCATGGCCGCCTGTGCGGGTGCGGGCGCGAGGGCTGTGTCGAGGCCTATGCCAGCAAGACGGCGATGGAGGCCATAATCCGGGAAGAGATGGCGAAGGGGCGAGAGAGCGTCGTCCTAGACGTGATGGAGGACAAGGGCAAGACGCGCCTGACGAGTAGTGTGATAGAAGGCGCCCTCGACGCCAACGATGCCCTCATGGAAGAGGCGCTCCAGACGGCCCAGTACTACCTCGGGCTCCTCACGGCGGACCTGGTAAACACCTTGGATCCTGAGGTGGTCGTGTTTGGGGGCGGCGTGGTGGAGCAGCTCGGCGCTCCGTTTGTGGAGCCGGTGGCCCGGACGGCTCGCCAGCACTACCTGCAGCGGGCAGGGGCCGAGCAGATTCGCGTCGTGCCCTCTGTGCTCGGAGACGACGCCGGACCGGTCGGCGCCGCGGTCGTGGCCCGCCGCCACCTCCAACGCATTGCCGGCTGACTGTCCAAGAGGAGTCCGGCCGCCACTGGATCGGAGCGATGTACAGATG
>CAYFQN010000224.1:0-4471 GCA_964345285.1 uncultured Rhodothermales bacterium
TCCATCACACTGAAGAAGAGCGGCAAGATCGAGATCAAAGGGATGAACATCGATATTGAGGGCACGCAGAACGTGAAGGTGAAGGGCATGAACGTCACCTCGGAGGCGCAGATGAAAAACGAGATCAAGGGGGTGATGATAAACTCAAAGGCCAGCGGGGTAAACACCGTGAAGGGCTCGCTAACGAAAATCGGATAACCTGGAGGACGCGATGCCTTTTCCCGGCGCACGACTCGGCGACAACCTGATGCACGGCCCGCCCATCATGGGAGCGCCGTGTCCCACGGTGCTGATCGGCGGTAAGCCGGCCTGGCGTGTGGGCGACCAGCATACCTGCCCGATTCCCAATGCTCCGCCCCCGGCTGGGCCGGGCACGCCGCACGGGCCCGGCATCACAAGCCCGCCTGGATCGGTGACGGTACTGGTGGGCGGTAAACCAGCAGCCCGGCTCTCCGACAAAATTCTGGAGCCGGGCGCCGTCCAGCCGCCCATGACCATGAACCCCATCCTGATGGGCGCGCCGACCGTGCTCATCAAGTAAATCCCGTATATTTGATCGCCAGCACAGCAAAGAAGTATGGCTCTTCGGGTTGACATGGAGACGGGCGAGGTGGTCTTGCGCCGCGAGGATCTGCGGCTACCAGGCTACATCCCGCTCACGCTGGCGCGGACGTACCGCAGCGGCCGCAACGCCGACGGACCGTTTGGGCACGGCTGGCGGCTCAACTGGGCGATCACGCTCCGCGTCGAGGCCGGTCAGGTTGTGTACGCGCCGGAGACGTTCCACGAGACGACGTTCGAAGCAATCGATGTGCAAATGCAGGCGCGCCACGCGAACGGCACGCTCATCCAGCATTATCCCGGTTCCTACGTTGTCGCGCCAACTGCGTCGCGCCGGCTCGTGTTTGAGAAAGAGAATGCACGAGAGGACACGATTCCTCTCAGCCGCGTTGAGGACGCGAGCGGCAACAGCATCCACTTCTTCTATGACCGCGGGCGCATCGCGGGCATCGTCGACACCGTCGGGCGGCAGATCCGTTTCGACTGTCAGGGCGGATTCGTGAATCGGTTGCGTGTGGACGGCGGCCCGAGGGCTTCCACGCTGCGTAGGTTTCAGTACAGTGGATCGGGCGATCTCGTGAAGGAAACCGATGCTGAGGGCTGCGCCGTCTCGTTTGGCTACCAGCGCCATCTGATGGTACACTTCACGTGTCGGCAGGGCGGGACGCAGTATGCGCAGTACGACGGTAACGAGCGGTGTACCGCGTTATGGCTCGCGGATGGCTCGGAGACGCGCCAGTTTGCGTTTGACGACCACCGGCAGTCGGCGCGTGTCGTGGGGGGGGAGGGGGAGCAAACGGTGTACCGCCACACCCATCCGGGGCGCGTCATTGAGCGGATTGATCCGCTCGACCGGAGCCAGGATTATTTCTACGATGAGGTGCAACAGCTCATCGGGTTTTCGGATGGTGACGACCAGATCGCGACCTTTCAACGAATCAGTCTGGAAGATGGAGAGGGGTTCTTCGTAGACAGAGAAGAGCGCGTAGCGCTGCTTGAGATTGACGAAAACATGCGCGTGACGGGCCTGCTCGATGGCCACGGAAACCATGAAACGCTTGCGTACAATGCCCAGCCGTACCCCGTCCAGTTTTGCACGGCGGCGCCCTCAACATGGACGTTCAGCCGGAACGAGCGCGGGGCGGTTACGCGCATTGAGAGCCCCTCGGGGCGCGCGCTGAAGGGGAGGCGCCACTCAGATGAAAAGGTATTCGAACTCAAAGACGAGATTGGTCTCCGAGTCGAAGACCACATTGACGGTCAGGGCCGTCTCGTGGAACGCACCGACGGCCTTCGCCGCCGCTTTCAGTGGCGCTACGATGCCAACGGTCGGCTCAAGAGCGTACTTGTGGCCGGGCAATCGGTGGAGTTTGACTACAGCGCCGGGGGGCAACTCACGCAGATGATCGACGCTGCAGGGAGCGAGATGCGCCTCGCGTACGATCCGTTTGGGCGGTTGCGGCAGTGCGCGACGCCAGGTCGGGAGAGCGAGATCAAGTACGACGCGTCGGGCCGTGTTCGTGCGGTTGCGGATTCGCAGGCAGGGACGACGCAGTTCGCATACGACGAGCAGGGCGCCATCGAGCGGATCGAGTATGGCGACGGCTGCGAGGCCGTATATCGGCGCTCCGATGGAGGCGTCAGGGTCCGGACTGACGGACCGGACGGAACGACAATCGTGCGCTACAGTGCCGAGGGCTACCCCACCGAGTGGGAAAAGCCGGGCGCACTCGCGCGTCGGATCGATTACGGCTCCTCCGGCGAACTGACAGGGGTCGTGGGTCCCAATCGCGCAGTAGACTTTGCGTACGACGAAGAGGGGCACCTCATCTGGACAGGGGACGGAGACAAATCACTTCAGGTCGATTATGGCGGGGATGGTTCCATTGAGAATATCCGCGCTGATGGGCACGTGCAGCTCACCTGTGAGCACGATGCTCGGGGGCGACTCACCGGGGTTCAGGTTGGCGATCAATCCATCCGGTTGGCCTTCGATGCGGGCGACCGGTTGCGGAGCATTCGGCGCGGCACGCAGCAGTGGTCGTTTGGCTACGACGGGTTCGACCACCTCGTCAATCGCAGCAGTCCGCGTCAGCATCAGGCAGATGGCAAGACATCGGAGTCCGGCGATGTCGATGAGTACACCGTGCTCCAGCAGGACGGTGGCGAGACGCATCACAAGATCGCGGTGCAGGTGCATGCAGCGCGCCACGGTGTGGTAGTGAGCGCGCAAGTAGGGCTTTGGCGGGTGCCGCTCTGGGGCCGCGGCGACTACCTCGCGCCCGGCAACCTCGTCACGCCTGCACTGATGGCTGCCAGCCTCGCCCGTGGCGTCGCTCCAATCCTCGCTCGGCTGGAACCTCCATTTGCCCCGCGGCTCCTGGAGCAGTGGGCGGAGCGCATTGCCGGTGGGGTGCGGTGGGATTACACGGCGATTCCGAGCCGAGCCGATCTCGGCCATTCCAGTTGGACAGTGCTCGATCACTTTGTGCTCCGCCGCACGTTTTACGAGATGGGCTACCCGTCGCTGCTCCCGGGCACGTGCAGTCCCCATCGCTGGACCAATCGCTCACCGGATGCCTGGGTGACGGGCTCGCACCAGCAGAGCGTGCTTCGACCTCCCATCTGGAGTAGGCGGATTGCTGGACCGCATCTGTATCACCGTGCGCTGGGCTACCCGCCAAACGCGACTACGACGCTCGACATTGTAGAGTTTATCTGGGGAGGCGCACCGTGGACGTAACTTCTGATCCATCACCGGAGGCAGAGCGGATGAAGCCCGGCGCCGATCTTGTGGGCTTCGACGGACGCGACCAGGCGTTGACTAATCTCAACCTCGAAGGGGCTAACCTGCAACGCGCCAACCTCCGTAAGGCCAAGCTTTCCGGCATCCGATTCGCTGGAGCCGACTTCCGCGGCGCAGACCTCCGCGGTGCCACGCTGACAGAGTGCCTGCTCACTGGGGCTGACTTCCGCGACGCCGATCTGACTGACATTGTGATTGAGGCATCACTCCTGCACAACGCGCAACTGGAGGGTGTGCAACTTGAGGGGGCTTCGGTTCAAGACAGTGACCTGAGTAGCGTGAACGCTGCGGACGCAGTGCTGGCGGGAGCGACCTTCCGAGGGATCCGATTTGATGGTGCTAACCTCGCAAGGTGTGACTTCTCGGAGTCCGACTTACAAGAGAGCATCTTCGTCGGTGCCATCCTTGCTCGTGCGTTGCTGCGCGGCGCCAATTTGCAGCGCGCTGTGCTCACCGAGGCCAATCTGTCGGACGCCGACTGCACAAACGCGGTGCTCTCCGGCGCGGTACTTGACCGCGCACGAGCGCCGGGTGCGCAATTTAGGGGCAGCATGGTCGTCTCAGCCTCAGCGCGGCGTGCGGACCTTTCGAGGTGCGACTTCTCAGGTGCAAAAATGTCGGCGAGTGTTTTCGTGAGGACGACGCTGTATCGCTCGACGCTGGCCGATATCGTTGGCGACTACGCGGTGTTTGAATACGCCGACCTGCGCAGGACCGAGTGGCGGAACGCGCAGTTTCCGCTCTGCAACTTCGTCGGCGCGGACTTTTCCGGCGCGCAGGCGACTCAGTGCGATTTCTACGGCGCTGATTTCTACTGGGCCCACCTCGATGCACTTCGAACGACGGGGTGCGACTTCGAAGACACGCGCCAGCCATCCGTATCTACAGCCAAGTTCGGGCCAGGGCCGTCGCCGCCTGCTATCGATCCGGTGCCACTCTACCGGCGCCCGGCCACCGATGAGCAGGTGGACGCGCTGGCACGCGGTGAATCAGTCAGAGAGAGGTAGGGCCGATGGAGATTCGCAACAACACGTTTCTATCGGATGGTATCGCGATCGGGCTCAGCCCTAGCCGCCAGCCATGCCTGAGCGTCATCGTAAAGGG
>CAYFQN010000225.1:0-4424 GCA_964345285.1 uncultured Rhodothermales bacterium
TGTTGCACTCTGAGGGTGCGTGCCGGTTGAGATGGTCCATCGCGCAAGCTACATTACACAACGCCTCATCTACCAAGAGAGGCCACCCTATACCGTGTTTCTGTACGTACCACGCCCTACCCTCTACCCCCATGGCTGACATGCCCGAACGGACCATTAGTGGTCTTACCATCCGTATCGACCGAGACCTTTGCATTGGGTCCGGCAACTGCGTCAACCTCGCACCGGAAATCTTCGAGATCGACGAAGAGAACCTGGTTGATTTTCGGGACGACACCCCCGACATCGACCAAGGGCGGCTGATGGAGTCGTGCGGGATCTGCCCGGTGGATGCTCTTATAGCTGAGGACGAAGACGGGGAGCAACTCGTCCCGTGAGCCCTGGGGCGTTCATGAGCGGTTGCGGCGGAGCCAGGCAATGGCCATGCCCACCGCCAGCCCGAGCAGGAGCATGAGAATATACCACACCGGCGATCCAACGTCTCCGTTCATAGCCTACGCGGCGCGCTTCGGGGCAAGCGGTGGAGACGTGGTGGCCGCCCCCTCCGAGGAGGCTCGCTCCCAGGCGCGAAATCGGTTCAGTTCACCGCGCACGGCCTGCACGACGGCTGACACCACGGCTATGTCGTCCACGAATCCAACCATGGGAAGCACATCCGGCACAAGGTCGGCCGGCATCACGAAGTAGACCACGGCGCTTGCGACGAGCAGCAGCGACGGCCATGGTACCCGCTGATATTGCCGCAGCGCCCAGGCCTTCAGGAGGCGAAGCAGCGTCGTCAAGTCCGAGCGCACGCGGCGGATGGTATGGGCCTCCTCTGCTTCGAGTTCGTACGCATCGCGAACCAGCAGGAGCACCCGAAACCGGCGCTTCAGAACACGCTTCGCGCCCTCGAGCGCGCTCTGCAGGGCGCGGCGGTTCGTTGACAGGGAGGAAGATGGGGACGACGACGTTGGGGCGGGGGGCGAACTCATTTGGGGCGTGGTCTGAACGACGGGAAAGCCGCGAGAGGCAAAGCGCCTCCATGGATCCTAACGGATGCGAGCCAGGAAATCAACGAAAGGCGCCGGGCGGAAGATGCAAAAGACCGCAGCGCGCGTTAGTTTAAGCATGACTGCTTCGCCTCCCCCGCATTCTGTCCGATCCGTCATGCAACGCCTCCTCTCGCTTGTTCTCGTCTGCGCGCTGGTTCTTCCTGTCGCGGCCTTTGCTCAAGATGACGTGTCCATGGAGTCGCCCGTTGCCCCCACGCCGGCCAACGAGCGGCTTGGTAGCATTGAGCAGCGCCAGCAGCTTATCGACCAGTCGCTTGTCAAAAACCTGCCGTTTGAAAACGTCGGGCCGACGGTCATGAGTGGGCGCGTGGTGGACATCGACGTCAATCCCGCCGATCCGACGCATTTCTACGTAGCGTACGCCTCAGGCGGGCTGTGGCGCACGACGAATAACGGTCGATCTTTCGAGCCGCTCTTCGACCGTGAAGCAGTAATGACGCTGGGTGACATCGCCGTCGACTGGGACGATGGCGAGGCGATCTGGGTCGGTACAGGCGAGAACAACTCCAGCCGGTCGTCTTACGCCGGCGCCGGCATCTACAAGAGCACCGATGGCGGGGCCTCGTGGACGCACCACGGGCTTGCGCCGATCCACCGTACGGGGCGCATCATCCTGCACCCCGAGGAGCCTAACACCGTGTGGGTGGCCGCCGCTGGCCCCCTGTACTCGCCCAATTCCGAGCGCGGCGTGTACAAAACCACAGACGGCGGGGACACATGGACGAAGACGCTGTACGTGGACGAGCACACGGGCGCCATCGACCTTGTCATCGACACGGACAGCCCCAATGTGCTCTACGCCGCTATGTGGCAGCGGGCACGCCGGGCGTGGAATTTCGAGGAAGCCGGCCCCGGTAGCGGCATCTACAAGAGCACCGACGGCGGCACGAACTGGACCCGCCTCAACACGGTGGAAAGCGGATTCCCCACCGGCGAAAACGTCGGCCGGATTGGGTTGGCTCTGGCGCCGGGAGAGAGCGACATACTCTACGCATTCCTCGACAATCAGAACCGTCGGCCTGACGCCGAGGAGGAAGGCGATCAGCCGGCGCTGACCCGCGATGACCTGGAAGGCATGGACCGGGAGGCCTTCCTTGCCCTAGACGAAGCCGACATCGCCGATTACCTGCAGCGCAACGACTTCCCACGCCGGTACTCGGCCGAGTCGGTGCTGGAGATGGTGCAAGAGGGCACCATCGAGCCGGAGGCGCTTGTCACTTATTTAGAAGACGCAAATGCCCAGCTCTTCGGTACGCCTGTGATTGGCGCCGAGGTGTACCGTTCAGACGATGGCGGCCAGACGTGGGCCCGCACCCACGAGGAGTATCTCGACCAAGTCTACTATTCGTATGGCTATTATTTCGGTGAAATCCGCGTCGCCCCGCAGGATGCCGAAACGATCTATATCATGGGCGTGCCATTTCTGATCTCGGAAGATGGCGGCGAAACCTTCAGGTCGGTCGAGGCCGAAAACGTGCACGTTGACCACCACGCCCTGTGGGTGAACCCGACCCGCCCCGGTCACCTCGTCAATGGTAACGATGGTGGCATCAACATGAGCTATGACAACGGCGCAACCTGGTTCAAGGCCAATACGCCGTCGGTCGGGCAGTTTTACGCGGTAGGCGTCGACGACGCCGAGCCGTACACCGTATGCGGTGGCTTGCAAGACAGCGGCGTGTGGTGCGGCCCGCATACGTACGAGCATAGCTACGAGTGGTACGCCGAGGGGGATTACCCATACGACCGGATCATGGGGGGCGACGGCATGCAGGTCGAAATCGACACGCGCACGAATAACATCGTGTACACCGGCTTCCAGTTTGGCAACTATTTTCGCATCAACCGGTCCACGGGTGATGGCACGGCGATTCAGCCCCAGCACGATCTCGGCGAGCGGCCGCTCCGCTTCAACTGGATGACGCCCATCCATCTCTCACGCCATAATCAAGACATCCTGTACCTGGGCTCCAACAAGCTGCACCGCTCGATGAACCAGGGGGAGACGTGGACGACTATTTCAGGCGATCTCACGCGTGGTGATCGCGCTGGCAATGTGCCCTACGGCACGCTCACGTCGATCGATGAGTCGCCGCTCAAGTTCGGGCTGCTCTACGCCGGTTCCGACGATGGCCTCATCCACGTTTCCCGGGACGGCGGTGCGTCGTGGCAGCGCATCGATCAGGACCTGCCGCAACACTTCTGGGTGAGCCGTGTCGAGGCGTCGACCCATGCCGAGGGACGGGTATACGTGGCGCTCAACGGCTACCGCTGGGATCACTTCACCGCCTATGTTTTCCGATCGGACGACTATGGCCAGACGTGGCAACGGATCGGCACCGACTTGCCCACCGAGCCTGTGAACGTCGTGCTTGAGGACCCAGACCGCGAAGATATTGTCTACGTCGGCACCGACCACGGCCTGTACACGAGCTTGGACCGTGGCGACACGTTCATGGCCATGCACGAGGGGCTCCCCAATGCGCCCGTGCACGACCTGAAGATCCAACCGCGCGCCGCCGATCTCATCGTAGGCACGCACGGGCGGTCCATCTACCGGGCCGATGTGGAGGAGCTTCGGCAACTCATGCCCGATGTGCTCAGCGAACCGCTCGTCGCACTCGACTCGGCTGCGATACGTTACGATCACGACTGGGGCGACCGATCCGCCTCGTGGCGCGAGCCTGACGTTCCCACCGTTACCCTGCCGTTTTACAGCGATGCAGCAGGGACCACTACCATCCAGGTTACTACGGAAGACGGCTTCCAACTCCAAACGATGACGCACGAAGCGGACCGTGGGCTTAACTACGCCGCGTATGACCTGACCGTAGACCCCGCACAGGCCGACGCTTTCAACGCCCAGCAGGACGCATCGGACGAAGAGGATCTGCCCATGTTGGAGGCGGCTGAAAATGGCGACATGTACCTCGTGCCGGGCGCCTACGTCATCACCGTACGGCGGGATGGAGCGTCGGTCAACATGCCGCTAACTATCGAGACGCGGGTGGGGGGCTATGCAACCGAGCCTCGCATGGAACCGAGCGGTGACGAAGAGATCAAGTGAGGACGATCCTGTCCGGTTTCTGACATACTCCCACGACTGAAGACCGTGGGGTTCTTTGGCGGTCTCGCCACCCTTGAACGCTTCAACACGACAGCTTCACGCGAAGGATACCCTTCGCAATAAGTCTTATGATCGCTCAGCGACCTACACAGAACAAAGTCCTGCGGGGGATGCCATTACCCCAACTACTCGAGATGAAAACGATGGCAGTCGCTTCAACCTTCGCCTGTCATCCCAAGATACTTGTTTGCATGAGGACAGTTAGGTGGCAGTGGAGCGGCCTGAAAGACCCTCTCGTTCTG
>CAYFQN010000226.1:0-4371 GCA_964345285.1 uncultured Rhodothermales bacterium
GCCGTGCTGAACAATTCCTTGTTGACAGTGCGGTCCTGAACGAACTGCAACCGCCGCGCGTGCTCGCCATGTGCGTCTGCGTAGCCCACCCAGATGGTGCCGACCGGCTTGTCGGGCGTGCCTCCGGTGGGTCCGGCAATGCCCGTCGTGGAGACGCCGATGTCGGCGCCGAGCCGCTGGCGTGCGCCCTGCGCCATCTGCCGGGCCACGGGCTCGCTCACGGCCCCGTGCTGTTCCAGAGCCTCTGGGTCAACGCCCAGCTGATTTACTTTGACGGCGTTGGCGTACGACACGACGCTGCCGATAAAGTAATCCGACGAGCCGCTGACGTTCGTGAGCCGGTGCGCGACGAAGCCACCCGTGCAGCTCTCGGCCGTCGCCACGGTGAGGCCGCGCTCGCGCAGCCGATCGCCCAGTACGGCTTCGAGCTCGTCGTCGTCCGTGCCAAAGATGTACCGCCCGATCCGCTCGCGCAGCACCTGTTCGAGCTGTTCGATGCGGGATTGCGCCTCCGTGCGATCGTCGCCGTATGCGGTAAGCCGTATGCGCACGCCGCTCGTGGACGGCAGATACGCCAGCTTCAGCGTGTCGTTGAGGTAGCTGGACAGGTCGCCCACCTTTTCCTGCAGGCTCGATTCGCCCACGCCCGTCGTCAGCAGCGTGCGGTGCTCGACGGTTTGCAGGTTGCCCTGCTCGCGAAGGCGCGGCAACAGCGCCGCCTCGGCAATGGCCTGCATCTCCTGCGGGATGCCAGGCAGCACCGCAATCATGCGACCACCGCCTGCGACGTGCCACAATCCCGGCGCCGTCCCCACGGGGTTGTTCATCAGGGCAAACCCCTCAGGCACCTGCGCGATCTTGCGGGCCGCCTCGGGCAGACTGCGTCCGCGCCGCGCGTAATACCTGCGCAGCAATTCCATCAGCGACGCGTTCTCCTGAAGCGCCACCCCAAAATAGTCAGCTACCACCTCGCGCGTCAGATCGTCGTGGGTCGGGCCGAGGCCACCAGTCGTCACCACGAAGTCGGCGTCCTCGTAGGCGCGGTCGAGCTCCTTCTGCATGGCACGGGCCGTGTCGCCCACCGTCGTGGAGCGGACGATCTCGAGGCCGAGCAGGCTAAGCTGCTCGCCCAGCCATGCGGCATTGGCGTCGACGGTCTGACCGATCAGCAGTTCGTCGCCGATCGTGAGGATGTGTGCTTTCATCAGGAGAAGCGGTGCGTACAATCAAACAAGAGGAAACAGGAATTGCGTGCCGGCCGGAATCACGGCGCGTGCGCTGCGGACCACGCCTCCGGGTCGCGCCGCCAGGCGTGGAGCGCCTCGCGGCCTGCCGCGCTGAGGGTACCGCGTGCCTCGGCCACGTCGAGCAGCACTCGATACGTGGTCAGCGTGATGAGCGGCACGTCCGCGGCCTCGAACCGATCGGCCGCAGCGTCGAGTTGGTATGTAAAGATGGCCAGCACGGCTTCGACAGTCGCCCCGGCCGCTCGCACCGCCTCTACGGCATTCACCGCCGAGCCCCCCGTCGACACGAGATCCTCGATGATGACGACGGACGCACCAGCCGGGATGCGACCTTCGATCTGATTCTGCCGTCCGTGTCCTTTGGCTGAGGAGCGCACGTACGCCATCGGCAGGTTGAGCCGCTCGGCCAGCCACGCGGCATGCGGGATGCCGGCCGTCGCCGTGCCCACGATGACGTCCGGCGTCAGATCCTCGTCTTCCAGCACAGCGGCGAACCCGTCACAGACGGCCCGGCGGACCGGCGGATGCGCCATCGTCAGCCGGTTGTCGCAGTAAATAGGCGATCGCAACCCCGACGACCACGTGAATGGATCGCTGGGCTGCAGGAGAACGGCCTCAATATCGAGCAGATGACGAGCGAATTGAGCAGCGCGCTTGGGCGATTCGGGCATCAAGGGAGAACCGAGGACGAAACAGTTAATGCGAGTGCTTGGCTGACCGGGCCGACTCCTTCGACAACGACCGGACCTGAACGACGTACAGGGCGCCCGTGTACAGCGTGAAGCCAACGACAGCCATCAGCAGGGTGAAGGGAATGGGCGAGGCCAACACCCACTGCGCGCCGTCCGGGGTGCCCCCGTGCATCAGCGTCAACGCAACGAGCATCAGAAACAGGAAGAGCATCTGCGCCGACGTCTTCCACTTCGCAATGGGAAGCGTGCGCAGGCTCCTCCCCCGCGAGGCCGCCCACGATCGGAGGGTTGTGACGACCACGTCGCGGAGGGCGATGAGCAGCACGGCCCACCACGGTACCATCTGCGGGTAGAGCGCAGACAGCGTGATGAACGTCCCCAGCACGAGAATCTTGTCTGCTATGGGGTCGAGGAACTTGCCCACCTGCGAGTGCGCCTCCATGCGCCGGGCGATCACGCCGTCGAGGTAATCCGAAATCGAGGCGATCATGAACAGCGCGAGCGCGCCCAAGCGCGCCCAAAACGTCGGCGTCACCAACAGGACCAGCATCAGCGGCGTCAGCAGGATGCGCGCCACCGTCAGGGCGTTTGGAATGGACCGTAACGATATCGTTCTGAACATGATGGACAGTATACGCAAGCACCCGCTTCAGTTCTCCGCCTCACAGGGTTTTAATGCCTTGCTCGCTCGGCCGTTTTCAGGGCGCGCACAGAGTGTGCCTGCTATCTTTTCAGCCCGCGCAACAGGCGTCCCGCCAATATCGGTAAGCGAAAGGTAGCCCTCTCTGTATCACAGGACGGCCTAACTGTCAATGTGGCGCACTTGCCTGCCGGAGTGCCCACCGGCACCGTTCTTGAGATTTATGGCATGTAACTTATTGAGTCTCTGAGTCTGCAACCGGGCATCGGCAGCAGGCGATTGACATGTTCGCACCGACACGCATTCGCACTTACGAATCACATACCGTTTCGCACTATGGGAAAGATTATAGGCATTGACTTAGGCACAACCAACTCGGTTGTGTCCGTGATGGAGGGCGGCGAGCCCAAGGTCCTGGAGAACGCGGAAGGCGCGCGGACGACCCCATCCGTCGTGGCGTACAAGAAGGACGGCGAGCGGCTTGTGGGCGCCCCGGCAAAACGCCAGGCTATCACCAACCCGGAAAACACCATCGCCTCCATCAAGCGCTTCATGGGGCGCAAGTACAGTGAGGTGGAGGATGAAATCGACGAGGTTCCCTATAAGGTTGTTAAGGACGACAAGGGACTGGCCCGTGTAAAGCTAGGCGACCGCGAGTACACGCCGCAAGAGATCTCGGCGATGATTCTGCAGAAGCTGAAGCAGACCGCCGAGGACTACCTGGGTGAGGAGGTCACGGACGCCGTGATCACCGTCCCGGCTTACTTCAACGACGCGCAGCGGCAAGCCACGAAGGACGCTGGTGAAATCGCTGGCCTCAACGTGCGCCGCATCATCAACGAGCCGACAGCCGCCTCCCTGGCGTACGGCCTTGACGATGACAACGAACAGATCGTGGCCGTATACGACTTTGGCGGCGGCACCTTCGACGTGTCCATCCTCGAATTGGGCGATGGCGTCTTTGAGGTGAAAGCCACGTACGGCGACACGCACCTCGGCGGCGACGACTTCGACAGAGAGCTCATCGACTACATTGCCGATGAGTTCAAGAAGGAGCAGGGCGTTGATCTCCGGGAAGACCCGATGGCGCTCCAGCGCCTGAAGGAGGCCGCCGAGAAGGCTAAGATTGAGCTCTCAAGCGCAACCACCACGACGGTCAACTTGCCGTTCATCACGGCGACCGACGAGGGACCGAAGCACCTGAACATGGACATCAACCGTGCCAAGTTTGAGGAGTTGATCCGCGACTTGGTTGAGCGAACGAACCAGTCCATGAAGAAGGCGCTGGACGACTCCGGCTACGCGACGGGCGACATCGACGAGGTGCTGCTCGTGGGCGGCTCAACGCGCGTCCCCCTCGTGCAAGAGGTCGTGAGCGCGTTCTTCAACAAGGAGCCGAACAAGTCCGTCAACCCGGACGAGGTGGTGGCCGTAGGCGCGGCCGTGCAGGGCGGCGTTTTGAGTGGCGACGTCGAAGACGTGCTGCTGCTGGACGTGACCCCGCTCGGCCTCGGCATCGAAACGCTGGGCGGCGTAATGACCGAGCTGATCCCGGCCAACACGACCATCCCGACGAAGAAGAGCGAAGTCTTCTCGACGGCAGCCGATAACCAGACGTCGGTCGAGGTCCACGTCCTGCAGGGCGATCGCGAGATGGCCAAAGACAACCGGACGATCGGCCGCTTCCACCTCGACGGCATTCCGCCGGCCCCGCGCGGCACGCCGCAGATCGAGGTTACCTTCGACATCGACGCGAACGGCATCCTGAACGTGTCGGCCAAGGACAAGGCCA
>CAYFQN010000227.1:0-4361 GCA_964345285.1 uncultured Rhodothermales bacterium
TCTTCGCGGTTAGCCCGAGGCGATCGGCGTCAGCCTGCATGCCGGCGATGACGTGGGCGATGTGCTCCTTCAGCGGCACGCCCAGTTCCTCCGCGCCCTGCCGGATGTGGTCCCGGTCGACACCTGATGCGAAGCTCCTGTCTTTCAGCTTCTTCGTGACGGACTTCACCTTCATGCCTTCCAGTTTTGTTGGCCGCACGTAGGCAACCGCTGTGATGAACCCAGCCAGTTCGTCGACGGCAAAGAGCGTCTTGGCCAGTGGCGTCGTGCGCTCGACGCCTGTGTAGGGCGCATGCCCGAGGATAGCTGTACACAACGTCTCCGGATATCCACGTGTCTTCAGCGCCTTCACCCCCACGTACGGATGTTCATCGTCCGTTGGGTGCTTTTCGTAATCCATGTCGTGCACCAGGCCTGTCATCCGCCACAACTCGACGTCGGCGTCAAACTCGCGGGCGTAGTGTGCCATGGCGGCCTCAACCGCATACCCGTGGCGACGCAGCCGCTCGTCTTCGGTCCACGCATGGAAAAGCGCTAACGCATCGTCGTAACTCGGCATCGGGTTCAGCAGTCGGTTTAGGATGTGGTGGGAAGTGCAATATACGTGGGACGTGCAATATACAAAGGCGGCAGCCAATGGGGAAGGGATGGGTGCCCGAGTTCGTGTCCGCACCGATGGGTTCGCTCGCCGTGTTGCAGCCGGACGACTCGCCGCCTACGTTGTACGGCACCGCCGTGATTTTCCACCGATCTACTTCGGCCATGCCTGACGATTTCATTTCGCTCCCGTTTACCGAGTACCCTCCGGCCGAGATGAAGGCTCGCGCCACCGCGTTCCGCGAGGAGCTCCAGCGTCGGCGCTCCGTGCGTGACTTTGCGGACCGGCCGGTGGACCGCGCCGTCATCAAGGAGTGCCTGCGAGCAGCCGGCCGTGCCCCCAGCGGCGCCAACAAACAGCCCTGGCACTTTGCTGTCGTCAGCGATCCAATGGTGAAACGCGCCATCCGCCAGGCAGCCGAGGACGAGGAGCAGGCGTTCTATGAGGAGCGCGCGCCCCAAGAGTGGCTAGACGCCCTTGCTCCGCTGGGCACCGACTCGAACAAACCCTTTCTGGAACGGGCGCCGTACCTGATTGCTATCTTCGCCCAGAACTACGGGCTGCACGATGACGGGTCAAAGGAGAAGCACTACTACACCAGCGAGTCCGTCGGCATCGCCACGGGGATGCTGATCACAGCGCTGCACCATGCGGGGCTAGCGACGCTCACCCACACGCCCAGCCCGATGACCTTTCTGAGCGAGATTCTGGATCGCCCGGAGAACGAACGCGCGTTTCTGCTCCTCGTTGTCGGCTACCCAGCCGATGACGCGGTCGTACCCGATATCGAAAAGAAGGCGCTGCACGAGATGGCGTCGTTTCACTGAACCACCGTGCATGTCTGCGCAGTGGTCGCTAAATTGGCGCCATCTTCGTTCCCGCTCGTCTCACTACGCTCTTCTCGGCGATGACGTCTCTCTCACGCGCTCTCTCCCTCCTTTTCTTTGCTGCGGTGCTGCTCATGGCCTGCGGCCCCGATGAGTCGGCCGAGAGCGACGCAGCGGCGTCGTCTCCACTGGCGGAGGGAACGAGCGTTGAACGTATCGCGGGCGGCTTCCAGTTCACCGAAGGCCCCTACTGGCGCCCCGAGGCCGGCGAGCTGATCTTCAGCGACATCCCCGCCAACCGCGTCTATCGCTGGACACCTGGCGCGGATACGAGCGTCTTTCTCGAGCCGTCAGGCCACTCGAACGGCATCCACGCCGACAACGACGGGTACATCCTGCTCGCGCAACACGACGGCCACCTCGCCCGCCTCCTGGATGATGGCACGACCGAGATCCTGGTGAGCGCATACGAGGGACAGCGGCTCAACAGCCCGAACGACCTCGACGTCCATTCTAACGGTGCTATCTACTTCACCGACCCGCCCTACGGCGTGGACGAAGCCGACCGCGCATTGGACTTCTCAGGCGTCTACCGGCTCGACCCTGATGGCTCGCTCACGCTGCTGACCCGTGCGTTGAACCGGCCCAACGGCATCGTGCTGTCCCCCGACGAGTCGCGCCTGTACGTGAACGACTCGCAGGAGAACATCGTCCGCGTGTACGAGGTGGACGAGGACGGTTCGCTGACCAACGGCCGCCTCTTTGCTGAGCCGCAAGACCCAGAAGCCGATGGCGCGACGGACGGCATGAAGGTGGACGAGAACGGTAACCTGTACACGACCGGTCCAGGTGGGGTGTGGATTTACTCCCCCGACGGTGCACTGATCGACCGCCTCCCTGTCCCTGAAGCGCCCACGAATCTGGCCTTTGGGGGCTCGGACATGCGGACGCTTTACATCACCGCACCCCCGAATGTGTACCGCGCGCCGGTAACCATCGCCGGGCTGCAATAGTCAGGCGGGATGGCCCTGATTATCCCATTCATTCGCCCTCTGTGGAGGAGGTTGCAATGCCTTGCTTGCTCGTGGCGGTTGCGCTCGTAGTGCCCCGTGTGCTCCTCGTGGCCTTGTGGCTGTTCACGCAGTGGTTCGATGGGCTGTTCGACACCCTGCTGTGGCCCGTGCTCGGCTTCATCTTTCTGCCGACCACGCTATTCTGGTACACAGCGGTACAGCACTGGTACGGCGGCGAGTGGAGCGTCGTGCCTGTCATCGGTATCGTGCTAGCGCTGATGATCGACCTGTCGCCCGCTAAAGGTGCCCAGGACGCGCGCTAGGCGTACGCGGCAGAGCACCTCAACCGCAGCTCAGCCAAAAAAAGAGGGCATCGCCATCGGCAGATACCGCACGGATCGCTCCACCAGACTCTGTCACGGTGTAACCGCTCGGTTAGGTATTGTTAGCCCTGATTGCTGACGAGCCGTCCTGCTGCATCGCGGCTCGCGGGTTTTCTCCCCGACCGGTTCCCTCTGATGCGTCCGCCACTGTGCTTTTGCATTGTATCTTTTGAAGGCCCCGACCCGTACGCACGAGCCGGTGGCCTGGTTGTGCAGGTCACTCATCTCGCCGATACACTGGCCCAGCGCGGTCACGAAACACACCTTTTCTTCGTAGGCGCCCCCGATGCCCCACCCCAATCGACCGATCACGACGGCCTGCTGCGCTGGCATCGCTGGGGACAGTGGATCAGCGCTCATCACCCGAGTGGCGTTTACGCCGGCGAGGACGAGAAGCGCCGCGACCTCAATGCCTCGCTGCCCCCGTTCCTGGTAGACGCAGTGATTCGGCCTGCCCTGGGTGCAGGCAAGCTCCCCGTTATCCTCGCCGAGGAGTGGCATACCGCCGAAGCCCTGATCCACATTCATGACCAGTTAGAGGCTGCCGGACTCGCCCATCGATGCGTCCTGTTCTGGAACGCCAACAATACGATGTCCTTTGACCAGGTACCTTGGGCCCGGCTCGATGCAGTCGCACAAATCACGGCTGTCAGCCACTACATGAAGCACCTGATGTGGAGTTGGGGCGTCAATGCGCTCGACGACCACCTACCCATTCGGGCACCCTCAAAGGGCCGCCCCCCCGAGCAGGTACAGGGGACGCGCACAACTCGCTTTCTTTGACTCGCTCACATACCAGCTGGCCCCACGCGACCAGCCTGCCTGCTCTCATCATCAAGCCATCAAACAGGGACTTGCTAATGCCTCGCTCAACCGTTTCTTCTGGTTCTGCTGCACAGGATACCCGCTTCTCGCTCCGTGCGGGCGCAGAAGCTGGCCTGCTCGGCGGGGCGCTATTTCTGTTACTCGAGTATTTCAGCTCGGCTCTATTAGGGGCGGGTTCGCCGATGGGGCCGGCTCAAATCACCCTGCACAGCATTCTGAATCTTCAGCCAGGTACGGATACGGCCCCCCACACCCTGACCGTCCTGATCGTCCACTTCGGTCTCTCGCTAGGGACGACCTTCGTGCTGGGATACTTCATCCATCACGTGGTGCGGTACTGGGCGGTGACCCTGGGCGCCGTCTACGGCCTCTTTCTCTACGCAATCAACTTTTTCGTCTTTGCCTTCTGGCTTCCTGACATCACCGCCGCGACCGACGCGTTCATGGTTGCCAATTATATGATATATGGCGGGACGATTGCCGGGCTTTACCACTGGCGCGTACCCCGTCCATCCAACGGGGGGTAGACCTGGAGATATCTGCGTGCGCGGCCTATCGGGTTTGTCCCAGACGGGCCGCGTCTTACGTGAAGCAGAGGTAGCATAAGTAGACAAACGCCCCTCAGATCGCCGGTTGCGGGCGCTGAGGGGCGTTCTTGTAGGTGCCCGAGAGAGGAATCGAACCTCCACTCCCTAAACGGGAACATGACCCTGAA
>CAYFQN010000228.1:0-4276 GCA_964345285.1 uncultured Rhodothermales bacterium
GTCAATCGGCATCCAGCGTGAAGAGGCCGCCTTCCAGGTCGGCGTTGACCTCTAAGGTCTGGATCGTGGCCTCGATGGTTTGCTCCTGTTCACCCACGGACTGCGTCGTGACTGTCTGAAACGGCACGGTGATGCCGCTCACCTCCTGGTAGTCGCTGAACGCCTGGGTGATCTGTACCTGCTGGCCCGTCTGTGGATTGATCGTCTGGAAGCGGATCTGCTGAGGACGCTGACTGCTGAGGTCGAGGTACAGCGTGTAGGCGTCGCCGACGGGCGGTTGCACGCGCACGGCCTGATACGTGGTGCCGTCCACCGTCGCCTCGCCCTGGCTCTCAAACGAGAGGTCGTCGTGGTCGAGGCGTGCCATCAGATAGGGCAGCGTACGCCACAGCTGGCTGTTAATCTGGCTTTGGAGCTGAGGCGGCGCGGGCTGCACGCCCTGCGGCGTCCGGAGCTGCATCGATTGGCCGTTGTCAACGACGGTGAGCTCACCCATCGGCGTGCTGATGTCGGTGCGCAGCTGATGGGGCAGGTTCACCACCAGCGTGCTTGTGTTGCCCTGCTGCTGCGTCACCACGCGCATGTTGTCGATGTCGTCGAAGGCGCTGCCGCCGAGGGCTTCGCGGGCGGCCATCACCATCTCGCGCCCGGCGGCCATGTCTTCCGCCGAGACAGCCGGCGCCTCTTCCCCCGGCGGGGTCTGCGGGATCGAGATGTCGATCTCATTCACCGTTCCGCTCCCGTCCGTCAGCGCCGACAGGTCCTGGTCGAAATCTTCTTGCCGCCCGACGACGAGGATGTGGCTCTCGTCGGGGTGCAGGTACTGCTGCGCGGCGCGGACTACGTCATTGGGTGTCACGTCCTGGATGCCGCGGCGCGTCTGTTCCAGGAAGTCGGTCGGGTAGCCGTAGTACTCGTACGTCATCTGGCGGCCCAGGATTTCGCTCTCCGTGTCGAAATTGAACACGAACGAGTTGAGGTAGCTGTCTTTCGCGCGGTTCACCTCTTCGGCCGTGGGCGCATCGGTCTGCATGCTGCGTACGTTGTCGATCATGCCCTGGGCGGCTTCTACGGTGGAGTTATTCTGCGTGCGCACCAGCGCGAAAAAGGCGCGCGGCCCCGTGTATCCGGCGCTGTATACGCCGCCGGTGGCATAGGCCAGACCCTGGTCCGTGCGCAGGTTGCGGAAGAGACGCCCCGTGAAGGACGCCCCCAGCACACGGCTCATGACCTGCGCGGCCGGGTAGTCCTCGCTGTCGCGCCGCAGCTCGCCGATGTGCCCCATGCGCACGCTGCTTTGCGTAACATCGTCCTTCTGCACGAGGTTCACTGAGCGAGTGCGCGTGGCGGTAGGCTCCGGCGGCATGGGCCGCTCGAAGTCTTCAGCAGATTGCCAATCGCCAAACGTCTCGCGCAGGCGCTCCGCCATGGCGTCCGCGTCGAAATCGCCCCACACGCTGAGGATGGTGTTGTTCGGATGGAAGTACGTCTCGTAAAAGTCGACCACGTTGTCGCGCTCGATGCGGTCGATGGTGTAATATTCTGTCGTACGGGCGTACGGACTGTCCGCGCCGTAGATGAGCTTGCTCATCTCCCGAGCAGCGATACCTGGGGCGCTGTCGTTCCGCCGCGCGATGGCCGACTTCTGCTGATTCTTGGCGAGGTCGATCTTGTCCTGGGCAAAGGCCGGCTGGCGCAGTATGTCGGCGAAGATGGGCAGCACCCGGTCGACGTGCTCGGACAGGGTCGACATCGAGACCGAGCCCGACGTCGAGCCAATGCCCGACTCGACGCTCGCGCCCAGGCGTTCGAGCACCTGGTTGATGCTGTCGGCCGGCATCGACGCAGTGCCCCCCGTGCGCATTACCGTGCCGGTGACCGAGGCCAGGCCCACCATCTCGGCGGGCTCGTACACGCTGCCGGTGCCCACGCGCGCCGAGGCGCTGATAAGTGGCAGCTCGTCATCCTCCAGCAAAAAAATGATGAGGCCGTTGTCGAGTTCGACGCGGCGCGGCGTGGGCGTGTCGATCTCGCCCAACTCGGGATACGTCAAGTTTTCCACGTCGTAGCCCGACGTGCCAATCTCTTGCGCCTGTGCGGGAAACGCAGCGAGCGCCATGAGGAGGAAGGCTGTGACCCAGGAAACAACGCGATGGGAAGGAACGGAGCGAAGCATAGTGATAAAACGTGGAATCAGAAAAGAGCGGGGGGCGGCGTACAGCATGAAATCAGTTGGATGCCGTCGGTGGGCTCTCCGATTCGGTCTTGATCATGCCCACCGTGCGGTTACTTGAGACGAACGTTTCTTCCGCGACGCGCTGCACGTCGGCCGCCGTCACGGCTTCGATCTCGTCAAGCTGACGGAAGGCATTGCGCCAGTCGCCGGTCAGCTCTTGGATTTGCGAAAGCCCCTGTGCCAGCCCGAGATTCGAGTCGAGACTGCGTACCAGCCCGGCGCGGGCCTGCGTCTTAGCGCGGTCGAGCTCCGCCTCCGTGACGCCCTCTGTCTTGATGCGATCCAGCTCCTCGTAGATGACTTGCTCGATGGAGTCGGGAGCCACGCCGCGGCTGGGCCGCCCCAACACGACGAACAAGTGGTCATCCTTCTGCCCCGGAAAGCCCGACCCGGCCTGGACGCTAGTGGCCTCCCCGGTCTCGACGAGGCGCTGGTACAGGCGGCTGGTGCGGCCCTGCGTGAGAATGCTGGACAGCACAGCGTACACTGGATCGTTCTCACTGAACCGGCTACTGCGATGGTACCCGATGACGAGAAACGGCTGGGACTGCTCGCGGATCACGACGCGGCGCTCGCCCAGTTGCTCAGGCTCCTCGGTGGTCACCGGGAGCGGCTCCTGCCCGTCGGGCAGCCGGCTGAAGTACTGCTCGGCCAACTCGCGCATCCGCTGCGGATCCACGTCGCCCGCAATGCCGATGGTGAGGTTGCTGGCGTTGTAGTACTGGTCGAAGAATTCCTGCGCATCGGTGCGGGTCAGCTTCCGGAGGTCCGACATGTGGCCGATGTTCGGCTCGCCGTACGGGTGCGCCTTGAACGCCACCGACAGAAACTCCTCGACGAGCCGCCCGATGGGGTTGGACTCTTGCGCGCGCCGCTCTTCCATCACCACGTCGCGCTCGGTGTAGAACTCGCGCAACACCGGGTACATGAACCGGTCGGACTCCAGCGCGAAGAACAGCTCCGCCTTGTTGGCCGGGAGGCTGTAGTGGTAGCGCGTGAAGTCAAGGCCCGTGCCCGCATTCAGATCCGTGGCGCCATTGCGCTCCAGAATGTTGATGTACGCCTCGCTGTTGATGTACTGCTGGGCCTCTTCCTGGGCGGCAGCGAACTGCTCCTCCAGACGGGCGACACGCGCGGAGTCAGCCTGCTCGCCCTTGGAGCGCTCACGGACCAGTTCCAGGTAGATCTCTTCCTGCTGCTGGAGCGCCTCCATCTCGGCCTCGATGTCAGAGGTGCCGATGGTCGTCGTGCCTTTGAACGCCATGTGCTCGAACATGTGCGCAAGGCCGCCGCGCCCGGATGGCTCGTTGATGGAGCCGACATCGGCGTACGTGTTGAACGAGACGACGGGCGCGTCGTGTCGTTCAATGACAACGAAGGTCAGGCCATTGTCGAGCGTAAAGGTCGTGACCTTTTCCTCAAATGACGCAAGGACGTCGTTCTGGGCATCGGCGATGGACGTCCCCCCGAGCAGTAGCACGGCGGCGATGAGAAGCAGTGCGCGCCGCGCAGTGGCAGCGGTCGAAGTAAGCATGGGAAGAGGGCAGTTAGTGGCAGATGGGAATGTGGCGTTCTGCGCCAGCTAGCACACCGTGAACGACGACGATTGATCCGGTTGTTCCGCTGCCTAGACAGGCGGTTGGGCCTCGCTGACGAACGGCTAATACGGATGCTCAGTGGTCTGCGCGGGGGGTGCCACGCCAAACAGCCCCTGCAGGCGGATCCGAACGAAAGCTGCGTGCCATCGTACGTGTCTGTCCGTCAATACGAACAACAACAGCGGCTGTTTATGCGCGTAATTAGCGGATCGGGGAAGAGTGGTGAGGACTGGTGGGACGAATTCAGGGATCTCCTAGACGATCAAAATGATTGGCCCACGGAGTATACCTTCAAGTTCATCGCCCCAAGCCCTCGCTTGGATGCCTTGAAAGACGTGTTCGGAGACCATCCCGTACAGGTCCGGTCGTCCCGCAAAGGCAACTACATGAGCGTGACCGCTCGGATGCACATGGAGTCGAGCGACGAGGTGGTGGCCATCTA
>CAYFQN010000229.1:0-4202 GCA_964345285.1 uncultured Rhodothermales bacterium
AACCAGATCCGCATGAAGATCGGCGTGATGTTCGGCAGCCCAGAGACGACCTCGGGCGGGCGGGCGCTTAAGTTTTACTCGTCGGTGCGTATGGACATCCGCCGGATCGGCGCGGTGAAGGACGGCAAGGATGTGATCGGTAATCGGACGCGCGTCCGCGTGAAGAAGAATAAGGTGGCGCCGCCGTTCCGCGAGGCCGAGTTCGACATCATCTACGGCGAGGGCATCTCGTCGTTCGGTGAACTGATCGACATCAGCACCGAGTACGACATTATCGAGAAGCGCGGGTCGTGGTACTCATACCAAGATGACACGATTGCGCAGGGCCGCGAGGCGACGGTCGAGTGGCTCGAAGAGCACGACGAGGAACGGAAGGAAATCAAGTTCCAGGTCCGCAAAGAGCTGGACATGCTCAGCGATGAGGAGAAAGCCGAGTTGGACGAGGCCGAGGAGGCTGATGAGGAGAAAGAAGCCGAGGCCGAAGAGGCGTAAGCTCTGTCTGAGCCCCAGTAACTAACGTGGCAGGAAAGCCGCCCTGGACATCTGGGGCGGCTTTTCTTATGGTGGATGCACTACCATGCCACATCTACGACCACGCGATCCCTTGCCACACTTGCCTATGCCCATCCCGGCCCTTCATCGCCTGGCCCTTGCTCTGCTGCTCGTGGGTGGACTCGCCGGGGATGCAGCGGCCCAATCGCCAGACCTTCGGCGCGGCCAGCCTTCGGCCGTTTATCACGGCGTATCTGACGTTCCTGCGTTTGATGTGGAAGGGCTTCGTGCCGTGTATCATGTCGAGGCATCGGCCTTCCGCGGGGCGATGCAAGGTGCCGATTGGTCGGCCTATCCCGTGTTTCTTGGAGCGCCCGTCATCGCATGGGGCGGGACTTGGCTGCTGCAAGATCACAAGGACTGGTCGGTGCCATACCGCCTGGCCGTGTCGCAGGTGGCCACGTACGGTGCGGCCATTGGCTTGAAAGCCCTGTTTCGACGGGCGCGTCCTTACGTCACCTTACCGGATATCCAATCCCGCTCGGCGCAGTACAGCCCGACAGGGTCAGGTGGGGCATCTTTCTCGCTGCCGTCCGGGCACGCCTCGATGGCATTTGCGGTAGCGACGTCGCTGAGTTTGTCGCATCCCGAATGGTATGTCATCGGGCCGGGGGCGGCGTGGGCGTCGTCCGTCGCGCTGAGCCGCGTGTGGCTGGGCGTGCATTACCCAAGCGATATTGTGGCGGGAGCTCTGCTCGGAACGGCCCTGAGCGTTGTGGTGCATCTGGTTGGGCCGTCAATCACACCGGACGCGCTGGCGCCCGAGGACGGGGCCATGCGCGGGCCAGCCATGCAGCTGCAGTTCCGCTTCTGAAGCCGCATATCCCGTCGCTCGTACGGATCACTACCGCAGTAACGCACGGAGGGGGAGCGGCTCGTGCCCGGCGCGATGGGCCACGAGGGCAAGCAGGAGCTCAGCGGTAGCCAAGGCGTCGGACAGGGCATTGTGCGCAGGGTACCGTGGCAAGCCATACTGGGCCCGAAGCGCGTGGAGGCGCAACTCGCCGTCTGTAGGCTCGTGGTGCGTGCCGTGGTGATGCCGCCGGTGTGCCAATGCCAGCGTATCGACGACGCGGGCGACGAGGGGCGCACCCCACAACTGCCGGCACGCCGCGTTCAAGAAGCCGAGGTCGAGCGGGGCGTGGTGCAGCACGAGCACCCGCCCGGCGAGCACATCCAGCAGCTCACGAAGCACCTGATCCAGCGGCGCTGCGTCCCTTAGATCAGCATCCATGATGCCGTGGAGAGTGGCACTCTGGTCGACCGATCCATCGATCTGAACGAAATGGTGCTGCGCGCGCTGTACGCTGACGCGTCCGCACTGGACGAGGACGTAGCCCACCGAGGCAATCTGGTCTTGATGTGGATGGAGCCCCGTCATCTCCAGGTCGAGCACGACGAACTCGACGTCGCGAACGTCGGAGCGGGAAGAGGGAAGGGGCGCGGATAGAAAATCAGCCAGGGGGCTAGGCGCCACGCGGCGCTGATACCACCATTGTCGGAGCGCAGTCCACATAGCTAGCGGATAAGGCTCGTCTGATAGCGCTGCTCGAGGGCGGATTGCATCCGGCTGACTACTTTGAACGCGTCCTTCAGGTGACGCCGTTCGAAGTCGGACAGCGTCTCGGGCGCGACATAATTGTCGGGTTCGCTGCCTGCGCGGAGTTGCTGTGCCTGATGGCGGAGCCGGACCATGCTGATAAACTCGAACGCATCGCGCAGATTGGCCGCGTCCGACGCGTTCATGGCGCCAGCGTCCGCGAGGGCGTCCAGGCGATCGGTCGTGTTCACGGCGTCGGTGCCGTGCGCCAGCGCTCGGATCCGCGCGATGTCCACGATAGGCACGACGCCGTTGTGCTTGAGGTCGAGCGTCTTGGCATGGTCGCCATGTTTCTCCAGCACGAACTGGCGGAAGAAACCGAGTGGCGGCTCGAAGTTGAGCGCGTTTGCCGTGAGACTGGCCAGGAAGATCGAGTTGCTCTGCGTTTGGTCTAGCACGCGCTCGCGCAGCGCTGCCGTCAGGGATGCATCACCATGAAGGTGCCGCATGTCGAAAAAGATGCTCGAGTGCATCAGTGACTTGGGCACCGGCTCCTGGATCCAGTTCCGAAAGTATGTGAGCCACTGTGCGAGCGGTTGCCGCCAGCGATCCGTCGTGGCCATCACCTCGCCGGGGCAGTAATCGTATCCACAGGCATTGAGGCCGTCGGAGACGACCTGGGCCAGCGACCGGAAATAGTCGTCATGGGCACTGAGGTCCACGTCGTCGGCGAGAACGAGTGCATTGTCCTGGTCGGAGTGGGCCGTCTGTTCGCGACGCGCCTGCGAGCCGAGTGCCAGCCAGGCATACGGGACGGGAGGCGGTCCGCACTCCGCTTCCGCTATGGCGAGGAGCCGCTGCGTAATAGCATCGGTCACGGCCGTGACGAGGCGGGCCGTATCCCCGGCGCGCGCATCGGCCTCCACCAAATGCCGCACCATAGTCGGGATCCGCCGGCTGGCTGCTACGAGGCCGTCTACCGTATCTTGCTTCCGGACCTGACTTACGAGGTAGACGGGGTTGTCCGACTGCAAGCGCATCAAGTCGGTGGTCGTCACCATACCTGCAATCGTTTCGCCGTTCATGACGGGCAGGTGGTGGATGTCGTGCTGGCTCATCACGAGCAGGGCCTCGAAGGCCGGGGCATCAGCCTCGATGATCACAGGGTCAGGTGTCATGATCGACGACACCGGCATATCGAGCGCACGTCCCTGGGCAACGACGCGCCGGCGTAGATCCCGGTCCGTTACGATGCCATGCAGGCCGTGGTCGTCACGGATGAGAAGCGATGATACCTGCTCGGTGGTCATGATGTGCGCCGCCTCACGCGCGGTGCAGTCCGGAGCGGCACACACAGGGGACTGGCGCAACAACGACGCGATGCGTGTGGTGAGTGCCACATTACGCTGGCGGTGCTCTCGGAGCGCCGCCTCAATGCGTTCCGCATGGGCTCGGTTGAAGAATTGATCGAAGACATCGCTTTCACTACGCAGCCGGTCAAAAACCGGCTCTGGCAACAGGTAGAAGAGCGAATCCTCGATGGTCGTCACCCTCCGCTCGGCGGGCGTCTGGGTGAGGAGGGAGGGGTAGCCGAAGTACTCGCCTTCGCCAAGCCGTTCGACGAGAAGCCCATCGTCGTCGTGGAGGTCCACGGCACCAGTACGCACCAGATAGAGCCAATCGTTGGACGCGCCCCGCTCTATGAGCACCGTGTCGGCACGCTCGTAGATGATTTCAACGTGCCGCGCGGCATGGCGGCGCAGCGACTCAGGCATCGCGTCAAAGGGCGGCTGCTCGGCCAGAAGGTCAAGCAGTTCGGCTACCTCAACGGTGTCGGTATCCGGTGTGTAAGCCACCATCAAATTCCTCGTGCAAACCGCAAAGAGACACGGGCAAGTGCTTAGGGGTTAGCAAGGTACGAAATCCTGCATCACTTTTCGAAGAAACACCAAGCCGGTCCGGCGGCAGACGGCCGTATTACGTACCCGCTGAGACAGATACAGACGGGCAGAACACAAAAAACCCTCTCGCCGAATGACGAGAGGGTCTGTATTGGTAGCGGGGGCGGGATTCGAACCCGCGACCTTCGGGTTATGAGCCCGATGAGCTA
>CAYFQN010000230.1:0-4166 GCA_964345285.1 uncultured Rhodothermales bacterium
ATGATGTGGCAGCCCAGGAATTCGCCGTACTTCGCGTCGTAGATTGTCTTGACGAAGCCTTCCTGGTGGCCGAGCGCGGCCGCCTTGCCGGACGCCTTGAAGGGGAATTTGCCGACCTTGATCTCGTAGCCGGCCTCCTTCGCCTGCTCCTCGGTGTAGCCCACGGACGCGATCTGCGGCTGGCAGTACGTGCACCCCGGCACGTTGTTGTAATCGATCGGCTGGGGGGTCTTCCCGGCGATCTTCTCGACGCAGACGATGCCTTCGTGGCTGGCCTTGTGCGCGAGCCACGGGCCGCCCGTCACGTCGCCAATCGCATACACGCCGTCGACGTTCGTGTGGAAGAACTCGTCGACCACAATGTCATTGCCGGTGGTCTCGACGCCTACGGTCTCCAGGCCGATGTCCTCCACGTTGCCGACGACGCCCACGGCCGAGAGCACCTGATCGGATTCGATCGTCTCGGTGCCTTTGCTCGTCTTGACCTCCACCCGGAGCGGCGAGCCGTCGGTGTCGACGCCCTGCACCTCGGAAGAGGTCATGATGTTGATGCCCATCTTCTTGAACGAGCGCTCCAGCTCTTTCGAGATCTCGGGGTCTTCATTGGGCACGATGCGGTCCATCACCTCCACAATGGTGACCTCCGTGCCCATGTTGCGGTAGAAGTACGCAAACTCGACCCCGATGGCGCCAGCGCCCACAATCACGAGCCGGTCCGGCTGCTCGGTTTGCATCATGGCTTCTTTGTACGTGACGATCTTCTCGCCATCGATGGGCAGGGGCGGAATCTCGCGGGCTCGCGCACCCGTCGCGAGGATGATATGATCGGCCGCTATCGTCGTCTCCTCGCCCACTTCCTCGCCGTCCATATTGACCGACGGGGTGACGTGCACTTCGTTGGGGCTCGTCAGCCGGCCCCGGCCGAAGATAACGTCGATGTTGTTCTTCTTCATCAAGAACTGGACGCCCTTGTTCATCTGGTTGGCCGTACCCCGGCTACGCTCGATGACCTTCGGGAAATTGGGCGAGACCGACCCCTCCAGCTCTAGCCCGTAGGATTCAAGGTGGTTGGCGTCTGCCATGACCTCAGCGCTCTTGAGGAGTGCTTTCGTGGGTATACAGCCGACATTCAGGCACACGCCACCGAGCTTGTTCATCTCGATAATGGCGGTGTCCAGTCCAAGTTGCGAGGCCCGGATAGCCGTCTCGTAGCCGCCAGGGCCACTGCCAATGATGACGCAGTCGTAGTTCGCGTTGGCCATGAAAGTAGGAATGTGATGCGTAGATATGACGGACTCTCTGAGTCAGAAAACCAAGATAAGATCCGACTCTCACCGTGTCCAAAGCTGGGCGCAGGGACGGGGGTAACATTCTGTGAATACGCGACGGGCCGGACCGGATAGCCGATGGCTGCCCAAGTCTCGCGGTCCCACGCCATCTGTGGATCGATCGTTAATCTTGATGGGGTTTTTTGTCCGATCAATCAAATATATACCGTTAATTTTGTTTTTTAGTGCGTATTGATTAAATAAATATGGCACAACAGCCGATAGACCATAGCAGCTTGTATTCTTTTTTAATCATCTGGGCTATGCCCCATGCCTGCCGTACCGGATTCTGCCGCCTCCTCGTCCGCCGTATACGATACGGCGCCTGCATCTGCCATTATCGCTCACAATGCCCAGCAAGCCGCTCAGCGACTGGGACTGACGCCCGATGAACATGCGCGCCTGCGCATGCCAGAGCGCGAGCTGACGCTTAAAGTGCCGTTTCGCCTCCGCGACGGGTCGCTTCGGGTGGTGCGGGGGTATCGCGTGCAGCATAGCACGGTGCGCGGGCCGGCGAAAGGCGGCATCCGCTATCACCCGGACGTGTCGCAGGGCGAGGTGGGTGCGTTGGCGGAGGCCATGTCATATAAGACTGCTATCGCAGGCCTCCCGTTCGGCGGCGCCAAGGGCGGAGTCGCGATTAATCCCACTGAGCTGGAGGCGGGCGAGTGCGAGCGGCTCACGCGCAAGTTCGTGGAGCGCTTGGCGCCATTGATCGGCCCGCGTCTAGACGTGCCCGCGCCGGATGCGGGCACGAGTGCTGAGACGATGGCGTGGTTCGTGGATGAGTACGGACGCCACGCTCCGCGATCAGCCGCCGTGGTCACGGGCAAGCCCGTGGCGTGCGGTGGAGCGGTCGGACGCGATGAGGCGACGGGGCGGGGCGTTATGGTGCTCACGCGGTTGGCCGCCGCCGATTGCGGGCTCGATCTCTCTGGGGCGCGCATCGTGGTGCAGGGCATGGGCAACGTCGGGGGTAATGCAGCCCGCCTGTTGGCAGACGCCGGCGCGCGCATCGTGGGAGTGGCCGACGCGTCGGCGTGCTGCTACGCCAGAGAAGGCGTTGACGTACGAGCGGTGCAGGCTCATATCGCCCAGGCGGGAGCACTCGACGGCTACCATCAGCCCGGTCTCAGCCGCGTGCCCGCTGATCGCTTCATGGGGTTGGAGTGCGACGTATTGATCCCTGCTGCGTTGGGCGGCGTCATTCATGCCGGCAATGCCGCCGACGTGAGGGCAGGGCTGATCGTCGAGGGCGCAAACCTCCCCACTACACCCGCTGCCGATGAGATTCTTGCACGGCGTGGGGTTACCGTCGTGCCCGACCTTGTAGCCAACGCGGGCGGTGTAACCGTATCTTACTTCGAGTGGCGCCAAAACCTCCGGCAGCAGACGCTCTCGATCGGGGAAACGCGCTCCGAGCTATCGCGCATCCTCCAGAACGCGTACGAGTCGGTGCGGAAGACGGCTCGGGCGTTAAACACATCGCTGCGGACCGGGGCGTACGCGCTGGGTATGCGGCGCATCTTGGATGCAGCAGCCGGTGAAGACGCAATGGCTCCTACGACGGGTCGCGTAACCAACGACGCGGGTTGACGGCCTCTCCCGTCGTCTTGTCGAACACGGCGAAGAACACGCCTGCCCCCCGTGGTTCGTTCTCGGTACCGGCACGGCCCAAGAGCTGGCCGGCCTCCAGCGATTGGCCTTCGGTGACGTATACATCGGAGAAGTTGCTGTACACCGAGAGGTAGTCGCCATGACGGACTACGAGGTACTGCCCATAGCCTGGGACAAAGTCGATGGCTGCCACTTCGCCGGTGAATACGACGCGCACGCTGGCCCGTGGATTGGTCGCAATCAAGATACCCGGGTGCCGGGTTACGGTGCGGTAATCAGGGTCGACGCGGTCCCCAAACGGCTCGATGACGACGCCGCTAGCTGGCCACGGCAGGGCGCCCTCGTTCTCTTCGAAGGAGGCGGATAGCTCGGCGTAAGCGGCCCGTTCGGCCGTAGTGCGGGACTCGGCCGGACGCTCGCTTTCGCTGGCGGCAATCGTCTCTTGGATGCGCGCCTCCAAGGCCTCTGCGGCGGCCTGCTTGCGCTCGATCTGTTCCTGCAGGCTTTCCCGCTCTCTGCGCAGCTCTGCAATCACCGATCGGCGCTGCTGCCGCAACCGGCGCAGGTTGGCGCGCTCGGCCTGGGCCTCGTCCAGCAACTCTTCCGTGCGCTGCTGGGTAGCCGCCAACTCGTCGCGCTGCATCTGCAACTCGACCGCGGCCTGCTGGATGGCCACAAGCTTCTCGCGTCGCTGCTCGGCGAACCGGTGCAGGTACTGCACCCGAATGAGCATCTGGTTGATGGAATTAGCTGCCAAAATCAGCGCGACGTCGTGCAGGCGGCCATATTTGTACGCATGCCGTGCGCGGCGTTGGTACTGCGTCTTGAGGGTATTGAGACGGTCGTCCAATTGCTGGAGAGAGGTGCGAAGCGAGTCGCGCTCGCTGCTCAACTGGTCCAACCGCCGCTGGTAGGTTGCCGTCAGTTCGCGGCGGAGGGCGATCTCCCGATCCAGATTGTCGAGGCGTTGCTGCGCCGAGGCTTCTTGCTCGGCCGTCTGGGAGAGGCGGTCCTGGTCTTGCTGGATCTGAGCCTTGAGCCGTTCGAGGCGCTGCTGCGTCGCCTCTCGGTCCGATGCCGTTTGGGCCGCTGTAGGGGCCGGAAGCCCGCATCCGACGAGAAGCAGGACGAGACCAAAGCGGCGTAGCCGGTGTAGCATGTCACGGGGCGTGAGGGCGTGCACGGCGCGCGGCGTTTAGGGCAGGGTTAGCGAGCACATGG
>CAYFQN010000231.1:0-4105 GCA_964345285.1 uncultured Rhodothermales bacterium
CGTCTCCACGTCCGACCGTCTCCACGTCCGAAGGCATCACGGGAAGATGCCCATGTCGGCGTAGGACTTGGCGATCTTGTTGAGGGCGCTGATGAAGGCAGCGGTTCGCATGTTGACGTCCTTCTCCTCGCGGATCACGCGGATCTCGTCGTAGGCGAAGGCCATCGTATCCTCCAGGCCCGAATTGACGAGGTCCTCCTCGCTGGCGCCAAAGCCGATGCGCTTGATCAGGCTGTCGAGCAGCCGGTTGTCGAAGTTTTCGGTCGTGAGCTCGTCGACGGCGCGCAGGATGCGCTCGGCGTTGCGCTCCTCGAAGCGGCGGCTCATGCGCCCGTGGCGCACGTGCGACAGGTTGCGGAGCCACTCGAAGTAGGAGACCGTAACACCGCCAGCGTTGAGGTAGACGTCGGGGATCATCAGCACGCCGTTGTCTTGCAGGATCTCGTCGGCAGCCGACGTAACGGGACCGTTGGCTGCCTCGGCCACAATTTTTGCCTTGACGCGCGGTGCGTTCTCCTCGGTGATGACGCCTTCCAGGGCGGCGGGCACAAGGATGTCGCACTCGAGCTCCAGCGCCTCGGCCGATGTGGCGATATTCGTCGCGCCGGGGAAGTCCATGATGGAGCCCGTCTCGCGGCGGTGCTTCATCACGGCGTCGATGTCCATCCCGTCGGGGTCGTGGATGGCGCCTTCGATTTCAGCGAAGCCGACGAGCTTCGCGCCGCCTTCCTGTAGGAACTTGGCGCTGTAGTAGCCCACGTTGCCTAGGCCCTGAATGACGACGGACTTGCCCTGGAGGCCCGGCTCCAGGCCGAGGTGCTTCATGTCCTCCTCGAACTGGCAGGCCTGCCGGATGCCGTAAAAGACGCCGCGGCCGGTGGCTTCGGTGCGGCCGCGCACGCCGCCCTGACCCACGGGCTTACCGGTCACGCACGCCAGGCTGTTCAGCTCGCTGTGCTCTAGCTGGTTGTACGTGTCGAGAATCCACGCCATCTCGCGCGAACTGGTGCCATAATCCGGCGCCGGCACGTCAATGCCCGGCCCGATGAAGTTCTTGCGCGCCAGCTCGAACGTGTAGCGCCGCGTGATGCGCTCCAACTCAGCGTCAGAGTACTCGCTGCGATTGATCTTGATGCCGCCCTTTGCCCCGCCGAACGGGACGTCCACGATGGCGCACTTGTAGCTCATCAGTGCCGCGAGGGCCATCACCTCGTCCACATTTACGCTCATCGCGTAGCGGATGCCCCCCTTCGTGGGCTGCTTGTGGTGGCTGTGCTCAGCCCGGTAACCGGTGATTACCTGGACGGAGTCATCGTCGCGCTTGAGGGGGAATTCGATGCGGTAGATGTTGTCGCAGGCCCGGATTTGGCCGAGCACCCCGGATGGATGCTCCGTGTGGGCTGCGGCCGCGTCAAACATCTGGTTGACTTGACCAAAGAAGGACATGAGCGGTGGTAGATCTATGAAGACGTCGCGAAACTGAGTCGGCTAAAAGCCATGAAGCACTGGAAGCGCTTTTTGTATGTTGCCCCGTCATGTTCGGGGGCAGGTCCGCAAAAGGTCAAACGAAGCGTGTGGGAAGAGTCACACGAGAATCCACGGTAGAATTCACCGTACGCAGGGGCGCGTGCGCTCTCGGGTTGCCATCGAAGACCCGTCGGAGCAGTCCCTGTTATCGGCACATGGATCTGTCACCTAAGCGATAGGTAACAGTGCCCGCCTGTTTCCGGGTGTCTGTGTAGCTACAGCAGCTACCGTGCACCTGTCGGCATCCTCTCTCGCGAACAACGCTACCGCTCGTGCCCGAACCGATTCTCATCGACATCACGATCGTTATCGTCCTGGGCATCGGGGCCCAGTGGCTGGCCTGGCGGTTCCGGCTTCCGTCCATCCTTCTCCTGCTGCTGGCGGGTTTTGTGGCCGGTCCGGTCACGGGGCTGCTCAGCCCGGAGGCGTTGCAGCGGGACTGGCTGTATGCCTTCGTGTCGATGTCGATCGGCATTATCCTGTTTGAAGGGGGGCTGAGCCTGCGTCTGTCGGAGCTCAGAGAAGTCGGCACAGCGGTGCGCAATCTGATATCGATCGGCGTCCTGATCACGTGGGGGCTGGGCGCCGTAGGGGCATATTATATCGTCGGGTTCAATCTCAGCCTGTCGATCCTGACCGGCGCGATCCTGGTCGTTACTGGGCCTACGGTTATCGTACCGCTTCTTCGGCACATCCGTCCGCGCGGCCGTGTGGGCACCGTGGCCAAGTGGGAGGGCATCACGATTGACCCGGTGGGGGCGATCTTGGCTGTACTGGTCCTGGAGACCATTCTGCTGATCAACGAGCCCGTTGGGAGCGGGACAAACATGGATGCCGTGGTGGGGCACGTGGTGGAGGGGCTGCTGCTCGAGGTGGTTGTGGCCCTGGGTGTAGGAGTGGCCGCCACCGCCATCCTGCTGTTCATGCTACACCGCCGCCTCGTGCCCGATTTTCTGCGCAACCCGGTCACGCTCATGGTGGTCGTAGCGGCGTATGAAACGGCCAATGCCCTGCAGCACGAGGCCGGGCTGCTGGCCACGACGCTCATGGGCATCGTGCTGGCCAACCAGCCGTACGTGTCGGTGCAGCGCATCATCGAGTTTAAGGAAAATCTACAGGTCCTGCTCGTCGGCTCGCTGTTCGTGCTGCTGAGTGCCCGGCTGGAAATGTCGGCGCTTCAGTACGTCGACTGGAATACGCTCCTCTACCTCGGAGTGCTCGTGCTCGTGGTGCGGCCGCTGGCCGTGGTCTTGTCCGGCGTCGGGACGCAGCTCAACTGGGATGAGCAGGTCTTTCTGTCATGGATGGCACCGCGCGGCATCGTGGCGGCGGCCGTGGCGTCGCTCTTTGCATTCCAGCTGCAAAACATCTACCCGCAGGAGGCCGAGGCGCTGGTACCTGTTGTATTTGCCATTGTGGTGGGCACGGTGGCCATCTACGGGCTGACCGCGCCGCTGCTCGCGCGGTGGTTGGGCCTGGCTGATCCCAACCCGCAGGGCGTGCTGTTCGTCGGCGCTACGGGCTGGGTGCGCCAGGTGGCCAATGCGGTGAAAGAGCTGGGCTTTCCCGCGCGCCTCATCGATGCCAACCCGGACCACGTGGAGCACGCTAAGCAGGAAGGCCTCCCCGCCGATCGGGTGAACGCCCTCGCCGAATCCGCTCTCGATGAGATCAACTGGGGCGGCATCGGGCGACTGCTCATCATGATTCCGAACGACGAGGTAAGTTCGCTGACGGCGCTCCACTTCTCTGAGGCATTCGAAACGACCAAGATCTACCAGCTCGCCGCGCATGAGGATAGCCGGTCGAGCGACGATGCACACATCCCTCGTCACCTGCGAGGCCGCCCGCTCTTCGGCGAAGACACCAGCTACGACTCACTGAAGGGCTGCTTCGAGGCCGGGCACGAGATCAAGGTCATCCCCATTACCGAAGAGGTGTCACAGGACGACTTGGTAAAGCACTTCGAGGGAGCCTTCGTGCCCATGTTCGTGATGCGCACGCCCGAGACGCTTTGGGTGATCTCGGAGGCGAATCAGTTCACGCTGCAGCCGGATGACAAGCTCGTGGCGCTGGTAGACCCCAGCTATCTGGACACGCTCCCCCTTGACGCCGTGGCGCCGTCTGAGGCGGGTACCGAGCCGGTTGCTGTAACTGAGGACAAGGATCCGTTTGAGCAGGCGGCGGACGCCGCCTCATCCGACGAGCCAGCCGGGAATGAGGCCGGGGAACCCCACCATGAAGGTGCGCCGCCAGCCGCGGATCTCCCTGCGGGGGAGCAGCAGTCGCAATCCTGAGGCGCGCCGGCCGAGGCAGAGCGTAGCGCCGCCTGGCACGACAGCTGGGTTTTGGCATACTCATCGCGGGGGTGTAGGGCAGGATCGGCGCTGAGCATACCAGATCGTTATCAATACGGTGGAAACAGCAGCCCGGACTTTGCCTAAGACACATTCACCGTTCACCAAATCAGTCACATCACGGCCCGCATGGCGTCTTCCGAGAAGCTCCAAAAGAATCTCACGCTGTTCGACGTTTACGCGATCAGCACGGGCGCGATGTTTAGCTCGGGCTTTTTCCT
>CAYFQN010000232.1:0-4093 GCA_964345285.1 uncultured Rhodothermales bacterium
ATGTTGGAGTCAGCGCATATCGCGGATGGGGTGGACGACCTCGAGGATGGCATCATGAATATGGCCGTTGCTCGCCACCATCTGGCTGGCGAACAGCGCGTCCGGGTTGCTTTTGAAGTCGGTCACGCGTCCGCCGGCCTCTTCAATGAGCAGGATGCCGGCGGCTACGTCCCACGGGTTCAGGCCTGTCTCGAAGAAACCGGTGTACGCTCCGGCGGCCAGCTGTGCTAAGTCGATGGCAGCCGCGCCGTGTCGCCGGACCCCGCGCGCTGTGCCGATGAACGTGCCCAGCACGTCCATGTACCGATCGATATTTTTCGGCGTGCGAAACGGGAAGCCCGTCGCGATCAGGCTGCGATCAAGCCGGTCCGTGGAGCTGACGCGCATCGGGGCGCCGTTCCGATATGCACCGTTGCCACGAATGGCTGTGTACAGCGTGCCAGCCGGCACGTCGAGCACCACACCGACGACGAGATCTCGACCATGTTGAAGCGCAATGCTCACCGCGTACGGCGGCGCGTCAAACGTGAAATTGGTCGTTCCATCTAACGGGTCGATGATCCACCGATGCCCGTCGGCCACGGGGTTGGCGGGGTCGGCCCTCTCGTCTTCTTCTGAGAGGATGTCATACGACGGAAAGGCATCGGTGAGCTCTGTCTCAATGAGCGATTGCGCAGCCTCGTCGATGGCCGTGACGAGGTCGTTCTTGCTCTTTTCGCGCACATCCTCGGCGGCAAGGGTGCCGGCGCGGGCACGGATCATCTGGGCAGCACGTTGTGCGGCTACAATCGCGGTATCGCGCTCCGTCCGGTATGAAGCAGCCATCCGATTGATAAAATCTAGACAAGGGTGTGAGTGCCGTGCGGCCAGCCGAAACTTTTGCGCGCCTACACCTTGCGACATGCTGGCCCATCGCAACATATGAATCCATCCTGCGCTATGCACCCTGCCCCCCCTGATCGCGTCCATTCTTTAAGAAATGGTCGTTTCCGTAGCCTGCTCCTCGTGCTGCTGATGGGACCGGGGTTACTGATGGGGTGTCAGTCCGAGCCCCCAGATGCCCTGATGCTCGGCGCTAGTGATACTGTGTTTACAGCGTCTGCAGAGGAGCGAGGGGCCGCCCTTGCCGTGCTCGACTCGTTGCAACAGACCGCCATTCGTGCCAGCTTCGACCGGCTGGCGGGGTACGCGTTCACGCAGCACCTGCGCATCGAGCGGCGCGCACCGGACGGCAGCGTGACGGGGTTCCGCGAGCAGGTGCGCCGCTTTCCCCCACCCGATTCGGCCCAGCGTCCCCTCTCCCTGCGCGTTGACTCGTCGGGCGCGTTCGACGGCGACTGGCTGGGCAACCTGCTGCCCGCGTCCGGCGACACGCTCATCAACCGCGCGCAGTACGTGCTCCCTGACGAGGTGGCCTATCTGGCCCCTCGGACGCGCGAGGCGTTCCGCTATCGCCTTCGCCCCGACACGTCGCTCGGTGGCCGTACAGTGCGCGTTGTGGAAGTTCACGCCCAGCCCGGCGATCCCGGTGCCGACCGTGCCATCCGCCACGCCCGGCTGTTCGTGGAGCCTGGCACGTATGAGCTCGTCGGCCTCTACCTCGTGCGCGCCGACGCCAGCCTCCTCTTCCGCGAGGACAGTCGTGCGGCCGTCTACCTGCAGCCCGCTCCCGATGGATCCTGGGTGCCGGCTGTGACGCAACTGGAAGCGCGGCTCAAGATCCCGTTTCGAGGGCCCCAACACATTGCGCTGGACGTTACGTTCGATGCTTTCGGTCCGTTCTCGTAGTGATTATGCCGGATACGTCCTCCATTTCGCTCACCCGTTCTGTGGAGCCGCTGCTGTGTACAGACCGGTTCGGCCGCTCCATGGAAGGGTATGAATCGATCGAATCGACGAATTCGCGCGCAACAGCCTGGGCCCGCGACGGCGCCCCAGAAGGCAGCGTGGTCGTCGCCGAGCACCAGACGGCCGGCCGCGGCCGTCTCGGGCGGTCGTGGATGGCCAACCCAGGTGAGAACCTGCTGTTCTCTGTGGTGCTCCGCCCGGCCCTGTCAGGCGACCGGTTGGGCCTGATCACCGTCACCGGCGCGCTGGCCGTGGCCGAGACACTAGACGGAGCGGTTGCCCCACTCCATGCCACCATTAAGTGGCCGAACGACGTGCTCCTCCGTGGCCGCAAGTGCTGCGGCATGCTGCTCGAGTCATCCTTCTCAGGGCACCGCCGTGGACGCCCCGACTTTGTTGTACTCGGCATCGGGCTCAACGTAAATCAGGACCGCTTCCCAAAGGCCCTGTCCGGTCAGGCGGTCTCGCTCAAACAGGCCGCCCGCCGCCCCATCGAGCGCATGCCGCTATTTGCCGAACTGCTTGACCGGCTAGAGCGGCACTACCAATCCCTCATGAAGGGCAACGATGCCGCAATCCGCTCGGCGTACGAGGCGCGCCTCTACCGCATCGGCCAACCCGTCACGCTCTGCACGACGGATGACGGTACGTTCATCTCTGGGACGGTCCGCGGCATCTCCAAGGCGGGTGCCTTGCTACTCGAAATGGACGGCGGGCTCCAGGCTTTTCATGCGGGCGCCGTTACCTCTCGCTGACCGCTGCTGCCATGTGGTTATCTCTCGACATCGGAAACAGTGCAGCCAAGGGCGGACTCTATCGCGGCAACACGCTAGAGCACGTGTTTCACATCGACTTCAGTGCACCGCCCTTTCAGGGCCCAAACGCCTCGGCTGCGTGGGCACGTGCTTTCCGCGTTGAGCTGGACGCGACCCCTGTGGAGCGTATTGGCGTTGCCTCTGTGGTGCCCAACGTGATGCCCGCGGCTACGAGGGCGCTCCGTCGCATCACAGGAGTCGAGGTCGAACGCCTTCGCACCGCACTGCGCCTTCCGTTCGAGTTGGCCTACCGCACGCCCGAGACGCTAGGCATCGATCGGTTGGCGGCGGCCGCAGGTGCTTGGGATGCGCACGGTGCGCACGAGCCGTCGCCCCGCAGCGTCCTCGCCATCGACGCAGGCACGGCGGTGACGCTGGACGTCGTCACTTGCGACGGCGTGTATGTCGGCGGCGTCATTGCCCCTGGCCCTGCCCTCCTGCGGCGCGCCCTGCACGACGGAACGGCACAGCTTCCTGCCGTGCCGCTCGAATGGCCCGACCGGCTCGTCGGCCGATCGACGCAGGAAGCGCTTCAAAGCGGCATCATGGGGGGCTTCGTCGAAAGCACGCGCGGCTTGCTGCGCCGCGTTGGGTCTACGCTGGGCGGCGCCTCCTTCGTCGTTGCCACGGGAGGGTGGGGGCAACTCCTCGCCGATCACATCGAGGGGATTGACCACGTCAATCCGCACCTCGTGCTCGATGGGGTGCGCGTGCTTATGGCGATGAACCCGCCGGATGCGCCCCGGGACTGAAGGCTACACCTCGGCGGCCTGCAGCAGCGCGTCGATGCGGGCGAGCACCATGTGAATGGCGACTTCGTTGTGCCCGCCGCGCGGGATGATGACGTCTGCCTTACGCTTCGAGGGCTCCACAAACTCTAGATGCATGGGCCGCACCGTGCGCTCGTACTGCTTCAGCACCGACTCGATGGAGCGGCCGCGCTCCTCAATGTCGCGCCGGATGCGTCGCATGAGCCGGATGTCGTCGGCCGCATCAACGTAGATCTTGATATCCATCTGCTCGACGAGCAGCGGCTCGGCCAGGATGAGAATCCCCTCAATGATGATGACCGGATCTGGGTCGATCCGCCGGGTGGCGTCACGACGCCGGTGCGTCTTGAAGTCGTAGATGGGTTTCTCGATGGGCCGGCCTGCAATGAGCCGATCGAGGTGCTCACGCATCAATGCCGTCTCCAGCGCATCGGGATGGTCGAAGTTGAACTTGGCGCGCTCCTCCATCGGAAGATGCGAGAGGTCGCGGTAGTACGCGTCATGGTCTAGAACGGCAATCCCTTCGGGCCCGCATGCGTCAACGATGCGCTCCAGCACGGTCGTCTTTCCAGACCCTGACCCGCCCGCGATGCCGATGATGACCGGATGGTGCATGGTACCTGGCTCTGGTTGCCTACCCCAATCGATGCGTCGCGTCTT
>CAYFQN010000233.1:0-4084 GCA_964345285.1 uncultured Rhodothermales bacterium
AACGCGCAACGTCCAACGCGCAACGTCCAACACTACTCGGCCTTCGGCCAACGCGTCTCTTCGGGGAGCTGGCTGCCCGGTGCCTGCAGCAGGAGTTCGTCGGGCAGATTGTTTATCTGCTTGTCCGGGTTGACAACCGCGACGAGGGGCAGCGCCAGGGCCGTGAAGAACTTGCCCATCGCCGCGATTAAAAACTCCTGCTGCAGCTCCACCATATCCTCGGTGAAGCGGCCCTGCTCATCGATGTGGCCCTGGATGTCGAGGTAGAGGACGCGCGGCCAGGCGGGGAATTCGTCCTGCGCCGTTTTGGTGAGCGCGAAGATGTCCTGCGCCGCCGCCTCGAAGCCGTCATCCTCGTCTACGATGTGATAGATCGACACCGTGTTGTCGAAGTTCATGTGGAGGCCCGGTGCATCCGGCTTATTGTACTCCGGCACGAAGTCGGGCGGATCCTGAGGCTGGTTGGTTGCGGCCATAGTACGTCACGGGATTGGTGCAGCAGGTCTCAAAGTGCGAACGGGCCATGGACGGGCAGGATTCCGCCTCGCCGCGTGACTGGCCGCGAAGAAGCCGTCAAGGGCTTCTGCAGTAGCTTCCAGTAGCTTTACGATAGCGAGTCGCCGCTCATCACCGAATTAGACCGCCAACCAACAAACGGCTGGGTATTTTGCCAGCATCGTAGTATGCTACAAGCCTAATCCCCTCATTGCTAACATCCGGTCGCGGGTTGACATTCATGGACGTTGTGGTTCATCATGGGGACGTTCATCCACCGCACGTTTGCTTCTCTCCGTATGCGTTTTGCTGCCGTCCCCTCTCGAGCACGTTGGCTTTTCTTTCTTGCTGGATGGGGCCTGCTCGCCCTGCTTCCAGCCTCTGCCCAACCGGCAGACGCCACGCTCCGCGTGCTCGTCACTTCAGCCGATGACGGCCAGATTCTTCAGGGCGCGAATGTTGTGCTCGATGCGCCAGAACGCGACGCGCCGTACGCCGGCGCCACCAACGAGAACGGCTTTCTGGAGCTGACGGCCATCCCACCCGGTCGCTACACGCTTACGGTGAGCTTTGTCGGCTTTGAGACGTATGAGCAGCCGCTGACCCTGCAGGCTGATGAGCGGCGCACGGTGGAAGTGGCCCTAGCGGTTCAGGAGCAGACCCTCGATGAGGTACGGGTCGAGGCCGAGCGAGGTGCAGCGCGACGAGCCGCCGGCCTGCAAACCGTGCGCGCTGCCGAACTAAGCCGTATCCCCACGCCAGGCCCAAGTGGCGATTTGGCCTCCTACCTGCAAACGCTCCCCGGCGTCGTGTCCGCTGGCGACCGCGGCGGGCAGCTGTACATCCGCGGCGGCACGCCGAGCCAGAACCTCATCTTGGTGGACAACCTGCCAATCGTCAAGCCATTCCACATCTCTAGCCTATATTCATCCTTTCCGGAAGAGATCGTCCGCAGCGTTGACTTTTATGCGGGCGGATTCAGTGCCAAGTACATGGGCGCGCTCTCTTCCGCCATCGACGTCAACCTGCGGCGGGGGAATATGGAGCGATTCGCAGGCAGCGCGGCCGTGAGTCCGTTCATCGCTTCAGCGCGTATAGAGGGCCCCATCGCGAAGGGCAGCCAGTCGTTCCTCCTCGTTGGTCGCCACTCGATCATCGAAGAAACCGCTGATCCGCTGTTCGGCCGCGACGTACCGCTCCGCTTCTACGACCTGACGGGACGCTACTCCATCCAGGGCAGCGGTGCCGCCTGCAACATCACCGGAATGCACACCTACGACCGCGGCCGCATCAACACGGACCAGAACACGAGCCTGTCGTGGTCGAACGCTACAGTGGGCGGCACGTGCCTGCTGTTCGGCGAAGGGCTGAACCATGCCTTCGAACTCACCGGCGGGCTCACGTATTTTGAGAACTCGGCGGGGACCGCCGGCACGCCCGAGCGCACAGCCAGTCTGCGCCGCATCTACTTTAGCTTGGACCGTGAGCAGGATCTGCTGGGCAACACGCTGGATCTTGGGATGCGGTGGACCACGACGCAGTACGCGGCCAACCTGGACGAGAAGTTCGTCTCCCTGGGCCTCGTGCAGCAGAACGGCGCCTCGCTGCAAGCCTTTGCCGCCACGGAGTGGACACTGGGCGACGTGCTCACCGTCACGCCGAGCATTGGCACCCACCTTACCGGCCGGCGCATCGAGCGACCGACGTACGAGCCGCGCGTCCGCCTCGCCATCCGCCCCGACGGGACCGACCAGCAGGAAATTAGCCTTGCCGTAGGCAAGTACAACCAGGTGGATCAGGGAATCACCGATGAGCGCGATGCCGGAACGGTATTTACTGTGTGGACGCCCTCTGAATCCGGCGACCCGCTGCCGCAAGCAATCCATGGCATCGTGGGTTACCGCCAGCGCATCGGTTCGTTTATGGAGGCGAGCGTCGAAGGCTACGTCAAAGATCTGCGCAACATCCCTGTGCCACAGTGGACGACTGAGGCGCGCTTCAACACCCGCACCACGATCGCGAACGGGCTCACTTACGGCGTCGACGCCCGCATCGAGTTGACCGCCGACCCGTTGTATGCCTACGTAGGGTACGGATGGACAAAGGTCTCGTACGAGGCCGCGCGTGACGACCTCGGCGCGTGGATCGAGGGGGACCTCTTTTCGTACGCCCCCCCGCACGACCGCCGCCACCAGGTCAACACGGTGGTGAGCTATGATCTGGCTGGCTTTACCGCGAATGCGAGCTGGGAATTTGGATCGGGCCGCCCCTACACCAAGGTGTATGGCTTCAACGTAGCACTCAGTCTCCCCCAGCAGTTTCCTTCCACCAGCCCCGGTACGGCGCAGGTCTTCTACGACCGCCCCTACGGCGCTCGGCTGCCGGTCTATCACCGGCTTGACGTCTCGCTAGAGCGCGCCTTCACGCTATCCGATCGGCTTTCCCTCGAAAGCAAGCTTGGAGCCATCAACACGTACGACCGGAGCAATATTTTCTACTACGATGTGAACGCGCTTCAACGCGTCGATCAGTCCCCCCTCCTGCCCTATTTGTCGCTGCGCGTCATCATCGAGTGATCGGCCTATCTGTGTACCTCAACGACCGGTCAACACGTTTTTGACTCATCCAACGGTTTCTTCGTCTCTTGCCATGCGCCCTGCTCTGTCAAACAGCCCCCTTGCGCTTCTGCTCCTTGCCGTCCTGATCGTGGGAAGTGGATGTGACAACTCCATTGAACCGCTCTCAGACCGGAGCACGTTCTCCATTTACGGCTACCTTAACCTCTCGGAGCAGCGGCAGTTCATCCGGGTGAGGGATGTGAGCAAGCCGCTGCTTGGTGACGGCGCGTCCCAGGAAATCGATGCCGCGGTTACGCTCGAAGAGCTCAGTACAGGCACGACATGGACCCTTCAAGATTCGGTCATCGCTTTTGGCAACCTCTACACGCACAACTTCTGGGCCGACCTGACGCTGCAACCAGACACGGAGTACCGCGTGACGGTTACGCGGTCTGACGGCGTCACTACACAAGCTACCACACGCACCCCGCGGGCCATCGCCCCGGTGTCTGTACCAGAAGCCGGCAACTGCTTAACAAACTTTTCCATTCCGTTTCCCGGCATCCAAAGCCGGCAGCGCATCTACGAGGTGAAGGTTGGATTTCTTCCAGAGCGCGAAACCGATGGCTCCGAGGGGCCGCCTGCACCGGGCGATGACCGGGATACAGGCGATGCGCCCAATCAGGAGCGCGTATGGATCGACATCGGCGACTCGGATGCCGTTCAGCTGATCAGTCGCCCCGAGACCGACGTGCGGATTCGCCTCCTTCCCGAAGAACTTCTCAGCCCCTTCCTTCCATCGATCGATACGCGGCCGATGGACACGTACATCCCACGCTGCTTGCTGCTGGATGACGACCAGATCTACGTGGCGTACCTGCAGCTCGGCCCCAACTGGTCTGGCGTGCTGTCTCCGCAGTCCATCAGCTTCAATCCGGGCGAGTCCCGCTACGTCGACAATGGGCTCGGCTTCTTTGGCGCGCTCCGCTACGACACGCTCTCGGTTACCGTCGATACGGCCAACGCGATCG
>CAYFQN010000234.1:0-4079 GCA_964345285.1 uncultured Rhodothermales bacterium
TCGCGTCACCCTCGATTCTTTTTCACAACGCTGCCGGATCCATGCCGTTCGAGTTGGATGCTACCAGCCCTGCGCTGATGCGTTGGCTGACTACGCTGGTGATCGTGGCGGTAGCCTTCATCCTCTCTCGCCTCAGCCGCCGGGTCGTCGACCGCTACATTGAGGAAGCCGAGCGCAAGTACCGGCATCGCCAAGCTGGCGACCCGCTCGGTGGTTATGCTGGCGCTGCTGCTCATCATCGCGCTGTGGTCGCAGCGCCTCAGCGCCTTGCCTACCATCTTGACGATCATCGGCGCGGGAACGGCCGTGGCGCTACGCGACGTGCTCCTCAGCGTTGCCGGCTGGCTCAACATTTCGCTAAGCGCGCCCTACCGGCAGGGCGATCGCATCGAGGTCAACGGCCTGCGCGGCGACGTGGTCGACGTCCGTGTACTGCACACCGTGCTGTTGGAAATCGGTGGCTGGGTGCAGGCGGACCAGAGCACGGGGCGACTCGTCCGTATTCCCAATAACTGGGTCTTTCAGTACGACGTCGCCAGTTACACGCGGGGCTTCGGGTTCGTCTGCAACGAGATCGACATTACCGTCACGTTCCGGAGCGACTGGGAGGCAGCGCGCGATATCCTGCAGGGCTTGGCCGAAACGCATGTGGAGTCTGTCAAGGAGCAAGCTGAGGATCAGCTACGCCACCTAGCCCGCGAGCACCTGGTCCACTACGAGGTGCTGACGCCGTACGTGTACCTGAGCCTCACCGACCACGGCGTAAAGCTGACCCTTCGCCACCTGACGCCCGTCCGTGGATGGCGTAACATCCGCCATACTCTGACCGTTGGGTTGCTGACACGCTTCCGCGATCACGGTGGCATCGAATTGGCCTATCCCACGCTTCAACTGCAAGCGCTCGATACGCCCCAACTCGGTCCCGACGCGCCGCGCTTCAATGCGCCCTCAGCACCGGACACGCCGTCTTCGTAGCGGACACGCCGTCTTCGTAGTTCTTACCTTTCTCCTCTCGACCCATGGGCTCCACCCTTCGCCGCCTCCGCGAACGATTTCCGCTCGGCACGCTCGCCCTCGAAGTGTTCTCCATCGTGCTCGGCGTACTGCTGGCCCTCGGCGCCAACGAGTGGCGCAAGCACGCCAACCAGCAAGACCTCAAGCAGCGCACGCTCCGCATGATCGGGGAAGACGCCATGCAGAACCGCCGCATCCTGGCGCGGCGCATCGAACTGCACGGCGCGCTCCAGGCCGACGTAAAGGCCAGTTCGGAGTTGCTCTCCCGAGGTGTCGCGGCGTTTCCGGACAGCCTCAAGCAGCTCAACTTCGGCATCATCCCGCTGAACACGTCGGCGTACGAGACGGCGCGGGCCGCACAAGTCATCCCCCTGCTCGACTTGGAGTTGGCGTCGGTGCTGGCTAGGATGCACGAGGTCATCCGGATCAATCGCGCGCTCGAAGATGCGATGCGCGACGCAGCTTACAACTTGGATTACTACGCCATCATCCAGGCGGAACAGCAGGGCACGCCGCCCTCCGCAGCGGCCGTCGGCCGATCGTTCAACGCATTCATCAATATGGGCAACTCGCTCGGCGATATGGTGCGCAACGAACGTGGCCTCCACCGCAGCTTCGGCCAGTTGCTTCGCCGTTTGCACGCGGACGGCATCGCGGTGGACACGACGGCCGGCGCGCTGTAATCTCCAAGTTGTAGTTCCCATCGGATTCCAACCACTTCTTCAAGATGTGGCGGTTGCATGGCTCGTCCGGTTTGTGTACTGTGTGCATTGTTATGAATCAATCGACACACAACATCTGGGCCTGGTCGTGGTGGTGGCGGATACCGTCAGCAGCCGGTCGGCTTTGCCGTTGTGCGTCGTGAGTTCTGTGCTTTCGTCGCCCGCTTGACCCGCTGCTTTCCCCGAGGCAGCGGGTCTTTTTGTTTTGATGACGCCCCGTCCATGACCTTCGAGACCTTCACCGATCTGGTTCAGACCGAGCGCGACCGCGGCACCGAGCGGTTCGTCGTGCCCGTGGTCGAGCGCCTCAGCGCCGACCTACTGACGCCTGTCTCCGCGTTCCTCGCCCTCCGCCAAGGCAGCACGCACAGCTTTTTGCTGGAGAGCGTGGAAGGCGGCGAGAAGCTCGCGCGCTATTCCTTCCTCGGCAAAGACCCCTACCGCATCGTCCGCGCCGATGGATCGGACGTGACGATTGAGGAGCGCGGCACACCCGACTCCGTCGACCCCGACGCGCTGGACGGTGACATCTTCGCCGTGATGGCGCAGCTCATGAGTCGCTACGACGAGGTGGAGGTGCCCGGCCTGCCGCGCCTGACGGGCGGCGCCGTGGGCTATCTGGGGTACGACAACATCCGCCTCGTGGAGCACCTGCCCGACGCACCGCCCGACGACCTCGGCTTGCCTGACGCCGTCTGGTGTTTCTACGACACGGTCGCCGCCTTCGACCACGTGCGGCACCAGCTCGTGCTCATGGCGAGCGCGTTCATTACTCCCGGCACGGACCTGCGCGCCGCCTACGACGACGCCCGCCGTCGTCTCCGCGCGCTAGAAGCCGACCTCACCCAGCCCGTGCCGGAGCGCCCCGCCGCCGTCCGCCTCACGAGCGATGCGATGGCGTCCAACGTCGAGCGCGAGGCGTTCGAGGCCGCCGTGGCGCAGGCTAAGCAGTACGTGTACGAGGGCGACATCTTTCAGGTCGTGCTCTCGCAGCGGTTCGAGATGCCGTTCGAGGGCGACCGCTTCAACCTGTACCGCGCGCTACGGCAGGTGAACCCATCGCCGTATCTGTTCTATCTGGATTTCGACGACTTCGCGCTTGTCGGCTCCTCGCCCGAAGTCCTCGTCCGTGCCGAAGGCGACCGCGCCGAGGTGCTTCCCATCGCTGGCACGCGCCCACGTGGTGCGACCGAGGATGAAGACGCCGCCCTCGCTACCGAGTTGCTCGACGACCCGAAGGAGCGTGCCGAGCACCTGATGCTTGTGGACCTCGGGCGGAACGACCTCGGGCGCGTCTGCCACTACGACACGGTGGAGGTTGACCACTACGCATACATCGAGCGCTACTCGCACGTGATGCACATTGTCTCGTCCGTGACGGGGCAGTTGGATGACGAGCAAGGGCCGATGGACGTCCTCGCCGCCTGCTCCCCCGCCGGCACGGTGAGCGGGGCGCCCAAGGTGCGGGCCATGGAAATCATCGACGAGCTGGAGCCGACGCGGCGCGGCATCTACGCCGGGGCCGTCGGCTACGTCGACTTCACCGGCACACTCGACACCTGCATCGCCATCCGCACGATGGTGGTGCGTAACGGCACGATCTACGTGCAGGCCGGCGCCGGCATCGTGGCCGACAGCGACCCCGCTACGGAATACGACGAGACGCGCAACAAAGCCCAAGCCCTCCGCGAGGCCATGCTCCTCGCCGCTGAAGACCTTTTGTGAGAGACGGAGAGACGGAGAATCGAAGAGACGGAGAATCGGGGATTAGGTCCTTGCTTCGCCTCATCGTTTCCTCGTCTCTTTAACACCTCAAAAAAACTTCCCCCCTCCCAACCGGTACGTTTTACGGACTTCACTCACGACTCGACCGCAACCGACCTCATGAACAATCCGCTTGTCCGGCTCCTCTTCAACCGCGGCGGCTTTGGCCAATCGATGAGCCGCGCTGAAACCATCGAACATGTCAATCCGATCCTCGAACAGCACACCCGGCTGAACCGATGCTACAATCAGGTCATCGATGCCCTCTCCGACGATGAGATTGCGAGCGAGCTGCAAGCTGCTCAGAAGACGGCACGGGCTGATGTGGGCAAGCTGGCCGAAACGGTGCTCAGTGCAGGCGGCACCGCATACAACGGCGTCGACCTCCGCGGGGTGACGTTCGACCTTGGCGAGACGGAGACCGACATGCTGTTCGCGCTTCGCGACCGCGAGCAGGCCCTCCACGACGCCGTGACGGACGACCTTGACGAAAATCATCAGATGCGCACCCGGGCCATCTTGGAAGTCGTGCAAGGCAACAGCGCCGAGCGGCTCGACTACCTGAAGGGCGTTACCAAG
>CAYFQN010000235.1:0-4026 GCA_964345285.1 uncultured Rhodothermales bacterium
CAACGGATAGCTACCGGGTGGGCTCCGAAGCCGACAGCGAGTCAGGGGTGGCCAGCAGCCGGCGTACCTGCTTGTCCGCTGCGTGCAGTGCGTCATCTGGAGGCATCTCCTGGCGCAGGGCCGCCTGCAGGTGCTCGCCTACGATCTGCGAGATAGAGAAATACTGCGGCACCGCCGGGCGCATGCGGCCATGCTTGAGCGCGTCGAAAAATACGCGATAGGCATCGTGCTCGGCGAGCCGGTCATGGAACCATTCCGTCTCTAGCAGCGAGCGCAGCACCGGAAGAGATTTCCCCTTTTCCACGAGGGCCTGCTGGGTTTCGGGATGTACCAGGTGCCGGGCAAAGGCCCAGGCGGCGCGTTCGCGCGCTGGATCTGATCTCAAGATGAAGAGGTTCTCGCCTCCGATGTTGGTGGCGCGCTGCAGATGACGGGGCAATGGAACGACGCCGTAGTCCAACGAATCGCTGCGGTCGAGCTGAGGGAGCGACCACGGGCCGTTGATTTGCATAGCCACCCGGCCCTCGATCAGCGGCTGCAAATCCCAGCCTTGGCCGGGTGCTGAGAGGCGGGCTGCGCCACGCGCGTGCAACAGGTCGACCCAGTACCGAAGCGCCTCGCGGCCGGACGGGCTGTCAAAGGCCGGCTGCATCGTGGTGCGGTCCACGAACGCGCCGCCGGCTTGCCAGAGGAAGGTCTGCCAGGTCCAGACCGTCCACTCGCGGGTGCCGAGGGGAAGCAGGAGCCCGTACCGGTCGGGCGATCCGTCGCCCGTGGAATCCACGGTCAGGCGCTGCGCCGCGTTGGTGAGGGCGTCCCACGTCGTCGGCGGGTCGACGCCCGCTTGTCGGAAGGCTTTTTTGTCGTAGAAAAGCGCCAACGTGTTCGTCTTGACGGGCAGCGTGTATCGCGTGCCGTCGTGCGAAGCCACATCCCACAGACGCGGGAGTATCAGGTCGGGATGAAACGTCGAATCGCGTGCGGACAGGGCGTCAACGGAGCGCAGCACGCCGGACGCGGCGAGATCGGCGGTGTAGACCGGCGGCAGCCAAATGAGATCGGGCCGCTCGTCGAGCGCAATCTTCAGCTGAATCCGGCGAATCGCCTCGTCGAAGTGACCGGGGTAACGCCGGGTGGTGATGCGGATACTATCATGCGCGGCATGAAAGCGCACGATGGCCGTATCAATGGCCGCGCGGAGGGCGTCGGAGAAGCCGCCGTGCCAAAGTGTGATGTCGATGCGCTCCGCCCCGTTGCTCGACGCGCTCGGCGCCGACGGCTGACAGGCCGCGCCGAGAAGCGAAAGCATGAGGACGAACATGTGGATGGCAAAGCGTCGCATCCGGAACGTAGCGTAGGTGCGGAGTCGGTGAACGTCGGGTACAGGGCGGAAGGTTTTTGCTGTCAGAGCCGTGTAGGACCGGAGGTGAGTCTGAGGTCACGCGGTCCGTACGGCTGCTCCCTGCAGGTGAGTGGCATACGTCTTGTTATCACAAAGCTATGCCGTATAGTAGGCATAGTAGAAGCAATTCCCGCGCCACACTATCCCCGCAGCGCGGCACCTTTTCCCGACGCGTGACCCCCGCAGCATGCAGTGGAATCTCCAGAATAAAATTCAGCTTTCGGTCTTTGCCCTCGTCGCGATGTTGTCCCTGCTGCTGTCCGTCTTCTTCCCGGCGCGGCAGCGGCAGCAAATCCAGGCCAACTTCGAGCGCGCCACGCAGTCCCTCGCGGTGACGGTTGCATTGGGCGTTGAAATTGGATTAAACAGTGGAGACTTTTCGGCCCTGCAAAACGCTATCGATTTTGCCCGTCAGGATTCCGACGTACGCTACGTCGCCGTCGTTAACGCACAGGGCGAAACTGAGGCCGCTCATCCAGCGGGGATGTCGCCCGACGCGCTCGACACGAACGATGTCGTCCTCCGCCGCGCCCGAGTGACCACGCCCATCCTGCGTGGCGATGTGATCGTCGGACGCTCGACCGACGCCATGGACGAGAGCTTGCGCGAGGTGCGCCTCACGGCCCTCTTCGTGAGCCTCTTGGCGCTGGCACTCGGCTCCATGGGAGCGCTGTGGCTTGGACAGTACATCTCGCGGCCGATCAAAGCGCTGCGCACGGCGGCCGAGCGCGTGGGGCGAGGCGACCTCACGCAAAAGGTGGAGATTGCGTCGGGCGACGAAGTCGGGGCGCTCGCCCGCGCCTTCAATGCGATGGTCGACGACATCCGCCGGCATGTGGAGCAGGCGCAAGCCGCCACACGCGCCAAAAGTGAGTTCCTGGCGACGATGAGCCACGAGATCCGCACGCCGATGAATGGCGTCGTGGGCATGGCGAGCCTGCTACAAGACACCGACCTTGATTCCGATCAAGCAGAGTACGTCGAGGTCATCCGCGCGAGCGCCGACAGCTTGCTCGCCATCATCGACGATGTGCTCGACTTCTCGAAGATCGAGGCGGGGCGGTTGGAACTGGAGCATACCCCGTTCGAGGTGGTGCCCACCGTTGAGCGCGTGCTCGATCTCATGGCGCCGAAGGCCGACGAGAAAGGCCTCGAAATGATCTCCATCGTCGCACCGAACGTCCCAACGAGCCTGGTGGGTGACGTCACGCGGGTCCGGCAGATTTTGCTCAACCTCCTTTCCAACGCCGTCAAGTTTACGCCCGAGGGCGAAATCGTTGTCCGCGTTGAAGCGGACGACCTTGAGGACGGCCGGTACCGGCTGCATTTTATTGTGCGCGACACGGGCATCGGGATTCCGGACGAGAAGGTCGAAGCGCTGTTTGAGGAGTTCACCCAGGCGGACGCATCGACGACCCGCGAGTACGGCGGCACCGGCCTGGGGCTGGCCATCTGCAAGCGGTTGAGCGCGATGATGGGCGGCGACATCACCGTCGAGAGCGAGGAGGGACGCGGGTCCGCGTTTCACGTGACGATGGTGGGCGAAGCTGGCCCGGATCACCGTCTCGTGGGCGAGCAGCCGGTTCCTGATGCGCTCCGCGGCGGCCGCGCGCTCGTCGTCATGCCGCATGCGACGACCCGCCACGCCCTGATGCGTCAGCTTCAACACTGGTCGATAGAGGCCGCGGCGACGCCGTTCGTCACGCATGCCGCCCAGCAGGTGGGCTCCGAAGAGCGCCTCGATGTGGTTCTGCTGGACACGCGCACGCCCGACTGGAAGCGTCTGATTGATGCCGCCTCGCCGCACGTCCCCGTCGTGCTGCTGACCCCCCTCTGCAGCGCACCCGATGAAGCCGAGGCGGACGGGGTCGTGGCCTCGATCAGCAAGCCCATCAAGCGCACGGGGCTGCGCCGCACCCTCGTGCAGGTGCTCGACGCGACGCCCGCTGCGACGCCCGCCGCCAACGCCGCTTCGCCGGCCGCCGACGAAGAGAACGCATCACACAAATTTGCACTGCGCGTGCTGCTGGCCGAAGACAATCTCGTCAACCAGAAGGTCCTCCTTCATATCCTGGAGGGGATGGGTTGTCAGGTGGATGTCGCGCAGAATGGCGTCGAAGCCGTCGAGTTCGCCAGCCGCCACGCGTTCGACGTCATCTTCATGGACATTCAGATGCCCAAGATGGACGGGCTGGAAGCCACCCAGACGATCCGGGCGCAGCAGGAGTCGAACGACCCGCTGACGATCATCGGGCTCTCCGCGTACGTCACCACGGAGGATCGCCAGCAGGGGCTCGATGCCGGGATGGACGGCTACCTGACAAAGCCCGTACGCTCGGATGACGTCGCCGAGGCCCTGCGCACGGTGCGAGACCGATTGGATGGATCGACCGACGGGCTCATGCACTCCTGAGCGCGGCCGCCGAACCGCGAAGCCGCCTGGGGGTTGATCGTTCGTACTGGTGATCCCGTTCTTATGAGAGGCATTGGCATGCTGGATCTGATCCCCTATGTCTCCGCTCACTACTGCCCCTTCCTTTTATGAGTCATTCGTTTGAACGCGAACAAGCCGTCGCCATCGATGCCGTTCGCGCCGCGGCGCAGCTGTGCCAGGCCGTGCAGGC
>CAYFQN010000236.1:0-3845 GCA_964345285.1 uncultured Rhodothermales bacterium
GAGAACGGGCAGATGTACCGCAACGCCTTCGGGCTCGACCGCCGCATCGTCAACAAGGTGCTCGACGAGGCCGTCGTGTGCCGCCGCGAGGGCGTCACCATTACCACGTTCATGATTGCGCGTGACCCGTACCTGCAGAACTTTGTGCAGGAGCTCACCGAGGCCAACCACGGCCGCGCCTACTACGCCGACCTCGACAACCTGGGCGAGTTTCTGTTCGAGGACTACGTCCGCAACCGCCGCAAGCGCCTGCGGTAGTCGGGCGTCGGTTGGAGAGAGCACCAAACGTTGGAAGGAGGCTGCACCTGAGCGTGCAGCCTGTGGCGTCTCGTGTGCACCCGATAAGCCATCTGCAACTTGCCAACCGTTCGTTCTGTACCCAAGGGGCCGCTTTCGAGCGGCTTTTTCTTTGCCTGCTCCCATCCATCGATCCTCTATGCCGCAGCGCGTTCCGTTTCGTCCTAAGCAAAGCCTCGGGCAGAACTTTCTGCACGATCCCAACATGGTGCGCAAAATTGTGGGTGCACTCCAGGCGCCGCCCGCGGCGCATGTGGTGGAGGTCGGCGCGGGCACGGGGGCGCTCACGGAAGAGCTGCACCGACGCTACGAGCGGCTCACGGCCATCGAGATCGACGAGCGCGCAGTCGATTCGCTCCGGCAACTGCTCCCCGATGTTGATGTGCGCAAACAGGACATGATGGCGCTCGACTGGGCCGCGCTGGCCGCGGAGAAAGGCGGTCCCTTGCACGTCATCAGCAACACGCCGTACAATCTGACGACGGAACTGATGTTCGCCCTGCTCGATGTGCGCGAGCATGTTGCCGAAGCCGTGCTGACCATGCAGAAGGAAGTCGCCCAGCGCATCGTGGCCGATCCGAGCACGAAAGCCTACGGCATCCTAAGCGTCATCATGCAGCTGTACGCCAATCCGGAACTGCTTTTCACCGTCTCGCGGCACGTCTTTTACCCCCAACCGGATGTGACGAGTGCGTGCGTGCGCCTCACGTACAATCCGCCCGGCGAGGAGGGCTTCGAGGTGGATCCGAAGTGGCTGCGCAGGCTCGTCCGCACGGCCTTCAACCAGCGGCGTAAGATGCTGCGCAACAGCCTGAGCCCGTGGACGAAGGACCGCGGCATCGAGCTGCCGAACGATTGGGGCCGCCGCCGGCCGGAGTCGCTCGAGCCGGGGGATTTTGTCGAGCTCGCGCGGTACCTTGATGCGCAGATCCGCGACGCCTAAACTGGCGCGTCGCCTCCAGTGCATCGTGCGCTCTGGCGTACAAGCCGACTGCATCGCCCATCGGATTCATCCTGCTGCCCGCCATGCCTGATTCCGTTCCGCCCACCGATCAGCGCAATCAGCCCTCCGGTCTCTTAGAGGTGGATGCCACGGTTGTGGAAGACATCGCGGTGCTGCTGGAGTCGGAGCAGCGTGGCATGGTGATGAACCTGGTGGCCGACCTGTATCCGGCCGACCTGGCGCTGCTGATCAGCCACCTGCCGTTTGAGCAGGCACGGCGCCTCTTCCGCTGGTTGCCGGTCGATCGAGCGAGCGAGACCGTCGCCGAACTGGATGACGCCTTCCGCGCCGAGCTGCTGGAGGATCTGCCGACCCGCCGCCTCACGACACTGCTCGACGAGCTCGACACGGACGACGCCGCCGACGTGCTGGCCGATCTGCCGGACGAGCAGGCGCTGCGTCTGCTGCCGGACTTGGAGGACACCGAAGACCTCGCCGAGCTGCTCGATTACGGCGAGGAAACGGCCGGCGGCCTCATGGCCCGCGAGTACATCGCCGTGCGGCCGTACTGGACCCTGTCGCAAGCGACCGACGAGGTGCGCCGGAACGCCGAGGACATCGACGAGGTGTACACGGCCTTCGTGGTGGGCGATGACGGCACGCTCGAAGGTACCGTTTCCCTCAAGCAGTTCCTGCTGTCGCTGGGCGATGTGGCGGTGCGCGATGTCATGCAGCGCGACTTTATCTCGGTAACGACCGATATCGACCAGGAGGAGGTTGGGCGCATCGTGCAGCGCTATGACCTCGTCTCGCTGCCGGTGACGGACACCGCGGGGCGTATGATGGGCCGCATCACCATCGACGACGTCGTGGACGTAATCCGCGACGAGGCCGAGGAAGACATGCAGATTATGAGCGGTGTGGCCGGCGGCGAGGAGCCCACCGACTCGGTGACGCGCATCAGCCGCGGGCGGCTCCCCTGGCTACTCGTGGGCATGGTGGGCGCCGGGCTCTCCGGACTCGTCATCGGCTCGTTCGAGTCGGCGCTGGAGCAGGCCGTGGTGCTGGCCTCGTTCATCCCGGTGGTGATGGCGATGGCCGGTAACGCGGGCATCCAAAGCGCAGCGATTGCCGTGCAGGGGCTGGCCTCCGGTGAGGTCTGGACGTCGGACGTGGCGCGGCGCCTCGGCAAGGAACTGGGCGTGTCGCTGATCAACGGCGTCGTGCTGGCCCTCGTGCTGGGCGTGGCCGTGGCCCTCCTTCCGTTCGATGATGCGAACATAGCCCGCCTGGCGTTCACGGCCGGGCTCTCGCTGCTCCTCGTGATCATCCTGGCGACGTGCATCGGGACGACCGTGCCCCTGCTGCTGCACCGCTTCGACGTCGACCCAGCGATCGCGACGGGCCCGTTCATTACCACCAGTAACGACATCATCGGGCTCGCCATCTTCTTCGCAATCGCCACGCTGTTGTACCTATAGCCTGCGTGGCGACGCAGGGGCACACGCGGCGATGCCTACCTACAGGCGTGACGCTAGCTCCTGGAAGAAGCGCTCGACGCGACGGCGGTTAACGCCCAGGTCGCTGTAGCCCACGCGACTGGCGCTTCGGATGTAGAGCATGCTCTGGTCGCCGGTGGGCCCGTCGGGCCGGATGGCCACGTCAAGGTCATCCTTGAACAGGAGGGCAACCCGAAACACCGTATGTACACTGCGGTCCCCTGGGCGCACGTTCATCGACACGGGGCCCATGGCGGCCAGCGTCGATTGCACGGCGCCAAACAGCATGTCGGGATGGGGGGTGAAGGACCGGGCCTGCCGTTCACAGTTGGGCGTGCTCGGGCAGGGCGGGAGCGGATGGTCCGTCGTGTCCGCGGGGGGCGCGTCGGGGGAAGACTCTGTAGTAGACACAGGCACGGCGACCGAAAGTGAGGGGAGGATATCGGGGCTTACGGCATCATGCTGGCCTGCGCGTCGCCGAGTCCCTTGGCGTCGTTGTACTTCGAGGGGCATTTCACCAAGATGTGCTCGGCGACGAAGACATCGTCGCGGGCATAGCCTTCGACCACGAGCTGCTCGGCCTCCTCGAAGTTGGCCGGCTTGGGGTTCGCGTAGCGCACCCGGTGCAGCTGCCCCGCTTCGTCCCGCATGTGGAACGTAAAAACGTTGGCGTCCCGGTCGTACTGGGTGGGTTGCTGCTCAGCCCACGTGCCAACCACGTGGGCTTTCGAGCCGGTAGCTTCCGCCTGGGCAAAGTTCATGTAGCCGCCGACCTGCTCCCCAAAGTTGAGCAGCAGGAGGCTACCGAAGGCCGCCATGAGGATGAGGCCGACAATCGTTTTGGGTTTCATGGGATCGGGCAGGTTACGTCGATAGGGCCGTCGGCGTGGCTAGTCGCCGCTATTAGAAAGATCATCGTATACCTCGCGTTCCAGCCGATCGATCTTCCGGTCGGTGCGGAAGAGAAAGGCCAGCAGGCCAAACCAGATGATCAGGACCACGGCAAGAACCACATAAATCTTGCCATCGGCAAGCATGACGCGCTCAAAACCTTCTGGCTGCTGGGTGGGCACCTCTTCGCGCCCCGCCCAGACCGAATCGTAGGC
>CAYFQN010000237.1:0-2551 GCA_964345285.1 uncultured Rhodothermales bacterium
TGATGAGACCTAGCGATATGGCATGACGCCTGGGTGCGTAACGGCAAGGCTGGATTAAGCGTGATCCCTTTGTGTTCATTGCGCGGCAACTGCCACAGAGTCGGTCTCCACGTATACCATGGGTGTAAGGCGCTCCAGCGTCTTAGGCCCGATGCCGCGAACCTGAGTGATTCCAGCCACCTCTACAAACGGACCACGGGCTTGGCGATGGGCCAAGATCCGCTGTGAGAGTGCAGGGCCGATGCCTGGAAGCTGCTGCAGGACCGACGCCGACGCCGTGTTCAAATTTACGCGTGCCGCGACACCGTCCGGATTGGCCGAGTTGTCAGGCGTGTCCACGTCGCCAGCGGCCGGGCGGTTGGCCCCGGGCAGCATGGCCGTGCGCGCCTCAAACCGGGCCTTCATCTGCTCGTGAGCAGCGGGGTTGGGGGGCGCGTTCGGCGATCGCACCTCCTGCACCACCAGCCCCAGAAAGAGTAACGCCGACAGCGTGAGGATCGCCGCGCTCTCTCGGCGCGTAATGGCTAATCGTTGCTGCAGTCGATATATCCAGTCCATGGGCCTATCCGTCAACTCATGTGCCGGTGTGTTGGTGATCCGTGTGCGCCTCTAGACACGGCCCTCTGTGCATCATAACGTACTTTCCTCCCAGAACCGGACATGGCAACACGTGCAATCATTCGCTCCGAGGCCATCGTCCTCCGCAGCCTCGAATACGGGGAGACGAGCCAGATCGTGACGATTCTGACGCAGGAGAAGGGCAAGCTCACGGTGATGGCGAAGGGAGCCCGGCGGCCTGATAGTGCATTTGGCGCCTCCTTACAGCCGATGGCTTACACCCAGGTCGTGTTCTATTACAAGCCGACGCGCAGCATGCAAATGCTCAGCGAGAGCACACTGATGGAGCCCATGCACAGCATTCGGCGCAGCCTGTACAAAATCACCGTGGGGCTGCGCATCGTGGAGCTGCTACGCGCGCTGCTGGAAGACGAAGACCCCCAGCCTGCTGTCTTTGACCTGGCCCGGCAGACGCTGCGGCGGCTCGACACAGCGGGCGAGCGCCCCGGCAACATCTGGCCCTACTTCCAGCTCCAGCTGGCTGCGCGGTTGGGATTTGCACCCGCCGTACAGCGCGAGGCGGTTGAGCAGGTGACCCGTGCGGAAGGCCGCATCGACCTCGCCAGCGGGGCCGTCCACGCAGCTGGCGATACCACGTCCGCCGCCCAGCGGCGCGTGACACGTGCCGCCCTCCGCGCCTATGCCATCTTCGCCCGGGCCGATCTCGATGCGGTGATGCGCATGCACCTCGAACAGCCCTTGCGGCGCGAGGTGGAGCGTCTCGTGGATGCCTATATGCGCTATCAGTTTGAGGCTGCCTACCCAACGACGTGCAGCGAAGTCATCAGCCAACTCCTCGATGACCCGGCCTCAGCACCTTCCCCATCCTAACTCCACGCGGCACGCCACGTCTTGACGTTACTGCCCGTGCTGGCTATACTCCACACAGTGTGAGAAGTATATGTCGCCCGGATGCGCGTTCACGACTGGCCTCCGCCCTCCCATGAGTCGAAAAAAGCTTACCGCCAAGCAGCACGAGTTTCTGCAGTTCTTGATCGATCACGTGGAAGAGACGGGCGTGTGGCCTACCTACCGCGAGATTATTGACCACTTCGGCTACCGCTCGCCGAATAGCGTAACCCAAAACCTGAAGGCGCTCCACAAGAAGGGGCATCTGGTGCGCGACGACCAGGGCTATCACCTTGCAGACCAGCACCAGCCGACCCCCGATGGCATTCCCGTTAAAGGCATCATCTCGGCCGGGACGCTACAGGAAGCCGTCGAGGCCGACATCGATACGATTACGCTCGACTACATCTTCCCAAACCTCGATCGCATTTTCGCCGTGCGCGTCTCCGGCCAGTCGATGCAGGGAGCGGATATCCAGGACGGCGACTACGTGCTGCTCATCGATGATGACATTCCGGAGGGGGGCATCGGCGCCGTGCTCTACAATGGGGAAACGTCTCTGAAGCGCGTCTATCACGACCCCGAAGACGGTTTGCGCCTCGAACCGGCCAACCCTGAGTACAACGACATCCGCATTCAGCCGGATGTGTTTGAGGAGGTCACCATCTTAGGCCGTTACGTGGGGCACGTGAATAAGAAGAAAGGCATCTACAAGCGCGCGGCGCGGCGCGGCGAGATGCCAGAGGCCTAACCGGCCCGTCTGTCCTCCACGGGGGCAACTCGTATTGGGAACGTCGCCTCGAAATCGGTGTGCTGCGGCACCTCGCCTCTGCGATACGCGGCGTAACTGGCGTACCGCTCAAGTACAAGATGGAGCATGCCCTCAGCTACCGTGGTACCCGTCACGATCGCAATAAACCCCGGCGGAGGCAGCGGCGCCGCCGTCTTTTGGGAAGCAGCCACACCCTCGGCCGAACCACCCGCTGCGAGCGCTATGCCAGTTGGCGCAGGCTTTAAGGGAGCAAGTTCCAGGGCCTCCTGGCGCAGCGTAAGCCGCCCCGACAAGCCGCCCCGACAAGCCGCC
>CAYFQN010000237.1:2651-3724 GCA_964345285.1 uncultured Rhodothermales bacterium
AAGCCGCCCCGACAAGCCGCCCCGACAAGCCGCCTCTAGGGGCGTAGCGCAAGACTTCTGTGCCCGGCCCTTCATAGAAAAGCTGGCCGTCCCCCCGCCCCGTGCTACCGAAAGCCGTCATCACAACCTGATAGGTATCAGGTTCCACGGTGAGGCGCTCGGCGGCGTGCCGCGTGCCCTCTTCGGTGCGTACGGCCGTGACGGTCGCCCCACCTCCCGCTTGGATCGGAATAAACTCCATCGTCAGCTGGGTGGCGTGGAGGGTACCGGAGGGGGCTCCGCGCTGTCGCAGCCACCGACAAGCAGTAGTACGCCGGGCACTCCGGCAGTCCAGCATGATTGCACCGACATGGCGGATTAGGAACTGACTCGATGTTGTCCGATGCATACTCCGCAACCCATCACCGCGTATTGAGTTCACCCACCGAAGCTTTGCGCGATGGCATGGCGCGTGCATTCCATGCCCCCATTCAACGTTCTACCGTCTATGAGCACTCCCAGTTGGCGATCAAATGTACAACGCAGCGGCGGACACTGGCGCGACGGACGCTGGTACGACATCCATCTGGACCGCCGGATGCCGCTCGCGCTGCCCATGCTCAACGAGTTGATGCTAGCGTTGCCGCCACTGGCACCAGGAACGAGCGTGTGCGACTTGGCGTGCGGGACGGGCAACGCCGCGTTTACCGTGCTGGATGCCTACCCGGGCGTGCATGTCGTCCTACTGGATCAGGATGCAGACCTTCTCGCGCTGGCCGCCGACAAGATTGGGACGCTGACACCTGATTTCGAGACGCTGCAAGCGACCATGTCAACCGATGGCGACCCGCTGCCGAACGGCCCGTACGACGTGGTCGTGGCCTCACTCGCGTTGCACGCCATCATCGGGCACGACGTGGACCGGGCCGAGGCCGAGACGCGCTACGAGCTGCTCTTCCGCAGCATCCGCGAGGCGCTCACGCCGGGCGGGCACCTCCTCGTGGGCGACCACGTGGGGACGCTCGACCTTTTCCCGCAGCTCAAGGCGATGGAGCGCGCCGGCTTCCACGAGGTCGACTGCGCGTGGCGGCAGG
>CAYFQN010000238.1:0-3592 GCA_964345285.1 uncultured Rhodothermales bacterium
AAGCGCAGCATCCGGTGGAAAGGGCCGCTGCAGGCTCCGCGGCCGGCTCTGCCACTGGCTCCGGCGCGCAGCACGCCGTTGCAGAAGCGGTGGCAATCTCTGCACCCGGCTCTACGGTGGGCGCCGGCCCGCAGCATGACGCAGCCCCGTTCTCCCCAGTGCCGCCTGCGAGCGCGGGCGCGCTGCAGACGCCCGTCTCGGGCAGGTTGAGCTCGATGCGCGCGGCTGCCTCGTGGTCGCCCGTCAGGTGCGCGGCGATGGAGCGCACCTGCTCGTAGCCGGTGGCCAGAAGGAATGTTGGGGCGCGCCCGTAGCTCTTCATACCGGCGATGAAGAAGCCCTCCTCCGGGTGGGTGAGTTCGTCCACGCCGTGGGGCGGCACGGTGCCGCAGCTGTGGACGTTCGGGTCGATGAGCGGCGCCAGATCGGCCACCGACTCCGTCACGGGGTCGATGTCGAGCCGCACCTCGCGGAGCATGTCCAGGTCCGGGCGAAAGCCTGTGGTGACGACGAGCCGGTCCACCTCAAGCGCGGCGTCCCCCTCGCGCCCATCGCCGAGGACGCGCAGCCGCGTGGTGCCGGACGCGCTGGCCTCTATGGCACGGGTCAGAAATGGCGCCGCGACGCGCACGCGCCCGTCCCGGATGGCGGCGTAGGCCCGCTCGCCGAGCGCGCCGCGGGCCGGGAGCGCGTCGCCGGCCCCGCCGCCAAAGTCGTCGGGGGTGATGGATGCCGACCGCATCGCCCATACGATCTGCGTGCCGGGGGCGTCCTCCTGAAGCGTCAGCAGGTCCAGTATGACGTGCATGGCCGAGTGGCCGCTGCCCACCACCAGGGTCGTTTCGCCGCTGTAGCGGGCCCGCGCCGCACCCTGCACGTCGGGGAGGCCGTACGTGATGAACGCGCCGAACGCCTCTTCGCCCGGCACGGCAATGCCGTTTGCGCCCGCGGGATTTGGGCCGCGCCACGTACCCGACGCGTCGATCACGGCCCGGGCTTCCACCCATTCAGCGGTGTCGCCGGATTCCACCTTCAGCACGAACGGACGGGCGTCGCGCCCGGCGGTCTTCATCTTGTCGCGCCCCTTCCGCCCGACGGCGACGACCTTCGACTCGTAGCGGATGCGGTTCGCCAGGGGCGTCTCGGTGGCAAGCGGGAGAAGGTACTGCTCGCGCAGGTCCCGTCCGGTCGGCAGCGCGTCCGGGTCGGGCGCGGTCCACCCCGCCTCGTGGAGCAGCCGCTCGGCCGCCCGGTCAATGTTGTAGCGCCACGGCGAGAAGAGCCGCACGTGCTGCCACGCGCGGATGGAGGCGGCGGCTTCCGCGCCGGCCTCCAAGACGAGCGGCGTTTCCCCGCGCTCCAAGAGATGACTCGCGGCGGCCAGTCCGACTGGCCCCGCTCCGATAACTACAACTGGCAAACGGTCTGTCATGAGTACACCCGTTGATGATCCCTTTGATGATGGATTGGCGTGCACTCATAATGACGAACGCCTCACCGATAAAGACGACGTCGGCCCGGACGCACCTAATCATCGACTTTCTCGGCGAGGCGACGGAACGCACCATCAATCATTTCCATGCGCTGGCGCACCTTATCAGCCGCTGCGTTAAGCGTATACCCTTCGTCGATCAGTTCTTTGATCAGCAGGACTTTCTTGATGTTGAGGTAGTCGAATCGCCGCGTGCTTCCCGAGTCGTCGCGCACTGAATCAATCAGCCCTTTCTTCTGCCAGTACCGCAGCTTGCGTTTCGGGACGCCCGTAATTTCGGCGACCTCCCCAATGCCGACGACGAGCCGAGACAGAAACTCGAAATCCATAAGCACCTCCTCGGGGGATTCACTCTCTGGCAACGAGGACGCGCTATCCGTGGAATCGACATCCGAGGTATCAGCCATGTTCATTATCTGTGTGTTGTCAAGGACGTCACGGCTACTCTTGGCCACAAACGATCGGAACAGCCCCTTTGCTCCAATTGTAGATTGTCTACACAGATTGTAGATTTATAGCAACGTGAATCAACGAAGCCAGCATGATGGATGCCTCTTCGGCCCTTCTCCTTATCGAATTTCAGCGCGAATGGCTCGACCCTAAAATCGGGAAACTGAACGCCCTCATAAAAGACCGAAGCCAGTTCTCGGCATCGGTCGAAGGCGCTCGCCGTGCACTTCGCGTCGCGCGAGCATCCGATATGCACGTCGTCCACGTCCCGTGCCTGTTTGAGCCTGGCTACCCAGAAATCGGGGGACGTGGCACAGCCGGCCTCTTTGCGGCGATCCCCGACGCGGGCACGTGGACCGGCACGGGCCGCCTCTTTGCCAAAGACTTCCAGCCGCTCGATGGAGAATTTGTCGTGGCAGGCCGGGTCGGCGCCAGTGCGTTTTCGCATTCTAACCTCGATGCCTACTTGCGGAATAACGATGTGACAAACCTTTACCTCGCGGGGTACGCGCTGCACGTCTGTGTGGAAAGCACCCTGCGAGTCGGTCATGATCTCGGGTATTCCGTGCACGTGGTCGAGGACGCTACGAGCGCTTTCACGTCCGATCAGCGGAGGCACGTGATCGATCACGTCGTGCCCCACTTTGGCCATCCGATCCGTTCGGAGCAGCTCATTAGCGGCCGGTCGGCTGCCCATGTTGTATAGCTCACCCTACACTGATACGGTCCCCACATCGTATCGGCGACCTGTCTCCACACCAGCACCACATCCGCCTTAAACCATGATTGTTGTTCACGTGCGGCACCGCCTCAATGAGGATGGGCTAACGTTCTTTCCGGCGTGGCTGTGCGCCGTCCGTGCCGAACTGGATCGTTTTGAAGGATTTCGATCGCTCCGCCAACTCCGCCCGTTGAACCGGCCCACGGAATGCCACCTATGTCTACGGTTCGACTCCGAGCCCACGCTTCGACGGTGGTCCGGCAGTGATGCCCACGATCGTCTCCTCGACAAGCTGACCCCCTTCCAGACTCACAAGCAGGAATCTATCCAATTCCGCGTTGTCCCTCATGATCCTCCCAGCCGGCAACCTGAAGCGGAGCATGAATGATTGATTACTCATGCTCCGCCCCGGCATGATTCAATCGCGCCGACACCGCGCACTACCCAACCGACAACTGTACTGGTTTTATCAGCGGAAATTGCATCTGTATGGTACGGCCCCTGCCTGCTATCTAGTACCAGCGTCATAAACCGATTAGGAGGTAACCGATATGGACCCGTTCATCCGCCGTGACGACGGCTTTTTGTACGAGCAGATTGCCTCGACCATCTCATCCATGATCGAAACCGGCACGCTTCAACCGGGCGATCAAATCCCATCGGTGCGCCAGCTTAGCACCACGCAGGGCGTGAGCATATCGACGGTGACACACGCGTACCGGATTCTTGAAGATCATGGTCTCATCGAAGCGCAGCCCCAGTCAGGGTTTTACGTACGCGCTATTGATCGCATCCCGGTGACCGAGCCGACCATCACCATCCCTCCCAAGTACTGCTGCCGTGTTGACACGGCGGATCGCGTTATGCGGCTCGTCGCGTCCCTTTCCGATCCCGACGTGGTGCCCCTCGGCGCTGCTCTCCCAGCCTCC
>CAYFQN010000239.1:0-3113 GCA_964345285.1 uncultured Rhodothermales bacterium
TTCGCGAACCCGATCCCACCAAGCCACAAACTTCAGACCGCGCACCGAGCGCCACACAGGCGAGGCGCTGTGAACACTAGGTAGATGGGGGAGCAACTAGCGAGAACTAGAGCCTGAGAGTGACACGTTAGCAGCGCGAACTCATCAAAACGCTTTCTCACAGCGGATTGAGGAAATCGCTTCAGCCGTATCTGGCGGCTGCAGCTGAGATCTCTACTTCTTCCCAACCCTTCCTGGATCGGTTGAAACGGAACGCCAGTCTCGTAGGATTTACCCGTTAATATCGGAAAGTGGCGCAGTGGGGCATGGGATGAACGAACCTACTGGAAGTCTCAGTCCAGCTATCCCAGCTATCGCACGACGGTGATGGTTCGCGTTTGAGTGCCGCCTCTCGGTCCTCGCGCGCGGAGGAAGTAGAGCCCACTTGCTAGGTCCTGCGCGTCGATGTGTGATTCATGCATACGCCCGCCCTCGGCATCACCCGAGTGAAGCGTGCGCACGTGCCGCCCCAGCGCGTCGTAGAGCTCCACGCGGACTGGGCCCGTATCGCGCACGCCGAACCGGATCGTGGCCCGAGTGCGCAGCGGATTCGGATAGGGCGCCTCAACCACGAGCGATTCGCTGAGCGTCACGCGCACTTCGACCTCTGGCGAGTAGGTGAAGGCACCGTCCGTGTCGACCTGCTTGAGTCGGAATCGATGTACGCCTGGCACTGCTTCTGTCACCCGATGGCGATACTGTTGGACTTCCGATGTGGTACCGGCTCCCTCCACGAAAGCCACCGTGGCAAAGGCATTAGCGCTGGGTGCCTGATGCTCCACTTCGAAGCCGGCATTGTTCGTTTCGCTGGCCGTTTCCCAACGCAAGAGGATCCCTTCTCTACCAGTCGCCTGGGCCGTGAATGAGGTCAGTTCGACCGGAAGCGCCGTCGGGTCGAGCACAACGCCGGTCTCCGTATCGATGTAGCGCCGGAACGCCTCGACGCCAGACGAGACGGCAGCCAAAAACTCAACGCGCCAGAACGTCTCTGTCGTGGTCGATGGGCTTACGTACCAGTAGAGATTGCCCGCCTGAATTGACGTGGATATGTCCTCCTGCGAATACTGGCTAAGGAACGCCTCCCCACCGCTGTCGAGAGCAATTTGCAGCGCCTCGTCGCTGTCTACGGCCGGCACGGCGAGTGGGGCCATCCGGACCGTCCGGCTCGTGGCCGCGCTGGTCTGTGCCGTGGTGCCGAGCGGATCCACAGTGACTTCTGCCTTTTTCAGGAGAGAAGGGGAATAGTAGGTGTAACGCCAAGTGTACGCCGTGCCAGCAGGCCGCGCCCCGGCGCCTGCCTCGATCATGATCAGGGACTGGTCGTCAGCCAAGGGGGCGGCCTCCGCGTCGGCCGCGGCGAGGTTGTCCCCAGACGTCGTCAGCGAGAACTCGTAGAGTGTGAGATCGATGTCCGTCCGATCGCTCGTGCCGACCGTAACGGGGTCGGGCTCGCCGTCCCCATTCGCGTCGTAGAAACCGAGCGCTACAATTTCCCGAGCATCGGGTCCGGCGTAGCGCACGGCGACCGGCCAGTACGTGCCGTTCTCCCGAACGTGCTCTACCTTGTAGGAGCCAGAGGTGCCCGTGATAGCGTCTGCTCCACGCACAGTCCACCTGGACTCTGCGGTATCGAACTCCTCCAGCAGGTAAACGCGCGTCGCGTCGTACGGCGCGGAGGCCTTTGCCAGTGTCACCCGTTCATCGCTACGGGTTTGGATTGCTGTCCCCACGCCCAAGTCTGATGCCGCGTCCTTCAAGACAGGGCGCTTGGTTTCGCCACCCGGCGCGGCCTAAAATACAGGACGCCCCAAGCCACTCTGCTGCGCACCCTCTAGTAAGCGGCGCAGGGTGCTTCGTAGCCGCGCCGATTTTGCCCCCGTGCTCTTGGATCGCGAGGAGCTTATGAGTGAGGTGGACATGGCCTTGGCAAGGGTGCCCTGAACCACTCGTTGCCCAATGGTGGAGCGGGTGGTGTAGTGCAGCACAAACGGCTCGATCCACGCTGATTGGTCTCCGTTTTGGACGGCATCGACCACCCATGCGAAGTCGCCCTCTGATTCATGCTCGACCTCAAAACGCACGAAACGCGCGTTATCGCCACCCACGTCACACTCTCCCACGAGGCTCAAGCAAATCGCGACACTCTCGACAGTGATGTCGCTTTCTGGATGGTACGAAAAGGCCGTGTTCCAGTCGGTTGTAAGATCGATCGACTCGCTGAATTCAAAAGCGACCGTGGTTGAAGAGCCGACCTCGGTTTGCCCCTGCGAGGGCCGCGTATCTGTAACCGTGAACTGCGCAAAAACAGGTGAGCAGAACACGCTGATGATCAGCGCGGCAACAGCGATAACTCTTTCTATCATAGTGTGCGAAACGCATTTCTCACGGCAGTTGTAGTTCTGAATTGAACATCTTCAGCCGCGGATAGGCCGATGGAAGCAAAGAAGCCGGTCGGGCCCATTATGCAGATCCAACCAGCCCCTTCGTATATCACTCGGCAATGCCTAAATGGGACTGGCCTTGGAGTGCTGAAATGGGCGTTTACCTGAGCACAACTTGACGTTGCTTTAGCTCCTTGCAGGCTCGCGCTTCACCTGACTACTAGCTCACGCCCATACTCACCCACCTAGTCCGCTCGACTAGGTTGCCGCGGCACGTTATAGTGGGCGGAATAAATCGCTTTTGGCTTGGCTGCTCGTGATTGTCGACGTCCGAAGTTTGACGCTGATCTGTATTGGCTTGGGCGCTGGATCGATTCGTGTCCTTCATTGCGATTCCTCCTGAATTAAGTCGTGGAGCAGGTGCTAGTAGCATGTGGTCTGAAAGCCTTAGCCCACGCTGTTATCGGACGAGCGTGACGCGCTGCACCTCGGTCCGGTCGCCGGCGGCGAGGCGGTAGAAGTACAGCCCGCTCGACAGCCGGGCGCCGCCGTCGCTACGGCCGTCCCAGTCGACCGCGTGCGGCCCCGCAGGCAGGCGCCCGTCGACGAGTTGGGCCACCTTTTGCCCCATGATGTTGTAGACCGTCAGGCTCACCTCGGCCGGCTCCGGCAGGTCGAACCGGATCGTGGTGC
>CAYFQN010000240.1:0-1741 GCA_964345285.1 uncultured Rhodothermales bacterium
GCCTCGCTTCATCCCGGCGTCACTTGACATTCTCGAACACAGCATCTTCTCAGCACTTAATCGCCTGCGGACTGATGCAATACATCGTTTGCTGGATCGATCGATACGGACGCCTCGGAAGGCACGTCGAGCACAGCCACGCCTCCGTCCATCGACACCACACGGTTTTCCCCATCGATTTGCACTTCGACGGGGAGCACAAACGGCATCTCGGACGGTGACGCCCAGCGCAGATCAAGTTCGTTCTCGCTCCGTTCCGTGACCAGGCGTGGCAGTTCGGCATGGTAGAGATACGCATCGAAGAACCAGCCGAGGTCTCGCCCCGCCTCCTCTTCAGCGATGCGGATGACGTCGTCGGTCGTCACATGCACGGGCTGATCGGCTTGCCGTCCCGCCATGCGCCGGAGGAATGCGAAGAAGGTGTCGTCGCCGATGAAGTGGCGGAGCGTGTGCAGCACCATCGCACCCTTAAAGTAAATGTCGCGCCCGTACAACTGACTGACGGTGGCCGGTTCGCGGCGCGCGATGGGTTGCCGGTTGGTAATCTGGCGGCGGAAGTAGTCCGTGATGGCGGCATACCCGCTCTCGCCGCGCAGTTCCTCCGCATATAGCGCTTCGAGATAGGTGGCAAAGCCTTCGTGGATCCAGAAGTCTTTCCAGTCGCGCACAGTCACGTAGTTGCCGAACCACTCGTGCGCTAGTTCATGGAAGTGGAGCGCGTCGAACCCGGCCTCGTAGCCCAGCGAGTTGGTGCTGCCTAGCGGGGATCCGTGCGCGATGATGGTCTGGTGCTCCATCCCCAGGAAGGGCGTCCGGGCGATGCCGTACTTGTCGGCCGCAAACGGATAGGGGCGGAGGGTCTCTTCGAGGAATCGCACCTGATCGAGCAGATCCGGCAGCACGCGCCGTGCCGCCCGTTCCTCGTCCGGGAGCACGAAGAATGAAACGGGGATTGGCGTCTCGGACACGCTGCGATACGTCGTGTCGATCGTGGCGTAGGGCGCGATGTTGAGCGCGACGGCGTAACTGTTGATCGGCGTCGAGGCGAACCAGCGGTACGTCTGCCACCCGTTAGCCGGCTGGGCCATGCCGCGCAACGTGCCGTTGGCCGCCACGACGAGCGAATCCGGCACAGTAACATGGATTGCCATGGAGTCGGGCTCGTCGGACGGATGGTCCTTCACCGGCCACCACACGTCGGCGCCGATGGTTTGGCAGGACGTCGCAATCCACGGCGCCCCGTCGGGCGTTTCGGCCCAGGTGAACCCGCCATCCCACGGGGGATTGGGCGCTACGCGCGGGGTACCCCCGTAGCCTACCGTGAGCCGCACCGTCTCGCCCGCCTCGACCGGGCGCGGTAGGTCGATCCACACCTGGTTGCTGTCGGCCCGGCGCTCAAAATTAAGCGTCCGACGCTCGCCTTGAGTCTGCTGCGTCACCGTACGGACCTGCAGCAAGCGATCCAGGTTGAGCACGAACTGCTCCAGCGGCGCCGTCGCAGTCGCGTGCACGGTCACCGCCCCGTCGATGCGCTGGGCGTCCGGCTGAACGCGCAGGTTGAGGTCATAGAACGTGACATCGTATGCGGCCTGCTCGGGCAGGAGCGGGCCGCCCGAGTCGTGCGGCACGTTTTGCGCCGGGGCCGCCCCACACCCCGCGCACAGCAGGGCGATGGCGATGAGACTAGCGATGCGCGCCATAGCTATCCTCTGGGACAGGCGTCGTGAGGGGGACTACCGCA
>CAYFQN010000240.1:1841-2958 GCA_964345285.1 uncultured Rhodothermales bacterium
AGGGGGACTACCGCACAGGGGGACTACCGCACGACGGAGCCCGGCTCCGCGTCAGCGCTGATTGGGACGAGGGTGCCCTCGCGGTCTTCGGCCATCAGCACCATACCCTGGCTTTCCAGCCCAAACATCTCTTTTGGCGCAAGGTTGGCCACGACCACCACGCTGCGGCCTGTAATCTCGTCGGGCGTCATCTGCTCAGCGATGCCGGCGAGCACCTGCCGCTCCTCATAGCCGAGGTCGACCTCCAGGCGCAGCAGCTTGTCAGCGTCCGGCACAGGCTCTGCCGTAGTGACAGTGCCCATGCGCAGATCGAGTTGCATGAAATCGTCAAACGTGATTTGCTCTTTGGGCTTGGCGTATGGCGTGTCCGTCGTGGAGTCGCTCATGGATTGGGACGTGTTAGCAGATTGGAGTTTAGCGAGTTGTTCGTCGATGGCGTCGTCATTCACCTTTTCGAACAGAATGTCGGGCGTGCCCAGCGGATGGCCTTCATCGAGCAGTGGCGCCCCGGCCTCGTCCCAGCCGATGGATCCATCCGGGCCGTCGGGCGTGCTGGGACGGACGCCCTCCAGGTTGAGCATGGCGCGCAGCTGGGCGGCCGCATGCGGCAGCACCGGCTCCATCAACACGGCAAGGGATGCGCAGAGCTGGAGCGACACGTGGATGGTGTTGGCACAGGCCTGCGGAGTCTCGGTGCGCGTGTGCCAGGGGGCCGTATCGTTGAAGTACTTGTTGCCGACGCGCGCCAGCTGGATCGTCTCAAAAACGGCCTCGCGCATCTTGTAGTTCTCGTATGCCGCACCGATCGTCTCGGGAAAGTCGCTAAGTTGATCTAGGGCGTCGGTGTCGGCGTTGCGCGGCTCGGCGAACGGCGGCACGCGGCCGTCGAAGTAGCGCGTGGCGAACGTCATCGTACGGTTCACGAAGTTACCCAGCACGTCGGCTAGTTCGCTGTTGACGTGGTGCTGAAACGCTTCCCAGCTGAAATCGGCGTCTTTCGTTTCGGGGAGCGTAGTGGCCAGCGCGTACCGGAGCAGATCCGCGCCGTGGCGTTCTTCGGGGAAGTCGTCGAGGTACTCGTGGAGCCACACGGCCCAGCCGCGGCTCGTCGAGAGCT